>DKXD01000058.1:0-292 GCA_002492075.1 Ruminococcaceae bacterium UBA7135
CGCCCTGCCACGCTCCTCGGTCTGCCTTCGGCTCTCCGTGTTCTTTTTTGACTGCACCGCGGGGAGTATGATGTTGTCCAGAACGGTGAGGTTTTTCAGCATATACATCTGCTGAAAGATAAATCCCATTTCGTCAAGACGCAGATCGGCAAGCTCTTTTCCGCCCATTTTTGCGATATTCTTTCCGCAGAACCGAGACTCCCCCGCGGTAATTCCGTCCATGCCCGAAACCGAGTACAGCAGGGTAGACTTGCCCGAACCGGATGGTCCCATAACGGCGACCATTTCCCCC
>DKXD01000058.1:577-2465 GCA_002492075.1 Ruminococcaceae bacterium UBA7135
CCCATAACGGCGACCATTTCCCCCTCGCCCACGGTGAAATTCACGTTTTTCAAAACGTTGTTCTGACGCTTGTTTACGATATATGTTTTGCAAAGGTCTTTTACTTCGAGAATATTCATAATAATTCTTCCTTTCTTTATTCAATGCTTGCGGCATCCGAGGATTTGATCTTTCTTGTGTACAGCGAGGTAAAGAACGCGCTGACGACTGTGGCGGCAAGAACGATAACGGGGAATACCGCGTATATCTCCGCGGGGTTCTGCACATATTCCACGCCCATTTCAAGACCCATCGATCTGAAGATAGGGTCGAAGCAAAGCTTTGTAAGCGGCATACCCAAAAGCTCCGCGATAAGTACAGCCGCCGCTGCCGAAATGAAAAATCTTAACGTGTGCTGTCCGTATATTTTGGAGTTTCTTATGCCGATCGCTTTCATAAGCGCGATCTCCGACCGCTCCTTTGCGATAAAGGAACGCTCCATAAGCACGGTGATAAGCGCGGCTAAAATCATCGTAAGAACGACGGACATTTTTTTCACCGCGTCTATCGCGCCGCCCACTCCCGTGGTGTCGCCTACGGTCTCGCCCGATGTTTTAACGCTTGAAAATTCGGGATAAAGCTCCTTGATCCTTTCAATTCTGCGCAATACCTCCTTGTCGTCGGGGTCGTCCGTAAATTTTATCTGCGTACCGGGGGAGCCGCTTGTCGAGAGATAGTTTATATCGCAATCGGTATGAACCCTTACGGAATTGCCCTGATTTACCATTGCCTGATACAGAGCGGTTATGATGTACTCCGCCTTTTCGCCGGTCGTGTAGTACACGGTAACGGTATCGCCTATATCCGCCTTAAGCTTTTTAGCCAAAAGTGTCGTTATCGCGATCTCATCGCTGCTTTGCGGAGGCGTTCCCTTTGAATAATCGTACATATCCGGTGTTGTTCCCGTGCCCTGAAGTATGGCTGTCTTGCTTTCACATTCGCCGTGCTTTATCATCGAATAAATATAATATTCCGTCATACATTCGGCGGGCATACCGTTTTCCGCAAGGGTTTGCTCCATATCCTCAAGATAATTTTTGACCTTTTCGTGTCCGTCCTCGGTCAAGAATTTCATAGCCTCGTCGCCGATGTCCGTGACGATGTGGCAGTCCGCCTGACCGAAATATTTCAGCAGCTTTCCGCTTTTAAGAGACGACGTGGCGTTGGAAAGTATTATCAGCAGCGACGTACACAGAAAGAATGTAAGAATAATGACGGCGTAGCGTTTGGGGCTGCTTACAATATCGTTCGCGGCAATAAACGCCGTCGTACCGAGCCGCGATCTTCCAAGGCGCATAACGCTCTTTTTGCGGAAGCGCTCCCCCGTCTGCCCGTTTCTTACGGCGTCGATAGGGGACATTTTGCTCACCCTGCCCGTGCAGCCCAGACAGAACAGGAGGATCACAGCCGCTGTCAGGACCGCGCAGATAATGTTGACAAAAACGGTATTTCGGACGCTTATAATTATCGAATTGGTTGACAGGCTCATAAGCATTTTGCCGAACGGATAGCTGAACACCAGACCGATCGCCGCTCCGACAACGGAAACAGCCAAGTATTTTGTAAGGTACAATCCCCGAATTTTTATGTTCCGTATGCCTATTGCTTTCATAACGCCTATCTCGCGGAACTCCTCGGAGAGGGTAAAGGTTATGGTGAACCGCAGCACCGCAAAGGATACGATTATAAGAATAATGCTCACCACGAGGATAAGACCCGTGATTATCATATCAAAAATATAGGCTTGCCCCAGCATATCCGTGTCACTCGCAAAGGTAAAACTGTCGGATATATCCGCTGTCTGGGACAGGGTCTTGTCAAGGTCGGCGGTGTGTATGTATAAGAATTT
>DKXD01000058.1:2843-3075 GCA_002492075.1 Ruminococcaceae bacterium UBA7135
ATATTCGTCAAAGTCCTCGCCGTTCATGATAAACTTTTTAATGCCTATCAATTCCGTGCCGCAGACAGCGTCCCTGAAACTGCCCGCAAAGGTAAATTCGCGGCTTACACCCTCTATTTCCACAGTCATTTTGTCGCCTGCCTTAAGTCCCATGTTTTTCTCTATGTAACGGGTAGCGTAAATTTCTCCTTTCGGTACGCTTTTCAGAATACTTTCGTCGTCCAGAAAATAA
>DKXD01000055.1:0-208 GCA_002492075.1 Ruminococcaceae bacterium UBA7135
AAAACGGCTTGTACAGCCGTTTTGCGCCGCCAGCTGAGTTTTTTTGCGGGAATATGTTGACAAATCGAGGAAAAATGTGCTATAATACAAGTGCGACACAATTTAATATACTTCACGATGCGTACGCTTTGCCTTTTGGTAAAAGTGCATGCTCTATTTTCGTGTACGTTAAGTGAAGTAGCGAAATTGTGTCGCAGCAATCGGAGCT
>DKXD01000055.1:477-4897 GCA_002492075.1 Ruminococcaceae bacterium UBA7135
TTGTGTCGCAGCAATCGGAGCTTTGCATTTTTCGGTGCGCAGCTTCGGCTGCGCACTTTTATTTTACGGGATATTTCCCCGACACACGAAAGGCAGAGAAAAGCTATGAAATTCAAAAGAATGACGGCGGCTTTAACGCTGTTGTGCGCGGCGAGCATACTTTCGCTGACCGCTTGCAGCAAAGCCAAAACCGAAAGCGGATCGATAAACGTCAATTCAAACGGCTCGTCCCTCACGGCAAGCGGTTCAGGCGAAAGCGGCGAGGGCGACGTCGAATTTGCGGAAAGAACAAGTATGTTCGAGTTCCTGCCGCCCATACTAAAGCCCAACTCCGAGGACGAGTTCATTTGCGAGGAGGAGGGCGTAGGAGTTAAAATAACCGGCACGACAGCTCAGGGCAAAGCGCTCTGGATACCCGACAAGCTGTACGGCAAGCCTGTTTTGGGAGTAAATCTGCCGAAAGCGGAGTTTGAGGAAGTAATAATGCCCGATACCGTGCAGATATTCTCGTTAAACTTCGCCAAGCTGAAGTATATGAATATTCCGCGGAATATCCAATACGACCATTCGACGGATGGGTATGATATGCCCGCGTTCAGCGAGATGGTGCTTGAAGCGGTTTATTTCGACGACGGCATCTCCGAGATAATGGCTATGACGGTAGGCGAGTCGCTGAAAAGAGTTTCGCTGCCCAACAGCCTTACAACGCTGGGCGCGAGCGCTTTCGCGACCTGTTCGGGGCTTACGGGACTTGTAATACCCGACGGCGTAAAGAAGATAGACCCTACCGCGTTTGAGGACTGCAAGAATATCCGCATAAAATACTGCGATGATATTTATACATACGATGACAGGCTGAACCTATCGTTGGAGTGTACCTGCGATGAAAACGGTATCTCACACACCGTCTTCTCTCAAGATTCGCGGTTTGGAACTTATGAGGAGAAAACGTATAACGACAGTATCACATACTGCTCGCGAAAAGCGGAAAAAATAACGATACCCGCAAACATATCGGAAATCGTCCGCACCGTGTCCAGCCCTGAAAACGTGTTTTACTGTTGCGATAAGCTGCAAAGCATAGAAGTCGACCCCGCAAATACGAAATTTTACGCAAAGAACGGAGTGCTATTCCAAAAGGGCGATAAGTATGATACTCTGCTGGCTTACCCGAACGCGAAGCCGGATAAAAGCTATACCGTTCCCGACAATGTGGACATCAGGCATTTCTCCGGTGGCATTACGCCATTCTCAAACTGTCTTTATCTGCAAAATCTGGAGGTCTCATCGGGAAATGAAATTTACTGCTCCGAGGACGGCGTTTTGTACAATAAAAACGAAACAAGTGACGGAAAAAGATACTTGCAGGCATTTCCCGGCGGCAGGACAGAGTATGAACTTCCGGATAACGTTTTGGGATACGATATACTTGCAGGCGCCCGCGGTCTGAAAAATATTATCGTTTCCGAGGCTAACAAGCTTCTTTCCTCAAAGGACGGGGTCTTGTACATAAAAACATCAATTATCGTATATCCGCGCGGAAAGACCGATGCCGAGTTTACTTTGCCGGATGATTCAAACTACGTAAATCTATTAGAATCGGGGATATTCGTCAATCCGTATTTAAAAGCAATAATTTACAAGGGTAAATCCTACGCGCCTGGAGAGAGCGGTAAACTGATCGACGATATAAAATACGGCGAAAGCGGCGTGCAAATCAATTCGGACGGCACAGTAACGGGCATATCCGATTATGCCGAGGAAATAGTTATCCCGGACAATGTGACGGGTATTGACGACGATGTTTTCAGCAACCGCGAAAAACTGAAGAGCATAAAATACAAGAACAAAACATACACCCGTGATAACCTTAACGATCTGTACGCCGCCGTGCGCGGCGAGGAGGGCTTGACTATCTCAAACAGCGGCATTCTAACTAAAGTATCACCCGATTTGACTGAGTTGAAGATACCCGACCGAGTTACGGAGATCGCACGAGACAAGTATAACGCACCGATTGCGTTCAAAGAATGTGACAAGCTGAAAAAAGTTACATTTGGCAAAGGCGTAACATGTATCAGCGGCGACTATACGATAAGTCCGTATATATTTATAAACATATTTGGGGGTTCTTATAACAGTGACTGTAACAGCGTTGAAGAGGTGATTATCTCAGAAGGCGTGACCGAGGTGGGAGACAGTGCGTTTGCCGAACTGACGAAATTGAAAACTGTCGTGTTTCCAAACAGTTTGAAGTATATCGGCGTCGGGGCTTTTTTGAATTGTACAAGCCTTAAAGAGATAGCAATCCCCGACAGCGTGACGTCGATCGCTGCTCCGACGTATGGAAGGTATACATTCCCCGGCGCTTTCGACAGCTGCACAAACATAAAAGCAACCTACAAAGGCAAAACCTACGACTACGCCCACATAGACGATTTGTACAAAGCCATAAACGGCAATGAAAACAGTTCGGCGGTTACAGGCGGTGAGGGCTTAACGATCGAAAACGGCGTTGTGGTAGACGCCGACGAAGGAATATCAAGAGCGGTAATACCACAGGGCGTGAAACAAATCGGCGCGGAAGCTTTTAGCGACTGCACACAGCTTACCGAAGTGCTCATTCCCGACACGGTAACATTTATCGGTGTATACGCCTTTAACAATTGCACGAGCCTTAGAGAAATAACTCTTCCTGACAGTGTGACCGAATGTCAGATCGTTAAAGGCGGCGCAAGAGAACCGCACCCGTTTTATAATTGCTCCGACCTTAAAATTACATACAAGGGAAAGACTTATACCAATACAGATGAGCTGTACGCCGCCGTCAACGGCAGCTGAGTTTCGTAATGGAGGAGTAATATTATGAAAAAGATAATTTCCGTTATAGCCGTTTGCGCAATGCTTACGGGCTGTTCTGCAAAAAGTGAGTACTCGGAAGAGGTCTCTGCCGTTAAGAACTCGGTAACGAGCACGACAAGCACAACAAGTACGGCGAGTGAAAGCTCCGCGGAAAGCAAAACGCCGAGCACAGCAAGCACATCAAGCTCGGCTGAAAAGAAAACTCCCGTATCTTCAACGGCGGTTTCCTCTAACGGTACAACAAGCGAGAAAGAAACGTTGACCGCTCCCGAGGAGAGCGCCCCCGCCCAATCAACGGTTACTTCAACGACTTCCGCACCGTCTGTTCCCGTTGAGACTAAGCCCTCCTGGAATGAAGAAAAAGTAGACGCAACAACATTGTATGTGAACACAAAGGGTATCTACAGCAGAAAAAACGCCGTTATCGGCAGCGAGGCGGTCAAGCTGTACGGTCTGAATGACAAGGTGACGATAGTGGCTGTGACCGATACAGATTATTATAAGCTGGAGGACGGCTCTTTCATTCACAAGGACTACCTTAGCGATAAAGAAACAGTTCCCCCCAAACCCTCCGAGACCGAAAAACCCGTCACCCCCTCTAAGCCGAGTGTTTCGGGTGCTATATCTGCTGATGCGGAGAGATTGTTAAACAGCGTAAATCTTAATCCGATGAAGACCAATGAGAGCGATTTGGATGTGTTGGTGGAAGAAGTACTCGGTCAAGTTACAAACAGTGGTATGTCTACAAGTCAAAAGGTAACCGCTGTATATGATTATATTGTTAAAACCTGTTCCTACGGTAGACCCGCAAAGGCTTATGGTACTGATTTGAATTATCATTCAGATTTTGATGGTTTAACAGTTTCACACGCATATACACTACTTGCAAATAAGAGGGGTGTATGTGATGATTATTCCTCGCTGTTTGTTGTATTGACAAGAGCCATTGGCTTAGAAAGTTATGTGGTGTCAGGTCAAGTAGGTTCAAAATCGGGCGGAACTACGGGGCACGTTTGGACTATTGTAAAGATAAACGGCGAGTATTATGTGTTTGATCCGCAGATTGAACAGAGCAATACCGTTAACGGGCAGATAGCACATACCTTTTTCTGCCGACCCGAATCTTCTGTGTCAAGTATGTACACATACGGCGTATCGGACGCTATGTCGTTGTGTCTAATGTTCTCCGATGATGAGATAAAGACGGACAATGCAAGAGATCTTGCCATAGCCCTATTTGGAAACTTTGTAGTTGATGAGGGTGAGAAGTCCCATAAGATAGGTATAGCGTACTACTAATATACAAATGGTATTAAATTTAACAGTTGAGGGCACTTGAGGAATCAAGTGCCTTTGGCATAAGCAAAGATATGAGGTGTGTCCGATTGAATTGTATAATATGGCAATAAGGCGGTCACACTGTTTGTCATCTTCTGAAAAATATAGTGTAATGAAAAACGAACTTTTTTGCCATATCGCGCCTTTTTGTATATTTTGCAAAATTTTTGAAAAAAATTTCTAAAAATACTAGCAATTTTTTCAAAGATGTGTTATAATA
>DKXD01000112.1:0-12874 GCA_002492075.1 Ruminococcaceae bacterium UBA7135
TAAAAAATCATTATAATGTCGAGTGCCGAGTGGCGGGGAACACGGTCTCTTACCGCCACCCAAAGTATCTCGACAAAAACGGAAAGCCCGTTTCCGTTCGCGGAAGCAGGCTTGGAGAAATGTACACCAGAAAGGGGATAGAAAACGAGCTTACCAAGAAACGAGGAAAGCGAGCCGATTCAAGAACAGCAGATCTCGCAGCCGCCGTTGATGACCTTACAAGATTTGTGGGAGCAGATGCTGATAATGCGGCAGAACAGCGCACAGGCGGCAGAGGACAAATTTCAAGTGTCGCTACTACTCGCAACGGTAAACAAACTTCGCACGGAGCAGGAAACTTTTATGAGCAAGGTGGAAAGCAGGCTGAATCTGATCGACAGCAACCAGCTCGGACGATCAGCCTGCAAGAAGAGTACCAAAACGGCATAAGAGATGATGCAAGGAAACTTCTCAACACTCTTTACCACAATATCCGCGAGGAGCAGGACAAAATACTTAACGAGAATCTGCAAAAGAATACCGAGGCGTATGAGCAGATGATCGCAAGTGCAAAGATTTGTAAAGAGGAAACAGACAAAGCAGTCAGCCATATCTTGGCTACCTCAAAGAGTATGTTCCGTTTAGTAAGTATAGGCGACCTCATATATTACATCGCTCCCATTGCGGTCATAGTTGATGCGGTACTTTGCGTGATAGAGCATTTTCTTTAATTGTGGAGCATAAGGCAGTCGGGGATTTTAGCGTTGACGCAATTAAAGAAACCGAGCGCATTTTCGCACTTTTCGTGTAAAGCGTCTTCGGGAAGAATGGCGCGGTACACGCGGAACGCTTCGGTAAGGTTCTGCTCCGCTTTGGAGTTTTCGCCGATCCGAAGATAGGTAATGCCGATGCTGAAAAGTATATCGGCGTACTCAACGCACATATCGCCTATACCCGACTTCACTATTTCGGCACACTTCTTTAAGGCGCGAATAGCTTTCAAGGGTTCGCCGCAGTCGCTTATAAGGTTGGCGTAATTATGTGCAAAGGTTATAAAGTCATGGTTAAGCTGACCGTACTTTTCAAAGAATATAAATCCTTGTTCGAGATTAGTTTTTGCGGAGTTAAGGTCGCCGAGCAGATGAAAATAATATCCGAGGTTCTGAAAAACGTTTGCAGCAAGCAGATAATTCTCTTCGGGAACGCAGAGCTCGGCGGCTTTCCGCGAATATTTTACGGCAGCATTGTAATTCGAGTTAATCGCTTCAATGGCGGCTTTTTGATCCCATAGCAGCGCCGCATCATTAGGATTGAGTTCACTTTGAAGCGACTCCAATTCTCGGATAATATTCTGCATACCGGAGAGGTAACGCTCTTTTTCCATTGCCTCAAAGGTATTTTTGAGCAATAAAACATATAGAGCTGTATTGTCCTTTATGGCGCGGGTCATGACGTTCTCGACAACGGTAAACATGGTCTTGCTGAAAGGAAGATCTGCTCCGTGAAGTGTACAAAGGGAGCATATAGAAGCAATTAAATCATGGCAATTTAAGATAGACGGCTTGAGGTCGGCGAGGGTTATCTCCTGCACGATAGGGTGAAGTGAGATGCTCTCAAGTTCCAGCTCTTGAATAAATCCAAGTTCCACAAGGTCGTTAATGGAATTCATGCTCGGCAGGTTCGCCCATTTTGCAAGCAAGCGTCCGCGAATTCCATGCGTTGGCGCAAATGTCATACAGCGCATAACGGTTCGCATTTCCGCATTCAAGAGGTACAGCGAAAACAGGGTGCGGATATGGAAATAAAATGTGCCCTTCGCACTCTTGCCGTCTTTGGTGATTTTGATGTTATCATCGGAATCGGGCGCGACGTTACATTCCGAGAGTTTTTTCAATACCTCGCTCGGCTCGGAAATTCCACTTTGCAAAAGTCGTGCTGCAAGCTCTACCACGAAGGTGTGGCGGTGAACGGTCTCGATGATCTGAGTGACGATCTCGCGGTTGGCTTCTGTTTTGCTGTACAATTTCGCAGATAAATCAAGGAGCGTTTCAATGTCGGAGATCTCGTGCAGCTCGTAGGTTTGTCCTATATCAAAACGGCAGCGCGTGGTGAATATGATCTTGCAATTATACTTCATCAACACGTCCAAGATAAGCTCGTCCAATGTGGTCGTGTTGAAGTTGTCGATAATGAGAAGAGTATCTTCTCTTAGACTTCGGAGAAAACGGTTGTGCCTTTTGAAACGCGTTTCCTCACTTTCGCCTGTGAGATCGTCGGAAAAATCTATATCTGCGATCAGCCTTTGTAAGCTGCCGGGATATGTAAAATACAAAATGTTGGTGTAGTCTTTGTGGTGTGCGGCGGCATAGGCTTTTACAAATTCGCTCTTGCCGATTCCCGCGATCCCGCTTACAAATATCTTGTTATGCTTGGAAAGCAGTTCATGCAGCTCATTCAATTCGTTCTCGCGACCGCAGAAATGCTTGCACGGTTTGGGAACGGTACCGTCAAATATGCGTTCGCTTGCAATGGGGGATAATGTTCCCGATACGGTCAACTGATTTTGTTCGCGTTTAATAAAATCCCGTGTCATTGAAAAACGGAGCACGGCAGAAATAAAATCGGCGATAGCGGTGTTGCTCTCGCAGTTGAATTTAGCATCAAGTTCGGAGCGCCTCTGTTCCGAAATGCTAACGTCATTTATAACTAAGTCGCTAAGTTCCCGCACTGCCTTTGGCGCGTCATACATCAGCGGCAGAATCTTAAATTCAATACTGGAAGAAAGCTGTTCGGAGTTTTCGGGGTCTTCGTAAAACCTCGCGATCTTTGGACCTATCAGTTTAATTCCTTTGAACCAACGGCAGACTTGTCCGTTATCGAATGTGAAGTCCTGATTATCGTCAGCGAAGAGGTCAAACAATTGGTTAAGCAGTTCAACTTGATTGAGCTGATATGCGGAGCTTACGTATTGCGAGATAATTCGCATAACCGCGCAAAAATCGCAGCGTTCCATATAGATCACCACCTTGTCGTTTTATATGATTATATCACAGAATGGCGGGAAATTCAAGATAGTAAATTGTCGAAAGGAGGCACTATGCGAAAAGAAAAACGAATTTCTCTTTACAAGAAGATCTGGTGCAAGATACGCTACTGGCAGAATCTCAAAGATGTTTCCGACAGCGATCTTGCGTCATATCTGAATGTCGGCGAGCGGACGCTCCACGAATATGACAAGAGCGCGAAGAATATCACTCTGGAGAAGATCGACAATTTTCTTTACATCAATGACATGGAGCTTGCCGATCTTCTGACATTGTAAAAATTTCAAAAACCTCTTTACTTTTTTGTCGAAATGTGGTACAATACAAATGTAGGTTGGTATCACTTTCCACACTCGGAAAGGATATGCTATGAAGGCTAAAAAACTTCCTTCGGGAAACTATAGAGTACAGGTCGTCGCGGGCTACGATGTTAAGGGAAAACGCGTTGTGAGATCCTTTACGTCCGACATGGAATGGAAAGCTCTGAAAATGGCACAGGACTTCAAGGACGGAGTTGATTCCGGTAAGGACAGCAACATGACCTTGCGCCGCGCGATCGAGGTCTATATCGACAGCCGCAGAAACCTCATTGAGGAAACCACGATCTCCAATTACGAGGAGATACTTCGCAACAAGTTCCAACTCATTATGGACGTTAAGATCAAGGACTTGAGGGTAATTCAAGTTCAGCAGGCGGTAAACCACGACGCGCAGAAACTCAGCGCAAAATCCGTCAGAAACGCGTTCGGGCTTATAAAGTCGGTGCTGAAATTCCACGAGTGCGACATTCACCTCGATAACATCAAGCTGCCAAAGCTCGTCAGAAAAGAAAAAGAGCTGCCGACTTTTGAAAGGGTATTTAATATCGTAAAAGGCACTGAATCCGAGCTTCCCGCATTGCTTGCCGCGTGGCTGAGTTTGCGTATCGGAGAGATCATAGGTCTGCAATTTCAGGACGTGAACAAGGAAAAGGGCATAATTAAAATCCGCCGCACGAAAATAATGACTGACGACGGCGAAAAAGTCCGCGAGGGATGCAAGACCGAGAAAAGCACCAGAACGCTCCAACTTCCGCCGTACATAATGAGCCTCATTTCCGCGATTCCGCACGAAAACGAGACCGATTTCATCATTCCGAAAACTCGCCGCGCGGTCTACGGGCATTTCACAAAGCTGATGAAGAAAAACGGTATCCAAATGACCTTCCATAATCTGCGCCACCTTAACGCAAGCGTAATGCTAATGCTCGGAATCCCCAACAAATACGCCTGTGAGCGCGGCGGTTGGTCTACCGACAGCATTTTAAAATCCGTTTATCAGCAGACATTTTCCGCGGAGCGCAAAAAGGTTGACTGCCTTATCGACGACTACTTTGGAGGCATAGTGGAACAGTTGACAGAGGATAAAACAAGCGGCGAGACAAAATCACACGCACAGTCACACGAAAGCGGTTAAATGGCTTTGTAATGGGACAAACGGCAACATGGTTGTTGTTCAAATCCTGTCGCTCAGGTCAATAGGTGTGTCCGCGAATGGCTTAACAGAGCCGTTTGCGGGCTTTTATTTTTCTCGGAAAACAGGACTTGTACATTGTTTGTACATTGTTTTGAAAAAACTACGCGCCGCGCCTTTCCGAAAGGTTCAAAGCGTCCGTGATTACGTCCGAAACCTTTGCTCTAGAGCTTTCCAGAATATGGCAGTAGATGTTGCTCGTTGTCGTGACGGTCGAGTGACCTAACGCGCCGGATACCGTCACAATGTCAACTCCGCCGTTGACTAGCAAGCTGGCGAACAGGTGACGAAAACTATGCAGACCATAGAACGGGAGTTCGTTTCGCTTGCAGAACTTTTCAAGCCAATGATATGTAGTGTTGGGGTGTTGCGGCTCACCGTTTTCCTTGATGAATAAGCGGTCGTTCTCAATCCACTTGTCGCCCCATTTCAAGGATTCCGCGTTCTGTTCCTCGCGGAGCTGTTTCAGCAAGTCCATAACCTCTTGGGGAAATTTTAACGTCCTCTGCGACAGCCTTGTTTTAGTTGTATCAGTATAAACTCCACGGTCGGACGTATAGCACGATGTGCGGCGGACGCTGATGATGTTATTCTCAAAGTCAATGTCTTTACATTCTAACCCGAGAAGCTCACCGCGCCGAAACCCACTGTAAATCGCAAGGTTAAAGAACGCGCGGTATTTCAGCGGTTCGTCGTTCAGCAGTATCAAAATACGGTTTGCTTCTTCGGGCGTGTAGATTTCTTTTTCTTTCGGCTGATTCTTTGGAACGGTAACGTTTTTGCAAGGATTATCCGATACTATCCCCATCTTCGCGGCATAGCCGAATATGTCCGATATTAAATTGAGATTGTGACGCACGGACTTCGGGGAAAGTGGCTTGCCGTTGACCTCGTTCGCGCCCTCTTTGGAGAGCGAGTTGATGAAAGCCTGTATCTGCCGCGTGGTGATCTTGTCCATTCGCAAGTGACCGAGCGCCTTGTAAATCCTTAGCCGCTGATGATATAAATATGTATAGGTCGTATGCCGCAGGTTCGTTTTCGCATATTCGGAGAACCATTCCTCGCCGAGCGTTTCAAACTTTACCGCTTTGGACTGAAAGCCTTTCTTGCACTCTTCCTCGAACAGGACTTTTTGCCGTTCAAGTTCCTTTTGTATCTGGCGTTCGGTCATTCCCGCCTCGGGAGTCCACGTCTTGGACTGTATGACCTGTTTGCCCTGTGTGTCGTATCCGCACGAAACGCGGATCGAATAACTGTTACCTCTTTTCTGAATTGTTGCCATTGTAAACCCTCCTAATTTACAACGTGGCGTATCTCTGCTATTTTATTATACTCCTTTTATGCTTTAAAGTCAAGTCTTTTCGAGAATATGCCACAAATTTTTTGAGTGAGATTATCCAATGTAGCCTTATTATTCAGATAGCCGTGTAACATTTGTGTATATCCCTTTATTATCATTATCATCATCGTAATTGCCGTTCTTCCTTGGTGCTGAACCGTCAGCACTTGGGGAGTGCCCCGAAAATCAAGTCAAGTAATCCAACAGCACCTTTTTATTTATAAGTATCTTTCCTCTTTTGCCTTGTCCAGTGCGTATGTACGGGATTTTGTTTTGCGCGATGAGTTGTCTGATCGTGTGTTCGGATAAGCCGTGTACCGTCTGCGCACATTCCTTTATAGTCAACATTTCGATAGTATCATTGTTTGCCTTAAAATTGCCGTTCTCCTTTGGCTCTGAACCGTCAAGCAGAGCAAGAACCTTTTGTAGAAGTTCTTCGTTCATCAATCCTAAACCTCCTTTCATTCAGACCAACAGCATTTAAAACTAAGAGTAAGCAAGCAGAATGCTCAAAAGTACGTCGGGATTTAGCGCAGCCTTAAACATCATTTTCCGCTTTCCAAGTCTGCCGGTTTTGGCTTTGCTAAGCAATGTGATCGCCATTTTACGAAGCACATTTAAATTTAATGACGAATTATCTTTTTTAGCACGAGAAGCGTCCTCGCGGAAAACAACATCCAAGCTCCAATGAAGATTGTTTTCGACTGCCCAATGTTTTCTGACCGCATTTGCAAACTCTCTTAAATCGGTTAATGATGTTATAAAATACCGCGTTTCATGTTCGATTTGCCCATTTACGGAATACTCGGAAACGACTGATCCAATTCTTCTCAAACCACACCACATCTTACGTTTTGGAGTGTTTATGATCTCATCCGAAAGGTAATATCTTCGTGTCGTTTCAAAGCAGTGATACCGCTCATTGAATTCGATCATCGGATAATCGGGAGGGAGATTTTCAAAACATTTCTCGGCAAATTCATACAAAGAACGCTGATTGTTTTTCAGCCCAATAACGTAATCAGCGCTCTCGGAAATGATTTTCTCAACTATTGTTTTTTGACAACTCATCGCGTCCGCTGTAATGATCGCATTATCCAAATACAACATATCCAACAACTCGGGAACTGCAGTAATTTCGTTCGATTTTTCATCGACCATAACCTCACCAAGAGTGATTTGATTATCTGCGACAAATGCACTGACAACATGATATGCCTTGTGTGCCTTGCTTTTGCTGCCCTTGATCGTTTTTCCGTCAACAGCGATAACACAACGTTCCGGCAGCTCAGCCTCAAGCCAATTTACGAGACATTCCGATAAACCTTCCGGGTCTAATCTTTCATACACTCTTCTAAATGTATCGCTGTCAGGAATTCCATTTGGGCGTTCAAGAAATTTGCGTATAAAATCCTCACGCTCTTTGCCAAGATCCTCCATATCGACAAAGTCCTCTCCTCCGCAAATTGTACTGCATAATCCTATTATGATTATGTCTTCAAGCTTGTGGCGGTAATTTCCGCGGTTCGTTCTTCTCGGGTCGTCCAAGCTTTTTAAACGCCCCTTTAATTGTTCTATCTTCATACTTTATATTATACACCTTTATTTCCGGTTTGTAAAGGGATTTTAAATGCTGTTGGTCTGCCTTTCATTATAATATAGCCGAGTGGCTATAATAAAATTATATCACATACGCTATACATTTGTCAAGGGTTTTGAGAAAATTTTTCTTGACTTTTTTCGACAAGTGTGTTATAATATTAGCAAATACGCTATAAGGAGGAACAGCTATGACAATAGGTGAAAAAATCAAGTATCTCAGAAAGCAAAAGGGATTAACGCAGACGGAGCTTTCAGAACTAACGGGAATACATCAGGTTTCCATTACCAAGTACGAGAAGGGGAAGATGATACCACAGCCCGATCAGCTTCAAAAGATCGTCGAGGCTCTTGGCGTTAGTCCAATGATCTTCTTCGGGAGTGAGCGTTTCAGACTTGAAACACGCGGCGACTTAATGGGGTTACTCATCAACTTGTGCAAGAGCGGTGTTCTTATGTTTAAGGGCAAACGCGACAGAAACTCGTCGCTTATCCCGAGTACAGTAACGTTTGAGTTTGCTCCGGTCATCTCAAAGAGGTTCGCGGGCAAAGCTGAAAGGAATTTTTCATTTGAACCCGACGATCCGCTGCTCTTGGACTTCCTAAAATGGGAGAAGCAGTTCCATAATTATGAGAAAATGTTCAAGAAGTATTCGAGGTCTGACAACAGGGCAGAGATCGCGGCACTTGATGAGTTGCATGAAACCATTGAGAAAATAGAGATCGAGCTGCAATGCTCGTCTATGCAGCTCAAATGATTTGAATTAACTAAGGTGTAAGCTGAACAACGGCTTGCACCTTTTTGCGTTCAAGGCGGCAGAGGCAGTTTGGGATTTTGCTCGCCCTCCGACCGGCAACTTGATTTGTCACCTTCAAGTTTTGCCGGGCTATTGTCGATAAGTCGAGCATATTTAAGGTACGAGTACCGGGGGCGTCGGTCAATCTCACTATACTCAATAGTGACATCGGCAACCGGTGGTCGTCAATGTCACATTTCGTTGGAGCAAAAGCCCCAAGCCCTGTTTGCCCGTCTTTAAAAAAGTCGGGCAAAATCCGAAGTTCCGAAACGTACCTCTCTGCGAAGTCACCGGCAAATTCTCTCGGGCAAAAAAATTTGCCGGTGCGAGAGCGGGGTTCTGATTTCGGGGGCTTTGAGATTTTGCCTTGAGGTTGCGTTCGCCTGTTAAGGTAGCTTGGCTTTGCCTCCCCTTGTCGTTAATAATCGCTATACTCAATAGCTATTTTGTTTCGCTATGCTAACAAAATGGCATTGAGTCAGGGGATAAATCATAAAGCCCCTGTTTGCCTTCCTTTGAAAAAGTCGGGCAAAATCTAAAGACCCGAGACGAACCTCTCTATGAAGTCACCGGCAAAATCTCTCGGATCGTAAAATTTTGCTCGTTCAAGGCAATGCCTAGTTATTTGGAGGTATTACTCTTAGGGCTGAGGTCCCTAAGAAACATTTTGAGGGGGCTACGCTCTAAATGGAAGAAGATCCCAAAGTATACGGGATTTTCTATGGCTTGCTACGACGACCGCAAACCTCAGAATATGTATTCCGAAATTTTCAATTTTTCGTCGGGAATGCGCAGTCTATTAAAATTATAGGATATTAAGTGCTTTTGCCTACTGTTTTTTTTCGCATAGTTCAAATAATCCGCCCAACTCAATGCCCTCTACTTATAGGAAATTTTCTAGCCATTTTTCAATGGGTTAGAGCAAAAAAATTTAAAAATCGGCAGCTCGCATATAAGTTGAGGACGTGACTTGTACAATTTCACAACAGAACCACGAAGTTATCCAGCCCTCTATATATTCCGTTCAAAACCGAGCGCGTTTTAAAACTCTTGTCCTACAAGTTTGTGAAATCTGCACAATAAATTTTTTATTGCAAACCTTGCTTTGTTGATTTACACAAGTCCGATAGTTGGCGTATAGGTTAAGGGTCGCTTTTAAAATTATCTCCCATAAGTGCCTACAAAATCTAGGGGTTCTGTAAAACCTATCTGAATTTTTTCGGCAGATTGCACAAGAAATAACCTCGCGGCTGTGCAGAATTACCATACCCTTCGCCGAAAATCTCTGCCCGAAAGATATCCCTTACCGCCTCCATTTTGTTGCTCGAAACAAACGCCTCTAAGGGTCCGGAAACGATTATATCGCTCTACAGCAAGGCTTTGCTTGACTTTTAACGTTTTTTGTGATATAATGGTAAAAACGCAGTATGAGGTAACTTCTTGAAAAATTATGTGAAATTCGATTTTATGTGCCAACTGTGCTTTGATACAATAAATCGAAAAAATATAAATACGATAATGAGGTAATGCAATGACTGAAGAAATGATCAAGCAAACGATCTCCGGCAACATCTCAAAGTATCGGAAAATCATAGGACTGACGCAATCCGAGCTTTCGGAAAAGATAAACTACTCCGATAAGAGCGTTTCAAAATGGGAGCGCGGCGAGGGCGTTCCCGACGTGCCGACATTGATACGGCTTTCGGAGATATTCGGGATCACCGTGAACGAATTGGTGTATTCGGTGGAGAATGTGCCAATAATGCCCGTTAAAGAAAATTCTACCGCGGATAGATTTACTTGGAAACGTTTCTTTATCACTCTACTGTCGGTAGGAATAGCTTGGTTGAGCGCTTTCCTGACGATATGCTTATTAGATTTTCTGGCACCCGACATTGCCGAGGTATGGAACGGGCGTATTCTGAGCTACGCAGGGGCGGCGGGGTTTATTGTGTGGCTTGTACTGGCGGTTATGTGGTGGCCGTTTGTGTGGAGGTTTATCTGCATTACGGGTATCGTCTGGACGGCGGCGCTGTCGATTTATGTCACATTCCCGACTGCAGGATCATGGGCGGTGTTCGCGGTGGCGGGAGTTATGCAGATTATGGTTACGGTGTGTTACGTTTGGAAATGCGTTGCCGAGCGGAAGATACTTAAGCCCCGCCTTCTCCCAAGAAAATAGCCCGCGAAAGGCTTTAATATGCCATTCCATTGAGAGTAGAGAAGGATCATATCCCTCTCTACTCTATTTTTTATATTTGTGGAAAAAATTTTTGGCGGAATAGGTTGATTATTCCGTCATTGTGAGCTATACTGAATACGTTGCCAAAAGTGCAACAATATTTCTTTCGGGGAGCTGCCTATGAAGAAAATTGCTGTAATAACGGGTCACTACGGCTCGGGGAAAACCAACCTTGCGGTAAATCTGGCGCTTAACCGCGCAAGAACCGGCGAACAGGTAACGGTAGTCGACCTCGACATTGTAAATCCGTACTTCCGTACCGCCGACTTCGCGGAGCTGTTTGAAGCGCACGGGATAACGCTTGCCGCGACAGCCTACGCAAACACGAGCCTTGATATTCCTGCGGTCACGTTTGATCTTGAGCGAATGGCATATGAGCCGGGGTATCTGATAGTCGACGTCGGCGGCGACGACGCGGGCGCGGCGGCACTCGGACGTTACTCCGCCGCGCTGAACGAATACGCTCCCAACAAGCTCGATATGCTTTATGTTATCAACCGTTACCGCTATGCAGTCGACAACGCCGACAAGGAAGCGGCTTTGTTGCGTGATATAGAAGCCGCGTCGCGTATGCGCTGCACGGGAATCGTCAACAATTCCAATCTCGGCGCGGAAACCACGGCGGAGCTTATCGAAAGTTCGCTGCCGTATGTCGAACGCGTTTCGGAGCTTACGGGGCTGCCCGTCGTATTTAACGTATGCTGTTCGGATATTTCAACTGACGTTAAAAACAGGCTTTCTGCCGAAATATATGTAAAACCGATCTGGGAAAGGGGTAAGTAAAATGGAGAAAATGCTGGTTCGGTCTGAGCGCTGCAAGGGCTGCGGTCTTTGCGTGTCGGTGTGTCCGAAAAAGCTGGTGGTCATTCAAAAGGAGAAGCGCAGCGAAAAGGGGTATTTTACCGCCGTCTGCACCGATCAGGACGCGTGCGTAAGCTGCGCGATGTGCGCGATGATATGTCCCGATTGCGCTATCATCATAAGTAAGGAGGATTGAGCATGGAAAGAAGTCTTATGAAAGGCAATGAGGCATTGGCGGAGGCGGCTATACGAGCGGGCTGCAAGTGTTTTTTCGGCTATCCGATAACTCCGCAGACCGAGCTTTCGGCGTACATGGCAAAGTATATGGAGAAATCGGGCGGCGTGTTCTTGCAGGCGGAATCGGAGATCGCCGCAATAAATATGGTGCTGGGCGCAGCTTCGACGGGAGTGCGCGCTATGACCTCGTCCTCGTCGCCGGGAATTTCGCTGAAGTCGGAGGGAATATCGTATATGGCAGCTTCCGATCTGCCCGGAGTTATCGTCAACGTACAGCGCGGAGGACCTGGGCTTGGCTCAATCCAGCCCGCGCAGTCGGATTACTTTCAGGCAACACACGCTATGGGTCACGGAGATTTCCATATTCTGGTTTACGCGCCCTATTCCGTTCAGGAAATGGCGGACACCGTTATGCTGGCGTTCGACAAGGCGGACAAGTACCGTATCCCCGCGATGATACTCGCGGACGGTCTGCTCGGTCAGATGATGGAGCCTGTAACGCTCCCCGAGCCGCTTGACACGCTCCCCGACAAATCCGCTTGGGCGGCGTGCGGTCACGACAACAAGCGCGGACATCACATTATAAATTCGCTCTATCTGGACGCGCCCACTCTGGAGGGTATAGTCCGCGAGCGCTTTGAGCGGTATGCGGTCATTGAGGAAACGGAAACGGAAGCGGAGCTGTACCTCTGCGAGGACGCGGAGCTGGTCGTTACCGCTTACGGAGCGTCAGCGAGAGTTGCGAAGTCTGCCGTTACCGAAGCGCGGAAAAAGGGGATAAGGGTCGGGCTGTTCCGCCCAAAAACGCTTTGGCCGTTCCCGAAAAAGGAACTGTGCAAGGCGGTCGCTAAGACTTCAAAAATCCTCGACGTGGAAATGTCCATGGGTCAGATGATAGACGACGTTCGGCTGGCAACGGAATGCCGCCTGCCCGTGGAGTTCTTCGGGAGAACGGGCGGAGTTATCCCAACGCCCGCGGAGGTTCTGGGAGTTATCGAAAAGCTGTCGGGAGGTGTTGAATAATGTCGGTCAAATTTGAACGTCCCAAGTCGCTTCTGGACGTGCCTATGCACTTTTGCCCGGGCTGCGGTCACGGGATAGTGCACCGTCTGGTCTGCGAGGTTCTGGACGAAATGGAGCTTGAGGGGAATACTATTGGGATCGTTCCGGTCGGATGTTCGGTAATGTCGTATGATTACTTCGGAACGGACGTTATTGAAGCGCCGCACGGCAGAGCGCCCGCCGTTGCGACGGGAGTAAAGCGCGCGAATCCCGACAGAACGGTGTTCACATATCAGGGCGACGGCGACCTTGCCGCTATCGG
>DKXD01000112.1:13175-15175 GCA_002492075.1 Ruminococcaceae bacterium UBA7135
TATCAGGGCGACGGCGACCTTGCCGCTATCGGCACGGCGGAAACGGTTCACGCGGGAACGCGCGGCGAGAATATCGTGATAATTTTCATTAACAACGCGACCTACGGAATGACCGGAGGACAAATGGCTCCGACCACGCTTCCGGGTCAGGTAACACAGACCACTCCCTACGGACGCAATACCAAAACGGCGGGCTATCCCGTTCGCGTTTGCGAACTTATGGCGACATTGAGCGGTGTGGCTCTGGCGCAGCGCGTGGCGATAGACAGCGTTCCGCATATCCGCGAGGCGAAAAAGGCTATCCGCAGGGCGTTCGAGAACGAACAGGCAAAGCGCGGTCTGTCGATCGTCGAGGTGCTTTCTACCTGCCCGACAAACTGGGGACTTTCGCCGACGGAGGCGATGAATTTCGTTGCGGAAAAGATGATACCGTATTATCCGCTCGGCGTTTACAAGGACACTTCAAAGGAGGCGGGAGTATGACAACAGAGATAATTCTCGCTGGATTCGGCGGACAGGGTATTCTGTTCGCGGGGAAGGTGCTGGCGTACTGCGCGCTTATCGACGGAAAGGAAATATCGTGGCTGCCGTCCTACGGTCCCGAAATGCGCGGCGGCACGGCGAACTGCTCCGTGTGCATTTCGGATGAGCCTATCGGTTCTCCTGTAGTGGCAAATCCCGACTGCCTTATCGCCATGAACGAGCCGTCGTTTGTAAAGTTTATCGGCGCGGTAAAGCCCGAGGGTCTTGCGCTTGCCGACAGTTCAATGGTAAGCGCGGAGTGCGGACGTACAGACATCATGTTCGTTTCAATACCCGCCGCCGATCTTGCGTCGGAGGTCGGCTCGGACGGAATGGAGAACATGGTGCTCCTCGGGAGAATGCTGGCGCAAACTGGTTTGTTTTCGTTTGATACCGTGCATAAGGCGCTGGAGAAGTGTATTCCCGCAAAGCGCGCTCACCTTATTGAAGCAAATCTTGCAGCGATAAAGTGCGGAATGAGCACGCTTGTCAGCAAATAACCGCTCTGAGCGCGAAACGCTTCAAGAATGATATGATAAAGGTTTATCCGCTTGTTATTTTTCCGTTATCCGCGATATGCTTTCCCGTATACAGGAAAATAGGTTCACACTGTTCAAATTGAAGGGTATTTCTATCAACCTTGTCTTAAATGTTTGAAATGCTTCTATATCGCTATCCTGCTTTTACCGGACTTTTTCTACAAACTGAAATCCTACGTTTAAGACGGAGGATTTCTTGCAGATATACGTCACGATTTTATAAATCGTGTTCTTCGTTTGTTCTTTATTGCTACGAAAAGTTGTTGAAAGTTACAGCAATTTCGTTTTTCGCAAGTTGCCGCAAATGGCTTTATTGAATGGAATTTTGAAGTTTTCTATAAGTTTCGATAAGCATTCGGCTAGCTTCAAATCCTGTCACTCAGACCAATGAAAAACGCATAATAAAGCCGTTTATGAGCGTTTCATAGACGGTTTTGTTGTACCTGTAAACAATTTTTGGACGCAGTTTTGGACACACTTGCTCCAAAATTCACAAAACAAAGCACAAACGAACAATGTGTTTTGCTTACAAATTCTGGAATTTCTGGAGGGCTTTTATGACCGAGGAGGAACTTGAAAACTATTGGAATACGCTGCTCTCGTTGAGCGGCAAAAGAGAAAACCTAGAAGAAGATCGCAAAATCTTGCTAAACACTATAAAATACCCTAGTTCGCTTTTTAGGTTTCGTTCTGTATCGGAAAACTCCTTAACCGCCTTGCAGGAAAATAAGATGTACTTCTCGTCTGCGAACTACTATGATGACCCTTTTGATACTTATTTAAAAGTTGACATTCCCAAACTTACATCTGAATTAAAATCAACAATTGAAAACAATCCAATAAGTTATGAATTTTTTCATATGCTTCTTCCAAGTTGTTCAAGAGAGCAATTTTTACGCGCTCAAAATAAGATTACAAATCCAGATGCGTTTTCTAAAA
>DKXD01000099.1 GCA_002492075.1 Ruminococcaceae bacterium UBA7135
CGCAACGTTGCTGATTTTCAAACATTGCTGTAAGCTAAACTATAATTTATCCCTTATCAGCACCGTTTAGGCTCTGAACGGTAACATCTCCTTTTGCCATACATTTCCAATTCGCTCTTATCAGCATATCTCTTGAAGCCTTTGGCGAAAACGGCGAGATAGGCGCCATATACGGAATACCGTAGGTGTTAAGTGAACACATCTTGATTATCACCGCTCCCGAAACCAAAAGCAGCCCGTACAGTCCGAAAATGCCGCCCGCGAAAATATACAAAAACCTTAGAACGACAACTTTCTCGTAATTCTGCGGAACAACGAAGCTGCATAGCCCCGAAAGCGCTACAACAAGTACCATGGGCGCTCCCACAAGCCCCGCGCTTACCGTGATGTCGCCGATGACCAAACCGCCGACTACTCCGATAGCGTGACCGATAGGTCGCGGCAAGCGTATTCCCGCCTCTCGAAGTATCTCGTACATAAAATGTATGAACAAACATTCCACCATAAGCGAAAAGGGCGCGGTCTGCTCCGCCGCCGCAAGATTCAGAATAAGCGAGGACGGCAGCATTTCGGGATTGTAGCTTGCTATCGCAACGTATGCTCCGGGCAGAAACAGAGTGATAAGGTAGGCGATGATCCGCACTAAGCGAATAAACGCTGCATAGAACGGCTTTTGCGTGTAGTCGTCGAGCGTCTGAAAGCTCTCGATAAACAGATGCGGCACAACAAGCGCGAACGGCGAGCCGTCCACCAATATCCCTATGCGCCCCTCGTAAAGCTTTGCGGCGAACGTGTCGGGGCGCTCGCAGGTACCACATTCCGAAAAGAACCACCCGCCGTCACCCTCCAGATACGGCTGTATATAGCCGCTTTCGAGTATCGTGTTGAGTTCGACGGAGTTAAGTCTGTTCTTCACATTCTCAAGCAGCTTTGGGTCAGCTTTGTCGCTGATGTAGCATACACAGATATCTGTGTTGGAGCGGGAGCCCAACTGCTGCAGTTCAAATACCAGCGTCGGAGATTTTATTCGGCGGCGTATCATCGACATATTTATACGCACGGCCTCCACAAATCCCTCTCGCGATCCGCGAACGTTCAATTCGCTTGAAGGCTCGTCTATGCCGCGCGTTTTGTAGCCTTGTATTCCTATTCCTATGGCTCTGGCGCAGCCGTTCACCAAGATTATTGCAAAGCCCGACTGCATTTTTAACACAAGGTCGCCCAACGTAGTCAGTTCAAGCTGCTCGGCAGCGGTAAGATACTCGCCGAAAAGTCCCGACATCAGCTCGTCGGGCTTCATCGGGTCCTGATTGCCAAGCGTATTCAGCTTGTTGTAGACAAGCTCGGCGAGCGTATCCGTATCCGCCATACCCTCGCACATCAGTACAGCTATGCGGTTCTGCCCAACTGCGCCAGGCTTTACGATAACGTCCGAAGAGTTGTTTGTATATACCTTGATATTGTGCAGATTTTCATCTAGGTACACACTTATCGGTTGACTTGGCAAAAGCCGCTCGCGTACGTTTTCTTCCATAAAATCGCTCCTTTTCGCGGTTATTTCCTTATAATTCGCAAAAAAGCTTGAAATATTCGGGAAAATGTGTTAAAATAAAAGGAGAGCGGACTTGTATAAAGATACGATTTTCTTCGCGGAGAGGATAAAAGCGTGCTTTGTTAATAGAAAACTGTGTTTTCCCGATCGAAGCGGGAAAGACGCATAAATTCGGGAGGCATACTCAATGCTGAATAAATTGACTATGGAAATGATAGAATACTACACGGGTGATCCCAAACGAATACAGCATTTTCTAAAGGTTCACGAATTTGCCAAACTCATAGCGGCAAACGAGAATCTGAACGAGGAAACGCGCCTTACGATCGAGGCGGCGGCGATAGTCCACGATGTGGGGATAAAGATCGGCGAAAAGCTGTATGGAGTTTGCACGGGAAAGCATCAAGAGCAGTTAGGGCCGCCTATGGCAAAGCGAATGCTCGCCGATGCCGGCTTCCCCGCGGACGTCACCGAACGCGCTTGTTATCTTGTGGGGCATCACCATACATACACGGATATTGACGGCATTGATCTGCAAATTCTGATAGAAGCGGACTTCATAGTCAACCTCTATGAGGACGAAACCTCTATGGACGGCATTATATCCGCATACAATAATATTTTCAAAACACAAAGCGGAAAATTGCTGTGTCGGCAGGTGTTCGGGATAAAATAGTGATTGGCTGATACGCTTAATTCGGAGTATAAAAAATGCGCGGTATGACCGCGCATTTCGCTGTATATTGTCTCAGCTTATTCCATAGTATCCTCTTCGTTGCGAGTGTTGAACAACTCCACAAGCTTTTCCATTTCTTCCTCAGTCAAAGATACGCCCTTGCTCATACGTGTGTGATCGGGCGACCAATCGCGGATATCGTATTTCGGGTCGTGGTCGTTCCAACTCACCATATTAAGCTCGCGCGTCCAGCCCTTCGCGTTTTCGGAGATCACGCCAAGTTCTTTGGTTATCTCAAAAGTAATGTCTGCCATATTGTTTTCCTCCTCTTATTCTTTTCACTTATCAACATCCTCAGCCGCGTTATTATGCGCTTCGGGTTGTTTTTTCCCCTTGGGTTCTTTTTTCTTTTTTATCTTAGTGGAATCGGCTACGACTATATTATCATATACCGCGTGATACTTCGGCGGTATCAGTTTATTCAGATGCAGCTTGCCGAAGAACCACCCTTTAAATTCCATATCGTCATATATCTTATTGAGGTATGTGTTTATATGGTTTCTGTCGCCACCGCCCAGCAGAAAATCCTGCATTTTCGCAGGCGGCTCGTAGGTCACAACAAAATCGACCTTGTTGCCCGCGTTTTCGAGGTTTTTGATTCCCTCGGAAAGCTCCTCCTCGCTTGGTATCTCGCGCGCCCACCAGTTTGAGCCCTCCTGCAGATCGTATATATCATCCGTCTGACCGCCGCCGAACGAGAACACCGTTCTTTTGGAGATATTGAATATCTGACCGCGCATAAGCTGGCGCAGCCTACCGCTTATCTTGCGTGTTTTTCCGCCGCACCACTCCTCGATCTCGTACTGTTCAAGCAGATCGTAGTTTTCGTGAGTGCCCTCTACGAACAGAACGTTATACGGCAGTTTGCCTATCTTTTTCAGCAACTTGTGTTCCTTTTCGCTTCCGTCCCAGATAAAGCCGAAGTCGCCGCAGATAATAAGCGCGTCGTTCTTCTTCAGTTTGCGCAGCGCGGGGTCTTTAAATCTCAAAAAATCCGCGTGAGTGTCGCCTGTTATGTAGATCATCAAATAACCTCCGTTGACAGCGTTGTCTGTTTGAGTTCGCTGCCGACATTTTAATATTGATCGTTATTGGTAAAGAGAATTTCCAAAAAATGGCTTTTCAAGCTGTAAAGCCAAGTTTTGAAAGAATTCACGAAAAAAGCATCTTTCGGAATTGTAAATCTTACAAAATTCTTACAATTTCAAAAAAACTCTTTACATTTATAGGGTAAATTTGTTATAATATAAT
>DKXD01000120.1:0-8861 GCA_002492075.1 Ruminococcaceae bacterium UBA7135
GAAACAACATTAAACTATAATTTACTCGATCAAAAACAACGAGGTGACAAAATGGATAACTACAACAATCTTATAGATATGAACGACTACACCGTTCCGCAATGGCTGGAGATAATCGAGCTTGCCGAGAAGATCAAGGCAAGCCCCGCGGAGTATTCCGAGAAATGCCGCGGCAAGATAATGGCAACGCTGTTCTACGAGCCGTCAACACGTACTCAGATGAGCTTTCAGGCGGCTATGCTACGATTGGGCGGCTCTCTTATAGGCTTTGATAACCCAAGCAACTCGTCCGTTGCCAAAGGCGAAAACCTCAAGGACACAATAAAAATAGTCAGCACTTATTCCGATATACTCGTTATGAGACATACGCAAGAGGGCTCGGCAAAGGCGGCGGCGCTCTGCGCGGACTGCCACGTTATAAACGCGGGAGACGGCGGACATCTTCACCCCACGCAGACCCTCACCGACCTGCTTACCCTCAAATGCGAACTCGGCAGGCTGGACAACCTTAAAATAGGACTTTGCGGTGACTTGAAATACGGACGCACGGTACATTCGCTTGTCAAGGCGCTATCCTGCTTCCCTAACAACAAGTTCGTGCTTATCTCCACGCCCGCGCTTGCTCTGCCCGGTTACATCAAGGACGTTCTGAAAGGACGCGGCGCCGAATTCACTGAGGTGAACACGATAGACGAGGCGATACGCGATCTTGATATGCTGTATATGACCAGAATACAGCGCGAGCGCTTTGACAGCGACGAAGAATACCTCCGTCAGCGCGATGTATACTGCCTTACCAAAGCGAAAATGGAATACGCAAGGCGCGATATGATAGTTATGCACCCGCTGCCGCGCGTCAACGAGATAGAGGTCGCCGTGGACGACGATCCGCGCGCCGCTTACTTCCGCCAAGCGAACAACGGAATGTACGTTCGTATGGCGCTGATACTCTACACACTGACAAGGCAGCCCAAGGTGAGACCGCTGCTCACGGGAGAGATACACAACGACGTCGAGTGCACCAATCCCAAATGCGTCACGCGCACCGAAAAATACCTGCCGCACAGCTACATAAACCACGGCGGAATTCTGACCTGCGAATATTGCGACGAACGTATTCTTTTATAAGCAAAAAGCCGAGGGTTCTCCTCGGCTTTTATTTATTACAAAAAGGCATAATATCCCGTTTCGGCGCAACTATGCCAGATTACAAGCGTCATCAGCCCGCAGACAAACACCATCAGAAACGGATTTGTGGTCACACAAACGAGCCACTCTGTGGGAGAAGCATATTTTTTGAAAACCACTACCGGTACGGCGATCAAATTCGCGAGAAGAATTAAAAAAACGAGAGGTAAAAAAATTTTCAGATATCCCAATTCATAGTTGACTAAATTACCAATGGCGAACAAGCCCCCGATGGCTGCCGCCGTTATACCGAAAATCACTATCCTTGGAAGAAAGTACTCCGAGGTGTCGATTTTTAACGCGCAGGTGAGTATTATTATCAGCAGCCCGACCGCCGCAAACGCGATATATGCGCCTCGAAATGAAAATTTGACGCTCCAATCGCCGTTTTTCAAAAACTCCCAAACATAAGAATACACAGCAAATCCCGTTGTTATTATCGAAAAAACAGCGACGCAACCCATTGCTTTGCTTTCACAATAACGCCTCATTTTCCTAATTTTAACAAAAAATCGGCGTATTGTCAATATTGGTTACAGCAATGTAATTATTTGTAACCGCATTGTAATATTTCCGCTTGTTCAGCTAAAACGCTCCATTTACGAATGAACTGTAAAGTACACCGTGTATGTTTCGTCGGCGACGTCATAAAGAGGTATCAGCTCAAAATTCCCGTCTTGGTCTGCCGTTCTGTAAACGCTTTGCTGCCACGGAAACGTGCCGTAAGTATGCTGAGTAACATTCACAAGAGCCTTTTCGGGTCTTTCGGGATCGGACACGCGGATCCCTCGGTCGCTGCCGCAAAGTCCCGCCAGCACGATCGGACCCTCCGAAAACGCTGTAAGCCGCGGCGCGTCGGGCAGTCTCGAAACGCTTACGGACACGTGGAAATAAACGCTTACTGTATCGGCGCTCCACACTCTTTCAATATCTATGTAGCCGTCCTTAACGACAAGCTCCGTCTTTTCGCCGTTTACCATAACAGACGGCTCTCCGTTTACCCAATCGGGTATCCGCAAAGAAAGCGTGAACTTTTCGGGTGATTTTGCGGTAACGGTTATTTTTATGCTCCAGCGCGACATACTGCTTTCGTCATGCTCGTCGAAAAACGCTCCGCCGCCGTAATATTTCATATCCGCGCTTTGAGTTACAGTGACGTTTTCACTGCGCTTGTATTCGCAGTTGATGTATTGGGAGATCACCGTGCGGTTACGCTCCTCGTCCTCATACTGACACAGCATTGGATAAATGGTTTGCGCTTGGACCATCGTTCCGTGACAGCACCAGAAATCATGAGTTTTGCTCCCCCATTTCTTTCTGCTTCCCGCCTTTAAAGGCAGGAAGTACGCGGGCATTCCCGTAAACTTGTTCTGCTGAGCCAGAAATCCGTTATAAAGGTTCTTTTCGATGTAATCGCCGTATTTCTTATCCCCGGTGAACCGCAGCAAATAATCCGCCAGCCTTACCATATTGTATACGGTGCAAAATTCCTGCGTGCGTTCTTCAAGGAACGAACCCAGTCTGCCGGGAGCTATCCAGAATTCTCCCGAATTCTGACCGCCCGTGCAGAAAGACTCACGCTTTTCCACAGCACAGTCCCAAAAGCTTTTCACAAGCTTCAGCCATCTTTCTTCGCCCGTTATCTCGTACATCTTCGCCGCGCCGTGCGCCCACGGGATGCTTGCGTTGGCGTGACAGTCGGAAAGCGGGTCTTCTCCGTTTTCAAACCGCTCGAATATGGATGGCTTGGAGTAGCGCAGAGCGAGAGTGAGGTATTTTTCCTCTCCCGTGAGCTGATACAATCCCGCCCAGACCTCCAACATTCCGCCCTCTTCGCCGCTGTATATGGCGTGCGGATTTTTCTCCTCTGTTTTCGCCGTCCATTCCAGATACCAATCCGCCGCGCCGTCCAGTATGACGAGCGCCGTTTTGTTTTCGGCGTAAAGAGCACTGTGATACAACCCCAGCAGCGTCTTGTGAAGAGTATACTGCGGAGACCATATATATTCGTTGTTTTCAAGCATTTCAAAATATTTTTCGGGTATGGAGCCTATCCACCTGCCGCCGTTGCGTTTCTGGCACTTTTGAAGCTCCTCGATAACGATATCGTGCTTTGCTTTAAGCTCGCGGTCGTTTTCGGTCGCTATAAACATTGAAACCGCCGAAAGCCAATGCCCGAGAAAATGCCCCCGAAGCTGACACACGGGCGACTCCCAGCCAAGATGCATATCCTCTATGTCCCGATCGGTGCGTATCGCCGCTTCAAGATAGAAGTTTTGCAGCAGATTTTCGGTCTTCAGCTCCATAAGATATGCCCTGTTTATCTCCGCGCGTTCCCTGAACAGCCCCGGCAGCAGCCGCGCCGAACGCGGATCGGTTTGTTTGAATTTGAACATAATGTTTTCCTCCGAAAATTACATTAAATCACATTCTGGACGCGGCACTCTTTAACGCCGATCGTTGATCCAAAACAGTATACGGTTGACAGTTGATCTACTCCGATAAATCGTTTTTTTAATTATACATTATCTCCCGAAAAAAATCAACCGTTGTAAAGAGTAAATTTGAAGTTAGATTTGTCTAACTTTCCAAAAATGGAAACGTTTTCCGACTTGATTTGTGAAAAATCAACAAAATAATCGTTAAAATTTCTACAAGGAAATCATTCTCAAATCGGAGGATTGATATAGATTTTTGAACGATTATATGCTATAATATATATTAATATATCGTGCTGTACATACACGAAAAAAGCCGCAAAAAAGCTTTTCGGTACATTCACGGTAAATCAACAATAGGAGGCTATAATATGGCTTTTAAAAAAAGTGCTGTTCCCTTTTCGGGAACGCCCGAACAGGAGGAAAAGCTCCGCGCGGTGATCGCCGAACATAAGGACGACCCCGGCGCGCTTATGCCGATACTCCAGAAAGCACAGGACATCTACGGCTATCTGCCAATAGAGGTTCAGCAAATGATAGCGGACGCTATGGAGATCCCGCTTGAAAAGGTTTACGGCGTTGTTACGTTCTACGCGCAGTTCTCTATCAACCCGAAAGGACAATACAAGATATCGGTATGTCTCGGCACGGCTTGCTATGTCAAGGGCTCGGGCGACATTTTCAACAAGCTGCAGGAAAGGCTTGGTATCGGAAGCGGAGAGATCACATCCGACGGCAAGTTCTCGCTTGACGCGTGCCGCTGCATAGGCGCGTGCGGACTTGCTCCCGTACTTACTGTCAACGAGGACGTTTATGGCAGGCTTACCGTTGACGACGTTGACAAGATACTTGAAAAATATAACTGATATTTATTACATAGAAAGGAAAATCCGACTATGGATAGAATTAACACATTAGACGAGCTTAACGCCGTAAAAGCCAAAGCTGCGGAGGTAGTAAACGTCCGCGTTGACGGCAAGGACAACGGCGTTAAGGACGTCCTGGTCTGCGGCGGTACGGGCTGTACCTCCAGCGGATCTATGAAGATCATTGAAAAGCTCGAAGAGGAGATCAAGGCTCAGGGGCTTGAGGGCAAGGTAAACATTATAAAAACAGGCTGCTTCGGTCTGTGCGCCCTCGGTCCTATTATGATAGTATATCCGGAGGGTACGTTCTACTCTAAAACAGAGCTTTCTCATATTCCCGAGATCGTGGAATCACACCTTAAAAACGGTGTTCCCGTAAAGAAGTATCTCTACGCGGAAACCGTTGACGGCGATACAATAAAGTCGCTGAACGAAACCTCGTTCTATGCGCATCAGCACCGCGTGGCGCTCCGCAACTGCGGACTTATCTCCCCCGAACATATCGAGGAGTACATAGCACGCGACGGTTATCAGGCGCTGCATAAGGTGCTTACGTCAATGTCGCAGGACGACGTTATCGACGTTATGCTGAAATCCGGACTTCGCGGACGCGGCGGCGCGGGCTTCCCCACGGGACGCAAGTGGCAGTTCGCTAAGGCTTCTCAGAACGAGCAGAAATACGTTTGCTGCAACGCCGACGAGGGCGACCCCGGTGCGTTTATGGATCGTTCCGTACTTGAAGGCGACCCGCACAGCGTTATCGAGGCTATGGCTATCGCGGGCTACACGATCGGCGCAAATCAGGGCTACATATATGTAAGAGCCGAATACCCGATCGCGGTTGAGCGTCTGGAGATCGCTATAAAGCAAGCCGAAGAAGCGGGCATGCTCGGCGACAACATTTTCGGCACGGGATTTTCATTCCATCTCGGTCTCAGACTTGGCGCGGGTGCGTTCGTCTGCGGCGAAGAGACCGCTTTGATGACCTCTATTGAGGGCAACCGCGGCGAGCCGCGCTGCCGTCCTCCGTTCCCCGCTGTAAAGGGACTGTTCGGAAAACCCACAATACTCAACAACGTTGAGACCTACGCGAACGTTGCGCAGATAATTCTTAAGGGCGCAGACTGGTTCGCTTCTATGGGTACCGAGAAATCCAAGGGCACAAAGGTATTCGCGCTCGGCGGTAAGATTCACAACACGGGACTTGTTGAAGTTCCTATGGGAACAACGCTCCGCACAGTCATCGAGGACATCGGCGGCGGTATCCCGAACGGCAAGAAGTTCAAGGCTGCTCAGACGGGCGGACCGTCCGGCGGCTGCATACCACCCCAGCATCTCGATATTCCGATCGATTACGATAACCTTATCTCGATAGGCTCTATGATGGGCTCGGGCGGACTTATCGTAATGGACGAGGACAACTGTATGGTGGATATCGCGAAGTTCTTCCTCGAATTTACGGTTGACGAATCCTGCGGTAAGTGCACACCGTGCCGTATCGGTACAAAGAGAATGTACGAGATACTCACCAAGATCACCGAGGGCAAGGCGGAGATGGAAGACCTCGACAAGCTCGAGAAGCTCTGCTACTACATCAAGGACAACGCTCTTTGCGGCTTGGGTCAGACAGCTCCCAACCCCGTGCTGTCCACGCTTCGTTACTTCCGTGATGAATACGTTGCCCACGTTAAGGACAAGAAATGCCCCGCAGGCGTTTGCAAGAGCCTGTTGGCATACAAAATCGATCCCGACAAGTGCAAGGGCTGCTCGCTTTGCGCGAAGAAGTGCCCTGTCGGCGCTATAAGCGGCGAGCTGAGAAGTCCGTTCACCATCGACACCAACAAGTGCATAAAGTGCGGCGTTTGCGCGTCCAACTGTAAGTTCGGCGCTATCAGCAAGTCGTAACGGGAAAGGAGAATTAGAATTATGGTTAATATTAAAATTAACGGTGTGGATTATTCCGTTCCCGAAGGCTCGACCATTCTTGAAGCGGCGAGATACGCGGGAATAAAAATACCCACGCTGTGTTACTTAAAGGATATCAACGCTATCGGCGCGTGCCGTATCTGCGTTGTTGAAGTAAAGGGCGCCAGAACTCTGGTTGCGGCTTGTGTATATCCCGTAAACGAGGGCATGGAGATCGTCACCAACTCTCCGAAAGTGCTGGAGAGCCGCAAAACAACGTTGGAGCTTATTATCTCCAATCACAAGAAAGAGTGCCTTTCCTGCCGCAGAAGCGGCAACTGCGAGCTTCAGGCTCTGTGCAACGAGTACGGCATAGACGAGAACAAATTCGCGGGCGAGAACCCCGCCGTTGAGATCGACGATTCCGCGGCGCATATGGTTCGCGACAACTCAAAGTGCATACTCTGCCGCAGATGTGTGGCAGCCTGCGGAGTTACCCAGGGTATCGGCGTTATAGGCGCTAACGAGCGCGGATTTGCTACACAGATAACATCCCCGTTCGATATGACCCTTGCGGAAACGGCTTGCGTTTCCTGTGGACAGTGCATTATTGCTTGTCCTACGGGCGCGCTCACCGAAAAGGACGATACCGATAAGTTGCTTGACGCTATCGCGGACCCGACCAAGACGGTTGTTGTTCAGCCCGCTCCCGCGGTTCGCGCGTCCCTTGGTGAGGCATTCGGCTACCCGATCGGCACAAACGTAGAGGGCAAAATGTATGCGGCTCTGCGCAGACTGGGCTTTGATAAGGTATTCGATACCAACTTCTCGGCGGATCTCACCATTATGGAAGAGGCTCATGAGTTCCTTGACAGAGTTGCAAACGGCGGAGTTCTCCCGATGATCACGTCCTGCTCGCCCGGCTGGGTACGCTACTGCGAGAACTATTTCCCAGAGTTTATCCCCAACCTGTCAACCTGCAAGTCGCCGCAGCAGATGTTCGGTGCTGTGGTCAAGACATACTACGCTCAGAAGCTCGGCAAGAACCCCGAGGACATTGTTTCCGTTTCGGTTATGCCGTGCACCGCGAAGAAGTTCGAAAAGATCCGCAGAGATCAGTCGGCAGCGGGAATTTTCGACGTGGATATCACAATAACCACTCGCGAGCTTGCAAAGCTTATCGAAAAGGAAGGCATTATGTTCCGTGATCTTCCCGATGAGCAGCCCGATTCACCGCTTGGCGCATATACGGGCGCGGGCGTTATCTTCGGCGCTACGGGCGGCGTTATGGAAGCGGCTCTGCGTACCGCGGTATGGAAGCTTACCGGCGAGAACAACGACGCTCCTATTGAATTTAAGGAGGTTCGCGGCGTTGAGGGCATCAAGGAAGCAAGCTACACCGTCGGCGACAAGACTGTCAAAGTGGCTGTCGCAAGCGGTCTCGCAAACGCTAAGGCGCTCCTTAAGAAGATAAAGGCAGGGGAAGCAAGCTACGATTTCATTGAGATCATGGCATGTCCCGGCGGCTGCGTAAACGGCGGCGGACAGATAATCCAGCCCGCAAGCGTTCGCAACTTCACCGATATCCGCGCCGAGCGCGCAAAGGTTCTTTACGGTATCGACGAAAAGAGCCCGCTGCGCCGTTCGCATGAGAACCCCGATATTCAGACGTTGTACAAGGAGTTCTTTGGCGAGCCCAACTCGCATAAGGCTCACGAGATTCTTCATACAAGCTACAAGGCTCAGGATCTGTACAGATAAAATTCTAAAGAAAAATAACATCGGTGCCGTATGCAAACGCATACGGCACTTTTGTTCGTCAAAAAGTGTGTTTCTTCTTTTTCTCCCCGCTTTGCGAGGAAAGAAAGCACTCCTCAGGTTTGTGAAAATTGCACAAAAATCCACTGCCGAATAGTAAATTATCCACAAATAATAACTCGTTACGCAAAACTCCTTGAAAAAAATCCAAAATTAATATATAATAAGAGTAGAGCATTGTGTCCAAAATTTATAAAATGTTGGCATAATGGAAAGGAGCACAAATTATGAGCATCAAACTTGACGACAAATACTTAAAGGACTTTGTCCGCCCACACGAATTGGCAGAGTATGCACCGTCCGTAAAAACGGCATACGAAACGCTGATGTCGAAAACAGGCGCGGGCAATGATTTTTTGGGCTGGATAGACCTTCCGGTGAACTACGATAAAGAGGAGTTTGAGCGGATAAAAAAGGCGGCTGCCAAAATCAAAAGCGACAGCAAGGTGCTGATCGTTATCGGCATTGGCGGTTCGTATCTGGGTGCGAGAGCGGTCATCGAAGCGCTGAAGTCTACGCTGTACAACTCTTTGGCAAAGGACACACCCGAGATCTACTTCTGCGGAAACAGCATCTCCCCGACGTACCTCAACGAGGTCATCTCGCTTGTTAAGGACAGAGACTTCTCCGTGAACATCATCTCCAA
>DKXD01000120.1:9174-9646 GCA_002492075.1 Ruminococcaceae bacterium UBA7135
CTTCTCCGTGAACATCATCTCCAAATCGGGAACGACCACAGAGCCTGCGCTCGCGTTCAGAATATTCAGAGACCTGCTTGTTGAACGCTATGGAGAGGACGGCGCAAAGAGCCGCATTTACGCGACAACAGATAAGGCAAAGGGCACCCTTAAAGAACTGTCCGACAAAATGGGCTATGAGACGTTCGTTGTACCGGACGACGTTGGCGGACGCTTCTCCGTGCTTACGGCAGTGGGACTTCTCCCGATCGCGTGTGCGGGCTGCGATATCGACGCTCTGATGAAAGGCGCGGCAGACGCTCGCGAGGAATACAAGACGTTTGATATAGAGAAAAACACAGCCTGCAAATACGCTGCGCTGCGCAATATTTTGAGACAAAAGGGCAAGTCCGTCGAAATGCTGGTAAGCTACGAAAACAGCTTTATGATGATGGTAGAGTGGTTTAAGCAGCTTTACGGCGAAAGCGAGGGC
>DKXD01000120.1:9935-10356 GCA_002492075.1 Ruminococcaceae bacterium UBA7135
CGGCGAAAGCGAGGGCAAGGACAACAAGGGTCTGTTCCCCTCGGGAGCGGTATTCTCGACAGACCTGCACTCTATGGGGCAGTTCGTTCAGGACGGCTCGCGCGTTATGTTTGAGACGGTCGTTCAGTTCGCAAAACCACAAAAGGATCTGTTTGTAAAAGACGATCCCAACAACGTTGACGGCTTGAACTTCCTTTCCAATCAGAATATGAGCATCGTCAACCGCAAAGCGTTCGAGGGAACAGTCATCGCTCACACCGAGGGCGGCGTTCCGAATATAGTTCTTGAAGTTCCCGCGCTCGATGAGCACGAGCTTGGAGGTATGATCTATTTCTTCGAGATGGCTTGCGGCATAAGCGGCTATCTGTTGGGAGTAAATCCGTTTAATCAGCCCGGCGTTGAAAGCTATAAGAAGAATATG
>DKXD01000120.1:10637-11386 GCA_002492075.1 Ruminococcaceae bacterium UBA7135
GTTGAAAGCTATAAGAAGAATATGTTCGCGCTGCTCGGCAAACCCGGCTATGAGGCACAGAGAGCGGATCTGGAAAAGAAAATCGGACTTTAACAGCCGCCGGCTGACAATAAGCGGATAATGCGGCTGCGCGGCGCGATTGTCAGTCATACGCTGTCATTAAATATTTCGGAGGTAACATCAATGGTTAAGATCATCACAGGAAACAAAGGCTCGGGCAAAACAAAGATCCTTATCGAAGCTATTCACGACGCGGAGAAGAAGTCCAACGGCAACGTTGTGGCTATTCAAAAGGGTTCATCGCTGAACACGGACATAACCTACAAGGTTCGTCTTGTAAACATTGAGGACTATGCTGTTGAGGGCGTTGACGCGTTCTACGGGTTTATCGCCGGCATTCTTTCAAGCGACCACGACTGCACCGACATCTTTGTTGACGCGACGCTTAAAATAACGGGCAGAGACTACGCGAAGCTTGGCGAAATGTTCGACAAGCTTGCGAAGATCACACCCAACACAACGGTAACGCTCACCGTTTCTGCGGATAACAGCGAGCTGCCCGAAAACGTAAAGAAGTTTATTGCGTAAGGTTTAACAGCGTTTCATTGCCCCTGTCATAACTCGGCAGGGGCATTTTTCAACGAGCGACACGCAAAGCATCCGCACGCGCTAACGCGGATTTCGGCGGCAGGCAAAGGTGAAAGGTCAGCGGAACACATTGTGCGGTTCCGCGTGAAACGCGGAATTGC
>DKXD01000024.1:0-144 GCA_002492075.1 Ruminococcaceae bacterium UBA7135
AAGCCGCTGAAGCGGAATGTGACGCGCATTACATCTCCTATTCGGAGATGATGAAAAATGCGGGAAACGCTGTTGCCGCGCGGATTATCGAGAACACCAAACCCTGCCTTGCCGTGATACTCTGCGGCGCGGGAAACAACGGCG
>DKXD01000024.1:458-12907 GCA_002492075.1 Ruminococcaceae bacterium UBA7135
TCTGCGGCGCGGGAAACAACGGCGGCGACGGCTTTGTAATAGCGGCGCGGCTGCTCGAAAAGGGTTACAAAATACGCGTAATTCTTGTGGAGGGCGAACCAAAAACCGACTGCGCCCGCGAGTATTTTAAAAAGCTCCCGAAAGAACATATCCACTCGTTTTCCGATGAAGAACAAAAATGCATAATGTGGACGCAAAACGCGGGAATAGTTGTGGACTGCGTTTTCGGAACGGGCTTTCACGGAGAACTGCCCGAAAACACGGTGAAGCTCTTTAAAGCAGCTAATGAACGCCCCGTGCGCGTTTCGGTTGATGTTCCGAGCGGCATATATTCCGACAAGGATGCGTATGACAAACGCTGCTTTAAACCTACGCACACTTACATTCTCGCGGCGTTCAAAAAAAGTTTTCTTATCCCCACGACAATGATGCTTTTGGGCGATTTTGAGCTGCTCGATATCGGAATAAACGACGGCTGTTATAAGGATATAGAAGCGAGGTTCGTCAGTGACAATTCGCGCGGAGTTCTGCCAAAACGCTTGAGCATCTGCCACAAGGGAACGTTCGGCAGACTGCTGAATATCGCCGGGTCGCTTCAATACTCGGGCGCGGCGGTCATGAGTACGCGTGCGGCTCTGCGAAGCGGAGTAGGTCTTTGCACGCTTGCCACACCCGTTTCGACCGTCAAAGCTCTGACTGGCTCGCTTGTCGAAAACACGTTTTTGCCGCTCCCCGAAACCGCAGACGGATTTATCGGTGATAATGCCTGTGAACAAATCGCCGAGCTGCTCCCGAAAATGACAGCGGTCTCAATAGGCTGCGGGCTTGGAAACAGCAAAAACACTCGAAAAATCGTCGAATATGTCATCAAAAACGCAAGCTGTCCGATAATTATTGACGCCGACGGAATAAATTGCTTATCCGCGAATATAGATGTATTAAAGGAACGGACAGGCGATACCGTAATAACTCCGCACCCATTGGAATTTTCGAGGATAAGCGGAATTAAGCTCGGAGCTGTTCAAGCTGACAGAATAGGCGCGGCAAAGAAATTCGCCCGCGAATACCATACTGTTGTGCTGCTTAAAGGCGCGTATTCGATAATCAGCGACAGTATGGGAGATGAGGTCGTTGTAAATCCCACGGGGAACTCCGCTTTGGCGAAAGGTGGCAGCGGTGACATCCTCACGGGAATGATCGGCGCAATGATCGCTCAGGGCGTTGACGCTTATCATGCGGCTACGGCGGCGGCTTACTGCCACGGTTACGCCGCAGAACTGGTCTCTAAAGAAAAATTCGCGCCGAGTGTACTCGGGAGCGATATCATTGAAGCTTTGCCGAGAGTCTACACAGAACCGTTTGATCCGTTCCTTTAATAATTTGCTGGAGGAATTGATTTGTCATTTAAACTAAAAAAGGCGGCTGCCGCTCTGGCGGTCGCGGGGACGCTGACGCTGTGCGGCTGCGGCGCGAAGCTGCCGTTTACCCAAAAAACACCGAATTTTGACAGCACCTACACCGTTACCGCCGATATCACCTATGATAAGATCAAGGCTAAAGCCGATATCACTCGGGTAAGCTCCGATGAATGGGAAATGAAATTCATCGAGCCGAAACAGTTAAACGGACTTTCCGTCAAGCTGAACAACAACAAATATTCAGCTTCGCTTGGCGGACTGTCATTTAGCGCAGAACATAACTCCGTCTATTCCGCCGCGCCGCAGATAATTGCTAAGGCTATCAGCAGCTTGTCAAACTCCGCCGACAGCGCCACATCTTCAGATGGCGTATTAACGATCAACACCGAGCTTGACGGCAAACGCGTAACGATCACCGCCAACGAACGCAACGGAGAGCTTATCTCACTAAAATGTCCTCATCACAAGCTTTCGGTGAACTTTTCCGAACAGAAGCCGTACACGCTTGTAATTCCCGACGAAGATAAAGCAACGATAAACTAAAGTCCGTATTCGGACGTGTTGTTTTATTCACCGAAAAATAATAATCGTTCACTCCCCGCTTCGCCGGGGAGTGAACGATTAATTTTTAACTGAACTCCCCGTTTGGACAGGGAGTTTTTTTATCCGATAATTACCGAATTACAGCCTCGAGTTTTCCTGTTCTGGACAGAATATCCATAACCAAAATAGCCGTAAGCGCAACATTGAAAACATTTGAAATACCGATAAACGTCGCTGCGGTCCTTTTGTTGTGTTTTGCCCTCAGAGTTCCCGAAGCCGCGCCTATCCACGCCGCCGAAGCCGCTAAAGCAACTACCAAAGTCAAAATAGCGCCAAACGCTGTCACTTCTACCTTGAGCATCTTTATGATGACCATTTCCAATACAAAATCGGCAAGCGGCAGCAAAATAAGCGGAAGCGTAGCCAACGCCCATTCGCTGTGACCTCTTCTGAAGAAAACAAACACAAACAGCACAAATATTCCCGCAATAACACCGCACTCAACAGCCATGATACCACCTCAAAAAATTATTTCAGAAGCTCCTTTGCCTTGGAATTATCGCCGCAAACAGCATAAATCACCGTATTGCCGTTTGTTTCCACAAAACTGTCCTCAAATTTAGACGCTTCCTTGGGCTTATAGCCTTCTTTGATAAAGCTGTCGTAACGCTGATCCTTGCGCTTTGTAAGGGTGCTTTCTATGCGCTTTGCCGCGTCCGTGTCCTTTGCGACGAAAATGCCGAATTCATCGGGAATAGCACCTGCCGGGCAAATGTACACCGCAAACTCTGTAACATCGGCGCTGTCGATACCTAAAGTATCTTTAAGCTGATCTTCCGTGACCGAGCGGGATTCAAACTCGTTATTATCGGCGTCCACAAACGGCACAGCCGCTTTCAGCGCCTCGGCTTTTTCCGCAGCCGTTTTACTGCTCGATTCCACAACAGAGCCGCTTTTTCCGCTCTCTCCCTTACAACCCGTAAACGATGCGCAAAGCGCCACAGCTGCCAATAATGCAGCAATTTTCTTTTTCATAATGATCTCCTTTTTCTTTTATTGTGTATAATTATTGCTGCTCCAATATTTTCTGAACACCCGAAAGCAACACGGGATATGTAGCTCCCAAGAAATGCATTCCGTCCGCCTCTGCGTAATCTTTACTGAAATAACCGTTTTCGTCTTTCAGAACAGAGTTCAGATCATAATAGAGCACACCCAACTCGCCGCACAGCGACTTTATCCTTTCATTGGCGCTGTTTATTATCGTATTCGTAATTCCCGAATACGATGCCATAGAGCTATCCGCTGTTATGGGCGGAACGGAAACAGCGCATATCTTGCTGTCGGGGCACTCTTTTTTCAAATTATTGAGCAGTCCGCGATATCCCGTTTCAAAGTCATCCATATCGGTCTGTGATGATAAGCCGTTAGTTCCAAGCATAATTATTATTTTTTTCGGACTGCGCGATTTCGCGTAATCGACGGCGCTTCCCGAATAGTAGCTCTCGTCAAACGGATTTACCTGCGCGCCGTATGCCGTATATCCGACAGCGGCGGCAACGTTCGCGCGGTCAATGTAAGAATACCCGTAAAGACCCGTAAATATACTATCGCCAATAAACAGCGCGTCGCTGAAATAATCGGCGTCATACTCCCCGGCGGGTGTCGGCGTGCTTTGCACACCGGAATTTTCCGAAACAGCATTGGATTCAGCCGTACTCACGACCGCGGTGCTTTGAACTGCCGCCGAGCTTTGCGGCACAGAGCTTGCCGCGCTCTGAATACCGGAGGTAGATACCGCAGAAGACTGACCTTTCGAGGCATCTGCCTTATCGTACTTCATATTATTGTATGTTATAGCGAAAACCACACCGCATATCGCCAGTATCACGCATATCATAAGTATATTCGTGACCAGCACGGGCGTAGGGAGCTTTGGCTTTTTGGGCATACCGTACTTCGAACCGCTTGATTTGGCGCTTTGCTTCGTCTTAACGGGAACTTTATGATAACTCGGCTTGCGTCCGCCGTTTCTGTTTGGTGGTATTAAATCGCTCATACCGTATCACCCCGAAAATAATGCTGCATATTTCCCCTTCTTTCCTAAACTGTCGCATTGTAAAAATGTTGATGAAATGTTACTTTTTGAAAGCAAACCGAATTATGCAAAAACTTTTTATCGTTCCGCAGACTTTTGAAAGATCCGATCGGTACGTCTGTATAGTTTTCAACATATACCATTATAATACATTATGAGAAAAAATTCAAGTGGTTAAGTGCAAAAATTCAGATTTTCTTCATAAATCGTCATTGGCGCATTTTTCGCTCGTACCATTCTTGTCTTGTCATAAGCACTTGGCGCGGTTTTGAGCCTTCATAGCCGCCCACGATGCCCATTTTCTCCATAGTATCGATAAGCCGCGCCGCTCTGCCATAGCCTAGCTTCAAACGCCGCTGCAGCGAGGACGTACTCGCCTGCCCCGCTTCTATAACGTACTCAATAGCCTCCTCAAGCTTATCGTCCTGTTCACCGTCGCCGAGATCATCGTCAGCCGAACCGCTGTCCTTGCCGCCCGAGCTTACCTTTTCTGTCTGGCGCTCTATCTCGGCTATGATGCTTTCGTCGTATTCCGCCTTGAACGTCTGCTTGATAAAATCAACAACACGTTCCACCTCACCGTCCGAAACATAGCAGCCCTGAAGACGTATGGGTTTTGGAACTCCCACGGGACAATACAGCATATCGCCGTTGCCGAGCAGATTTTCCGCGCCCGACGCGTCCAGAATAACGCGGCTGTCTACCTGCTGCGCCACCATAAGCGCTATGCGGCTGGGGATATTACCCTTGATAAGTCCCGTTACAACAGACACTATCGGCTTCTGAGTCGCGATGACCAGATACATTCCCGCTGCTCTCGCCTTTTGAGCAAGACGCACTATGCTGTCCTCAACGTCCTTGGGCGACGCCATCATCAGATCGGCAAGCTCGTCGATAAAAATGACAATATTCGGCATATGCTCCAGTTCGTCGTCATCCTTTGCGAGCTCGTTAAATCCGTCGATGTTGCGGACGTTGTTTTCGGAAAACAGAGTGTAGCGGTTTTCCATTTCCGTGACCGCCCACGCCAAAGCGCCCGCCGCCTTTTTCGCCTCGGTGACTACCGGAATAAGCAAATGGGGTATGCCGTTGTACATCATAAACTCGACCTGCTTGGGATCGACCATTATCAGACGAACGTCGTCGGGCGTGGATTTCATCAATATGCTCATAATTATGGAGTTCACGCAAACGGATTTGCCTGAACCCGTAGTGCCCGCTATAAGCAAATGCGGCATTTTGGTGATATTGCACGTTACGGAATTGCCGCTGATGTCCTTGCCGAGCACGGCAAGCAGCTTTTTATCGAAGGTTTTCTTAAATTCAGGAGTATCCACAAGTTCGCGGAAGAACACAGTATCCTTTACCTTGTTCGGTATCTCGATACCTACGGCAGGTTTGTCGGGCACGGGAGCTATGCGAACGCCGCCAACCGCAAGATTCAGCGCCACATCATCGGCAAGATTGGATATTTTGGAAAGCTTAACGCCCGGCGCGGGCTGAAGCTCATAGCGTGTGACTGAGGGACCGCGGGAAGCGCCAAGATATGTTGTCTGTACACCGAAGCTGGCGAGCGTATTCACCAGCTTATCGGCGTTCTGTTTTATTTCCGCCGCAATATCATCCTGCTTCACGGGCTTTTTTACCTCATCAAGAAGGCTCATGGGCGGCAAAGTATACACATCAGACAGTTTGTACTGAGAATCATTCTCGCGCACAAGCGGCTTTGAGTTCATCGGAGCGATATCACTGCGAGAAACATTTTTCTCGGGCTGCGACGGCTCGATTAGCTTGGAATTGCCCTCTGCAAGCGACTTCGGAGCATTCTCGGCTATTATGTCGTCCAGATCGAACGGCAGCTCCGCCTCGTCTAAATCGGAAATATCATTATGATCATGTGCTTTCTCATCGGAAAACGGCTTATCGGAATCGGTGATATCCTCGCGCGGCGCGTCAACTATCTTGGAGACCCGTGCGGGCTGCTTTTCGGCGTTCAGCTTGTCCAAAGCATCGATAAGAGGTACGATATCCGCGTCTTTGTCCTCATACTTGTCGGGATCGACAGGCTCAGGATCTCGGATTATCGGGTGCTTCCTTTCCATGTATTTTTTCAGAGCCTCTTGATAATCGCGATTATCCGCCTTTTGCTCCTCTACCAAAGACTTTGTATCGCTCACCTTGGGAACTTTTATATTCCTCGGCTGAGTTTTCAAAGGTTCGGGCAGTTCGTCCGCCGCTTTTTCTGACACGTCGGACACAGCGGGAGCCTCGTTCAAATCGTCCACGCTGTTCACTACCTCGCGCATTTCTTTCATTTTACGGTTCTTGCGTCTCTCGTCGCTGACATAATAATCCGTCATACGACGCTTGCGTTCCTCGCGTTCAAGGCGCTTTTCCTCGCGAGCCTGCTCCTTGCGTTCGCTGTCCTGCCGATCAAGCTCACGATACTGCTCGTCTGTGAGCGAGCGAGCCGCGCGGCGCTGTTCACGATGTTCGTAAACGTTCGCGCGCGCATTCTTTACCGAACCGCCCACACGCTCCGCAATATCGGAAAACGAAATATTTATCATAAGAACAACGCACACTGCCGCCAGAATTATTATAACGATACAAGCGCCCAGCTTGCCTAAAAACAGCAGCGGCACACCCAACAGAATTGCGAAAACTCCGCCGCCAATCATACCAACTCCGTTGCTGTAAAGGTTTCCTATAACCTTTGCGAAATTTTCTCCGTTGATCTTGCCGACGGCAAATATCTCCGCCGCCGCGCAAAGTATAATCAAAAACAAGATCCTTTTGATTATCGTTACCGTGATAGTGTTGTGCGTTTTTTTGGACGATATGACGCCGGCCGCGGAGACTATCAGCGGTCCCACCGCCAAAGCCATAAACCCAAACAATCCGTGCATTACGTCATACAAAGCTTTCCAGCCCATAGAGCCGGGAATTATAGCCAAAAGCGTCAGCAAAACGCCGACCGCATACAGTATTACCGAAACTATGCGGCGTTTTTTCAGGCTGCGGCGCATGGCTTCCTCTCGGATACGCTGTGCTTCAAGCTCAGCCGCCTTTTTGGAACGCGGCTTGCTCGTTTTTGTTTTCCCCGTTGCTCCACCCGCTTTTACGCCCTGTGAAGTAGTTTTTCTTTCTGCCATTTTGATCTTCCTTTTATGTATATATCCGTTTCCCTTTGCTTATAAGCGTTATTTTATCCGGTTTTCCCCGCCTACAGCGTGGAAAACGCCGTTAAATCGTCATTTCCCCAATATTACAATCCAAAAAGCGACGCTATTGTTACGCCCGAAACGTTTTCCCAAACGCCTCCCAACACACACAGAACGCCAAGCAGCGCGGTATAAACTCCGAAAATCTTGAAACGATCCTTTTCAAGAAGCCATTTTACAAGCTTAATTGCCAAAAATCCCACGATCGCCGAAACGACAAATCCTATCCCCAAAGCTACCCAATCAAGCTGCATATCGCTTTGCAGCGCGTCACCCAACTCAAGTACGCTGCCGCCGAGTATCGCGGGAATACCCAAAACGAACGCGAACGAGACCGCCGTGCTTTTATTCAGTCCGCAGAACAACCCCGCCGCGGTCGTCGAACCCGAACGCGAAACTCCCGGGAACAATGCCACACACTGAAACAGACCGACCGTTATCGCGTCCTTTACTTTCATCTGCTCACCTGTTTTCGTTCCGTGACATTTGTCCGACAGAAACAGCAGCACCGCCGTAAACATAAACGCCAATCCCTCGAAAATGATATCTCCGTCGCCCTCCCGAGCGGTGAAAAAGTCCTTGAAGAAGTAAACCGGCACAAGTATCAGCGTCGCGATGATCACCATAAACATCATCCGACGGTTGGAGTTCATATTCTTCCACGAGAATTTTCCGGTGAAAATATCGCCGATCGTAAGGAAAAACTCCTTTATCATGCCCCAGATCGTTTTCCAAAACGCCGCGAACACCGCCACAAGCGTTCCCAGATGCAACACTATCATCAATATCAAAGCATTGTCGCCGGTATAACCGGTAATGTGCTGTATCACCGACAAATGCCCCGAGCTTGACACGGGCAAAAACTCCGTAAGCCCTTGAACTACCGCTTGAATTATTACGTTGATTATGTCCATATTTGTCCCCTTTTGTCTATGTAACGCCGCGAAGCGCGGCTTTTATCAATTTCCGTTAAAGTTCTGCCGTCTCATCATTCCCGCCGCGATAACATCACGCATATGCTCGTCAATATCCTCGACCCTAAAATCGTCCTTCGATCTTTTATTGCTCACCGCTCTCCCCTCCAATCTCCAAGTCTGGTTTCATCAAGGAGGTTCTGCGCCGTCAAAGTCTCATTGTCCGGTCTTGACTTTGGCGTTTGTTTTGAAGAAGCCGTGGCCTTCGATTTTTTTGAAGAAACGGATCTTACGGTTCGCGTCGGCTTTTTGACGGCTTTTTGCGCTTTGGCGTTCGCCGATTTGCGCTTTTCAATAAGCTTATACAGGCACTTTATCGCGTCGGAAAGCGAACCGAGGCTGTCTATAAGTCCCTCCTTAACCGCGTTTTTTCCGTCAAGCACCGTTCCTATATCAAGCACCAGTTCATCGCGCTCCATCATCAATTCCTTGAAGCGTTCGGGCTTCATTTTGCTGTTTGTCGTCACAAATTTCGTGATACGATCCTGCATTTTCTCAAAATATCGCATGGTCTGCGGAACGCCGAGCGTCATACCGTTTATCCGCACAGGATGTATCGTCATTGTAGCCGACGGCACTATAAAACTCTTGTTCGCGGCAACAGAAAGCGGCACGCCTATTGAATGTCCGCCGCCCAGCACTATGGAGACCGTCGGTTTTGACATTCCCGCGATAAGCTCCGCTATCGCAAGCCCCGCCTCAACATCGCCGCCCACAGTATTCAGCACGACAAGCAGTCCCTCGACGGTACTGTCTTCCTCTATCGCCACAAGTGCGGGGATTATATGCTCGTATTTTGTCGTTTTGTTTTGCGAGGGCAGAATATAATGTCCTTCGATCTGACCGATTATCGTCAAGCAGCGGATATTGTGCGGCGCGTTTTCCGCCGCTATTATGCCCGTATCTATCATCTGCTGATTTTGTTCTTCCGTAAACGGCGCGTTTTCTTCGTCCATTTCCATCGCTCCTTGTACATTTTTGTACATATTATTACTCCAAGCGATAGAATTATGCAAATGATATGAACTGTTTTTTATTCGCATAACAATACATTTTATATTATACCATACTTTTAGAATTTTTTCAAGTAGGGAACAGAAAAAATGATAAGTATTTGACTGATTTTCTATTAAAAGCAAACACATTACCTTATTTTCTCTCCCACGCGAAGGGGGGAGAGCGAAAATAAATTTTGTACTCTTTTTTATTGAGAATCAGTATGAAATCGTCCAAACTGTCATACCGGGACAAATACAAGCATAGAATACGACTGAGAAGAACTACACCCGACCAAGGAGGATTTACTTATGGAAGAAAACATCAAGCCATCGGTCTGCATAGACGAGATCGTGTTTGACGGGCAAACCGAACAGGGCGTTGAGCTGGATTACGTTCTGCCCGATTACTGCCCCGATATTTTCAAGGTCCTGTCGTGCACACTTACGCCGAAAATACTGTCGTACAGCGTTTCGGGTGACTGCCGCCTGAACATTGACGGAATTGTTTATATAAAGGTGCTCTACCTTGCCGAAAATTCCGAAAATGTTCAGTGTATCGATCAGCGCTACACCTACTCAAAGACAGTCGATATGAGCCGCAAGAACGCTCCGGCGATCAACCCCATTGTAACGCTTCAGACAAAATCCGATTATTGCAGCTGCCGCGCGGTAAGCCCGCGCCGAATAGACGTTCGCGGCGCGGTGAGCTGCCGTATCAAAGCGACCGCCTGCGTGGAGTACGCGCTGCCCGAAATCCCCGACGGCCTGCAGATTCGCCGTTCGGAAATAAACTGCTGCGGAAAAACTCTGTTCGCGCAGAAACAGCTCACCGTGCGCGAGGAAATAGACACGGGTGCTTCGGGAATATCGTTTATTATGCAGTGCAGCGCAGTTCCAAAAATTACCGATCTGCGCGTTATAGCAGATAAAGCGGTGCTTAAAGGAACGGTGACGGTAAACGCTCTGTACGGCACTCCCGACAGCGAAAACCCCGAAAACAGCGGTGCCGCAGGCACGGAGAAGATGACCGCCGATATTCCGATAAGCGCGATATTGGATATCGACGGTATAACGAGCACTCATCAGACATTTCCCGAAATATGCGTAATGAACTGCGAGCTTATCCCGAAGCCCGAAAGCGGTATTCTGTCGTGCGATATGCTTGTGGAGTGCCGCGCCCGCGCCCAGATACAGGATACGGTAAGCATTGCTACAGATGTATATTCTACCGATTTTGAAACCGAATTTACGTCTAATCTGCTGAAAATATCCGCGGAACCACGGACGATATCGCAGAACTTCACCGTACATACCGATATCTCCGCAGACAAGGGCGAGATACGCTCGGTTTGGGACGCGTCAAGCGAACTGAAAAACGCCGCCTGCCGTCCCGATGAAAACGGCGACCTTATCCTCAGCGGACAGCTTTGCTCTCAAGTATACGGTGTGAACACGGACGGCGTTCCGTTCTTCTGCGAGAAACAAGACCCGATACAGCAGACGATCTCTGCTGATAATGTTACCGCCGACACCATTGCCGACTTCACCGCGAACGTTATCGATACAAGTTTTGCCATTCGCCCCGACAGTAATCTGGAGCTTACCTCTACAATAGAATTCCAAGCAAGTCTGCACAACATAACGCCTATGGAAGCCGTTGATACCGTAGTTGTTCACGAAGACCAGCCGAAGCGCCGCTCCGATGAATTCGCGCTGCGGATATGCTACACGGGCGACAGCGCCGACTGCTGGAGCATAGCTAAACGCTACAACACCACAGTCAAGGCGATAATGGAAGAAAACGACATAGAAAACTGCGACGAGCCGCTTTCGGGGATGATAGTTATCCCCACCGTATAATTTAACATAACAAGGAGCTGAACACATGGATAATTCTATCTATTCCGACATTGCAAAACGCACGGGCGGCAACATCTATATCGGCGTTGTCGGTCCTGTACGTTCGGGAAAATCGACCTTCATAAGTCAATTTATGAACGACCTCGTTCTCCCGAACATTTCCGATGAATTCCGCCGCGAACGCGCCAACGACGAGCTGCCGCAATCCTCGGCGGGAAAGACCATAATGACCACCGAACCGAAGTTTGTTCCAGAGGAAGCCGTTGAAGTCAACCTCGACGACGTTAAAATGAACGTTCGCCTTATCGACTGTGTGGGATACATAGTGCCCTCCGCTATCGGCTATATCGAAAACGAAGCGCCGCGCATGGTAAAGACGCCTTGGTTTGAAGAAGAGGTGCCGTTCAATATGGCGGCGGAAGTCGGCACACAGAAGGTCATTAACGACCATTCGACTATCGGTATAGTTGTGACTACCGACGGCTCTATCACGGATATTCCGCGCGAGGAGTATCAAGCCGCCGAAGAACGGATAGTCTCGGAGCTTTCGGACATCAACAAACCGTTCGTTGTGCTGCTGAACTGCACCGATCCGCAAAGCGCGGATTCCCGAGCGCTTGCCGCAGAGCTGTCCGAAAAATACCAAACCGATGTTATACCCGTGAATTGTCTTGATCTTAACGAAGAGAAAATACGTGAGATACTTGGCGCTCTGCTGCTGAAATTCCCCGTAAACGAAGTAAAGATACGCTGTCCGAAATGGATAACGGCGCTCGACAAATCGCACTGGCTGAAAGCAGACGTTTTCGGCTGCATAAAGGCTGCCGCTATGGAGATCAAGGGTATAAATGATATCAAGTCTGCTGCGGGCAAAATCGCGGAGTGTGAGCACGTCAAGCGTGCGCTAGCGGAGGAAATGGATCTCGGAACGGGTTCGGGAGTTATAGACATCACTCTGCAAGACGAGCTGTTTTATAAGATACTCGGTGAAACAACGGGCTTGGAGCTTGGCGGCGAAAACGACCTAATGCCGTGCATGATAGAGCTTGCCAATATCAAGCGAAAATACGAGCGCGTGAAGAACGCTCTTGAAGAGGTAGAGGCAACGGGCTATGGTATCGTGCTGCCTCAAATGGACGAACTGACGCTTGAAGAGCCCGAAATAATCAAGCAAGGCGGCAAGTACGGCGTTCGTTTGAGAGCCTCCGCGCCGTCCATTCACATGATGAGCGCTAACATCACCACCGAAATAAACCCGATAGTCGGCAGCGAGAAGCAATCCGAAGAGCTTATAAATTACCTGCTGAACGACTTTGAGGAAAATCCCACCAAAA
>DKXD01000175.1:0-223 GCA_002492075.1 Ruminococcaceae bacterium UBA7135
CATTTCGGGAAGGTGCTTGTGCTGTTGAGTGAGCGCGTACTGCCGCGGGCTGTCGAAGTCGGCGGGTCTGTCCGCGCTTTCATAAACCGCGATAGCCTTTTTGCCCGCGCCGCTGTAGCCGGATACTGCGTGAACCGACACGGGATAATCCGAGGGCATAATTCCGAGCTTTACAAGCGGATAGACCATTGAAGCAAAGCCGCTTGCATAGCAGCCCGGAACG
>DKXD01000175.1:553-1183 GCA_002492075.1 Ruminococcaceae bacterium UBA7135
TTGCATAGCAGCCCGGAACGGCAACGCGGTTTGATCTTGCGATCTTTTCACGAAAATCTTTTCCCAGTTCCGGAAAACCGTAAGCCCAATCGGGATTTGTTCTGTGCGCCGTGGATGCGTCTATTATCCTGACATTATCGTCAGCCATTGCCACAGCCTCTTTAGCTGCCGCGTCGGGCAGACAGAGAAACGTAAAGTCCGACGAATTTATCATCTTTTTGCGCTCATCATTGTCTTTGCGTTTGTCCTCGGCAATTCGCAGAAGCTTGATGTCGTTTCTGTTTTTAAAGCGTTCAAGTAGCTTAAGTCCCGTTGTGCCCTCTTGACCGTCTATATATACCTTAACCATAAATTTCACCTAATTTCTTTTGAGTAAGTTCAATTTGTGCCAGAACGCTTTCCGGCGACGGTCCGCCGTAGGATTTGCGCTCTTTAACACAGGTATCAAGGCTTATCGCTGTGTAAACGTCGTTGTCGAAAAGTTCGCTCTGCTGCTTGTAATTGTCAAGCGGAAGCTCCTCAAGAGTGGTGTTTTGGGAAATGCAGAGAGCAACAAGCCCGCCTGTTATCTTATACGCAGTTCTGAACGGCATACCTTTTTTTACAAGATAATCCGCGCAGTCCGTGGCG
>DKXD01000175.1:1413-1563 GCA_002492075.1 Ruminococcaceae bacterium UBA7135
ATAATCCGCGCAGTCCGTGGCGTTTATAAAGCCCTTGGCTGCCGCCTTTCGCATATTTTCCTTGATTACTTTCATAGTGTCTAGCATTGGAATGAACGTAATCAGACACAACTTGATATTATCCACCGCGTCAAAAATCGCTTCCTTGTC
>DKXD01000175.1:1884-4573 GCA_002492075.1 Ruminococcaceae bacterium UBA7135
CTCCTGCATATCCTTGTTGTAGGCAAGAGGTAAGCCTTTCATCATTGTGAGGAGCGTCATATTATCTCCGATAACGCGCGCTGTCTTTCCGCGGATAAGCTCGGTGACATCGGGGTTTTTCTTCTGCGGCATTATGCTTGAACCCGTGGAGAATGCATCGTCAAGCTCAACAAACTTGAACTCCCATGAGCACCACATTATTATTTCCTCGGAAAATCGTGACAAGTGCATCATACAGATAGATAACGCGCTTGCAAGCTCTATGCAGAAATCGCGGTCGGAAACGCCGTCCAAGGAATTCGCCATAGGCTCCCGCATTTCGAGCAGGGAAGAGGTGCGAGAGCGGTCGATGTTGTAGGTGGTTCCCGCAAGAGCGCAGCTCCCGAGAGGGCAGACGTTCATGCGCTTTTCGGTATCGTTCAGCCGCTCAATATCGCGCAGCAGCATTTGCGCATACGCCATCAAGTGATGACCGAACGTAATGGGCTGCGCTCTTTGAAGATGAGTATATCCGGGCATAATGGTGTCGGCGTGTTCCTTTGCGATTTTGCAGAGCGTTTCAATAAGCTGCTTTATAAGCGCCTTGATCTCTTTTATTTCATCGCGCAGATAAAGCCGAATGTCAAGAGCCACTTGGTCGTTTCTCGAACGCGAGGTGTGAAGCCGCTTGCCTACATCGCCAAGACGCTTTGTAAGTTCCGCTTCAATAAACATGTGGATATCCTCGGCATTGGGGTCGAATACAAGAGCGCCGCTTTCGATATCGGCGAGTATTTCGCGAAGTCCGCCGATAATCGTTAAACTGTCCTCCATAGAAATTATGCCCTGTTCGCCGAGCATGGTCGCGTGCGCGATACTGCCCGCGATATCCTGCTTGTACATTCTCGCGTCAAACGCTATCGACGAGTTGAACGCGTTTACCTTGCTGTCTACCTCTTTGGAAAATCTTCCCGCCCACATCATTGCCATAGTTATCTTTCCTTTCTTTTACGGATCGCCGTTTATGTATCCGAACGCGGTTATTGCCGTGTCCGCTGCAATTATCACAATATCAACGATTATATTTACAATAGTGCTTTTCATCTGAAAGCTCTCGCCGAACGTGTCGGTGTAATCCTGTATCAGAGCCTGTTCGGGGTCGTCTGCATCGCAAAGCAGAGTAAACTTTTGTCCTACGCGCAAAGCCTGTTTGTTCACCAGAAGAAAATTTTTGTAAAATTTTTGATATCCGATCTCATAGTAAAGCTTCACGTCGTATTCGGTATCCAGTTCATCCAGAGGCTTTGTATGTATCTCGATTATCTCCGCTTCAACGCTTATTGAGTTAAAACTGTTTTTTGCGCGCTTTATCTCTTTTAGTCGTTTTGACATCGGAATAATCTTTATTATCGCGCTTATCAGATTGATCAAAGCGCCGAAAAACACAACAGCTAAAACGATTATTAAAGTCGTTGACATACCGCACCTCCAAACGCGTTTATAATAACGTTACCTCAATCGCCAGGTTCTATCCTCCCGGACAAATAACCCAAAAGTGTCATATACGCTACAAAGAAGAAAATAGGGAACAGAACGAGTGCTCTTACTTGTCTGAAAAAGAGCTTTTGTAGTGCTGTTATATTGGAGCCGTCCGCAGCGGTAGAGATCATGGGGTCGCCGCTGTCGCATAGAATGTTGAATTTTTGACCCACTCTTAAACTTCCGCGGTTCAGGAAAGTGAGGTCGACGTAAAATGAGCGTTGCCCCACCATATAAACGATCGTTGCGGTGTATTGTATATCCCAGCGCGTCACCTGTTCCGAGCGGATACTCACTATTTCGCCCTCAACCGTTAAAGCGTCGGGCAGAGCGGAAACGCGCTTAACGGTTTTAAGCTCACGTTTCAGAATTAAAAGCTTGGGAATGTTTTTCACCATGTAAATCACCACAACCGCAATAACCGCAATCGTGAATAAGCAGACGAATATCCCGAGTATGGAATCGAACCTCATGTCTCCGCTTTTTATTTCTGTGAAAATATTTAAGCTCATACGTTAAGCTCCCCGTGTACCGAAACATACAAAGCGGGCGAAAAAATCTCCCGCTTTGTTTTGATAATAAAAAATTACTTGTTTCTCTCCGCGTCAAGCAGCGCCTTGACCTTGATAGGCAGACCGAACAGGTTGATAAATCCCGCGCTGTCTTTCTGGTTGTAAACGTCGTCCTCGCCGAACGAAGCAAAGTCCTCGCTGTACAGAGTGTACGGAGAAGTAACGCCCGCGTTGATGATGTTGCCCTTGTAGAGCTTCAGCTTAACGTCGCCCGTAACGGTTTCCTGCGTCTTGTCAACAAAAGCGTCCATAGCCTCACGCAGGGGAGTGTACCACTGACCGTTGTAAACGATGTCCGCGTACTTCTGCGCAAGTCCAGCCTTGTAGTGCTGAGTTTCCTTGTCAAGGCAGATGGTTTCGAGAACTTCGTGCGCGTGATACAGGATAGTACCGCCGGGAGTTTCGTAAACGCCGCGCGATTTCATACCTACCAAGCGGTTTTCAACAACGTCAAACAAACCGATACCGTTTTCGCCGCCGAGCTTGTTCAAGGTCTTGATAAGCTTAACGCCGTCCATTTTTTCACCGTTGAGAGCGGTCGGGATACCCTTCTCAAAGTGAAGTGTAATATATGTGGGCTTGTCGGGAGCCTGCTCGGG
>DKXD01000175.1:4905-5808 GCA_002492075.1 Ruminococcaceae bacterium UBA7135
GTACTGCGGCTCGTTCGCGGGGTCTTCAAGGTCAAGACCCTCATGCGACAAGTGCCACAGGTTCATATCCTTGGAGTAGTTGGTTTCGCGGGTGATCTTTATCGGAACGTTATGCTGCTCCGCGTAAGTGATCTCTTGGTCGCGCGATTTGATGTCCCAAATTCTCCACGGTGCGATTATTTTCAGTTCGGGAGCAAGTGCTTTAATCGTAAGCTCAAAACGAACCTGATCGTTTCCCTTGCCCGTGCAGCCGTGGCAGATAGCGTCTGCGTTTTCTTTCTTGGCGATCTCGACAAGTCTCTTTGCTATCGGAGGACGCGCAAAGGACGTGCCAAGCAGATAACCCTCGTACTTAGCACCCGCTTTAAGGGTGGGGAAGATGAAGTCGTTTACGAATTCATCTTGTATATCCTCTATGTAGAGCTTGGAAGCGCCCGTTTTCTTTGCGCGGTCTTCAAGACCGACTATCTCCGCATCCTGTCCGACGTTTCCCGCAACGCAGATGACCTCAACGCCCGGATAATTCTCTTTCAGCCACGGAATGATAATAGATGTATCAAGTCCGCCCGAATATGCCAAAATTACTTTTTTGATTTCCTTAGCCATGATTTAGTATCTCCTTTGAAATATTTTTATTAACAATATCTATTATACACCTTTTTTTGTAAATGTCAAGCAATAATATTCATATTATCGAATATTATCCAAATATTTAGAATTTTTCTCTTTTTAAGAAATAATAGATAAATATGCCTTGACAAAATCGAAGTTCATTGGTATAATATAAGTATGAATGTGTATAGACCGTGCTGCTTTCTTTTATTAAGGAGTTGGGAAAGGTACGAACAAATTATTATGCATTCGTCAAAATGAATAACGGATGATTTAGGAGGAAATTATGAA
>DKXD01000002.1:0-11476 GCA_002492075.1 Ruminococcaceae bacterium UBA7135
GTCGCAGGTGTTGAAGTCGTCGTCCACAACAAGAGCCCGCTGACCGCGGAAATCGGTAAGTTCTTTGTGTTCCGTGCTTTGGGCAAGTACTTTAAATTCAAATTTTATCGTAACAGTGGTGCCCTTGTCCGGTTCGCTTTCCACATCGATCTCTCCGCCCATCATATCCACGATATTTTTGGTGATCGCCATTCCAAGCCCTGTGCCTTGAATTCCGCTTGCGGTAGTATTCCGCTCACGTTCAAACGGTTCAAAGATGTGATGAACAAATTCCTCGCTCATGCCTATGCCGTTGTCGGATATCACAAATTCATAGAAGGCGCTGCCCTCGTTCTGCGACAGCGTTTCAGTGGTCTTAAGCGCCACTGTGCCGCCTATCGGAGTATATTTTATCGCGTTCGACAGCAGATTGAGCAACACCTGATTAAGGTGCAGCTTGTCGCATACAATATTCTCGTGCCGAACGTTCGCAATGTCCATTTTAAGATCCATTTGCTTTTTTTGGATATCGGGGCGTATCATGTTGCATACGCCGTGAAGGACCTCGGGCAGGGTGCAGGGATTTTCTTCAAGGTGCATTTTGCCGTTTTCTATGCGGCTCATATCCAGCACATCGTTGATAAGCGAAAGCAGGTGCTTTCCTGAGATCATTATTTTTTCAAGGTAATCCTTGATCAGCTCGGGGCGGTCAAGACGCGACATTGCCAGAGTCGTAAAGCCTACGATGGCGTTCATCGGCGTTCTGATGTCGTGCGACATATTGGAGAGGAACACGCTTTTCGCCTTGTTCGCGCGGTTAGCCTGAGCCAGTGCGCCCTCCAGCAGCCTTTTGTTTTCCATTTCGGTGCGTATCTCTTCGTCAACGCAGCGTATTCCCAAAACGATGTTGAGGTGGTTTTTGTCCGAGCCCACCCGCACAGCTTTTATCTGATAATATTTCTCTTCCTTGTCGCAGTTTACGCGGTAGTTTATGAAATGCGAGTCTTTTTCGGAAAGCTCCCGCTTAAGCGTTTCACGCGAGCAGTTTTCCAGAAAGCGTTCTCTGTCTTCCTCAGCCACACAGGTTTGGCAATAGCGCTTTATCGTTTCTTCAAGTTTCAACTCTCTGGCGAACACCTTGCTAAGTATGTTCTTCGGGCAGTCGTTTATGTGCAAAAGCGATCCTGTGTCCATTTCCATATCGAAGTAGCACACAACGCTGTAGTTCGCGGCAAGCACTTCCACCATAGCCGATTGGTGGCGCTGCTTTTCGTTGGACTGCTCTTTTTGCTCGGTGATATCCAGCAGATAACGCTGACAGAGATACTTTCCGTTCATAGATATCAACTTGATGTTTCCAAGAACGTGCAGCTCTTCGCCGTCGGGGTGAATAACGCGGTATTCCACGTTTACGGAATCGCCCAGTCCTTTCAGCGACTGTATCTTTTCCGCGAGCATACCTTTGTCCTCGTCCAGCACGGATTTGGCAACGTAATTGAATCCGTCCGCCATAAGCTCGTCGCAGGTCTCATAGCCGAGTATCCGCAGCGCTGTTCTGTTGATGAACAGCACCTCCTTGCCGTCCAAAGTATGCCACATCATACCGCAGTCGATAGACGCAAACATATTTTCGAACATCTTGTTTTTTGCAAGTATTTCTTCTTCAAACGCGCGTTCTTTGGTGACGTCCAAAGCGCAGCCCACCGTTCCCATAACAGAGCCGTCGAAGTCATAAAGCGGGGATTTGTATGAAACCAGCACTCTCGGACCGTTTTCCGTGGAGATATGCTCTTCGCTTATTACCGTTTCTCCGCCTTGCATAGCTTTGTTGTCGGACTCTATGCAGGCAGGGTCATCCTCCGGAACGCCCCAGATGTAGGTGTGAGGCTTTCCGCGCACATCGTCCTTTGTTTTGCCGACGGTTCTGCAAAACTCGTTGTTCACCTTTTCGTGCAGTCCGTCTTTGGTTTTATACCACACTAAGCTTGGCATATTGTCTATAAGCGTATCGAGATACTGTTCTGTTTGACGATGTTCCATATATTCTGCGCGCCTGCGCAGAGCGTTTTTGGCAAGAAACAGAAAATACTCTTCGCTCATCGGCGCTGTCCATATATCGCCGAGCTTATCATATACCGAACAGAGTTCATCGGGCTTATATGTCAGCGCGATAAGCTCCGCGTCCGCGCGCTTTTGTTCCGAAAGCATTTCGATTATCTCGGACGCGCGCTCCAAACCGTCCGAAATCGTTATCAGGATATCCGCTTTTGCGATATCGCCGATGTACTGTATCGTAAAGTCCTCTGATGCTGAGACGCTGCGGAACATAGGAAAATATTTGCTGTCGTCGCCGTGCAGGCAGACCTTTATTACACGCTGATACATTTGATCAATGCCCCCTATTTTGCAAAAAACTGCATACTGCGGAAACGCCGTTCCTTTTTGTGGAAGAGAGGAAGCAGATAAAACGAAATAACTTTATTCGGCATTTCCCATATATATATATCATATTATATCACATTATTTAATGCGCTGTCAATAGCTTTTTGCGATTTTATTGCACATTTGGCTTTGCGGACTCAAAAAGGAAATCGCGGCACAATGCCGCGATTCAGACTGTATAAAAGTTCTCTCCCCCGCGAAGCAGGGGAGAGAACGCTATTTAAAAGAGGTTTTTTATTTGAAGAAATTTTACGTCACGCCCCAAAAAGACTTTTTCTATAGGCTGAAGCGCAGCACAACGCAGCGATTCGAATTTTATATAAAACCTTATATACTATACGGAAAAATCGCGTAAGATCGCCGTTATTATAACGCTGATTTAAGGCGGCTCCGCATAATTATTGGCTTAAGAAACCGTTTTTTTCGAAAATCGAAGCGCCTCGTCAAGAAAGCTCTCTATTTGAAGTAAAAGCTCCTCGTTCGTAGTATTGATAAGCTCCCCGTTGACCGCGGCGTAAAACTTCTCCTTTTCGGCTTCGGGGATCTCGCCGTTAAATTTATCTTGAAGCGTTTCGTATTCTGAATTTACATTTTCTATGTATCGGTTGGCATCCTTGGTGTGAAACATATCGTTGTGCCCCGTATCCGGCAAGGTGAGATATCTCACGCTCGGATTGGTGATCATCCCCTTTTGAGATATAATGCTCGATTTGTCATACCCGACCGTTTCATCGTTCTTTCCGTGGATCACCAGCACGGGAGTGCTTGAGCTGTTTATTCCGCCGACCGCAGTAAGTCCGGAGTACCGCCCGAAAAGCGACTTGTTGTATATCTGCACGAACGGGTACATAACATACCGCACGGGTCCGATATCCTCTACCCATTCCATTATCATATCGATGGGCTTGTTATAGCCCGAAATGCTCACCACACCTGTGATATTATGACTGTAATTTAAGACTGCGGCGGCTGCATAGCCGCCCCAGCTGTGCCCCATAAGGAGCACGGGCATTCCCGAAAGCTGCTCGTCGCCTTCCGCGAACGTCAAAGCCGCGTTCAGGTCGAGCGCCGACTGCTGCAGCCCTCTTGTTCCGCTGCCCTCGCTGTATCCGCTGCCCGTGCCGTCATAGGCAAAGACGCGCCAGCCGTTGTCAACGAACCACAGCAGTTCGTTTATATATCCCTCGTGACCGCCGCCTATCCCATGCGCGAATACTATTAGCCCCTTATCGTTGTCTTTACCGTAAATAAAGCCTTTAAGCGTGTTTTTGCCGGATTTGAAGCTCACCTCGTCTCTGGGGTAGTCCGCTTGAAAGTGCTCCCAGCGATAGTACGCCGAGAACCGCGGATCACGATAATCGCCGCGGGAAAAGTTTTTCCTCATCAGCACGGACGTGACGATCATTCCCGTCGCAAAGATAACGACGAGCACAGAGGCTGTGACCGTCAGTGCGATCCTCAGCCTTGTTTTTTTGGTTTTAACAGCGGTTTTAGTCATTTTCTTCCTCCGTAAAACAATTGTTTTCACATAATTATATGACTGCCGCGGGACGAGTTATACTAATTTCTCATTAAAAAATCAGACACATTATCTTGTTTTCTCACCCCCGCTTCGCTAAGGTGAGAAAACGAATTTTGTACTTTTTCTATTGAGTATTGGTATTATTGCTTTGTTATTGTAACTTGTGCCACAGCTGTTTGGTTATCCAAAAACGAGATTTTGCCGGACGATACGTCGGCGGATATCTTAGCGCCGCCGTTTCCAAGGATTACGCGGTCATCATCGCGTATTTTTTCATCAACGCCGCAGCAGTCTACGACTATACTGCCCGAGCTTACATCCCCGTTTATTTCCGCGTTTGTGTCTGCGGGAAGATATACGGTGAGACTTCCGCTGGAAATATCAAACTCGCTTCCGTCAATTTCGGCGGCGTTGGTGAAATGTGCCGTGCCCTTGCCGCTGGCGACGTCTATCTCGCCGCTGCCCGAAAGCCCGTTTATTTCGAACTTACCCGAACTCATTCCCATATTGAACTTCTCGGTTTTTGCGGTGTCCATTGTCAACGAACCCGAACCTATATCGATGTTGAGATCGTTTGCGCTGCCGTTTACGTTTGCCGAGCCCGAGCTTATTTCAATGATGTAAGTGTTCGCGTTTCCACTTATGTTCGCCGAACCCGAACCCATATCGAGATCTATCCGTTCCGCAGTGAAATCCGCTTTTTGTGTGAATTCAAGCTTGCCGGAGCTTACGTCGAATTCGTTTTTCTTTGCGCTGATGTCCTTTATCGTCATAGTGCCCGACCCGATGCCCGCTTCAAGGCTGTCGTATATCGTTTTGGGAAGACCTATCACCGCCGCACAGTCGGGACCGAAGCTGAAACCGAAAAAGCTCGTTTTGCATATTGAGATCGCTATTTCCTCGCTGTTTTCGCTTTCGCTTACCGTAACGTGAATTCTGCGTTTTACCTCGGATACCGACAGCGTTATCTTGTCGCCGTCGATAGGCTCTACGCGCATATCCGCGTTTGAAGAACCCAGCTTTATCACCTTGTGCCCGTCAAATTCCCAAGAACCGCTGTCAGTTACCGTTGTGTTGAGCAGCGAACACGCAAGCTCGTCAAATGAACCGAACATTGAAGAATATGCCCCCTCTTTTGTCCCGAGTATTCGTGCGGAAATGCCGCCCGCAACAAAGAAAACGATCGCCGCTATAAGCGAGCTTATTATACCTTTAGCCATAAGTCGTTTTCCTCCCTTCAAATATCATAGACCGCTTTGATATGCCGTTCGATAACATATTTAGCAAGCGATAACGCGCCCTTGATGATTGCTGTTCCAAGCATAAAAACAAGTGCCGCCAGATTGCAAAAGCCCAGTGTGAATAAAATTCTTGTGATTAAATGGTACTGCGCGAACTCGAATTTTCCGAATACGCAGATTATTCCAATGCCCACAAGCCCCAAAGCGCCGCCGAAAAATCCTATCGCCAGCGCGAACACGGTGGGTACCAGCCAGATCCACAGCAGAATATCCAGAACAATCTCGAATATCAGCCGCCCGCCGTTCACGTTCGGATTAAGCCCCGATACGTCAATGAATTTACCGCCGCCCTTTGTCTTGGCTTTTACGCTTTGAGGCGGAATATCGCCGCCGCGCTTGCTTTTGTTCACGTTTTCGCGGTAGCTGTCGCTCGGTCGGAAATTCTGCGCCGCGTCGTTTATTTTCGCGCCCGCCTTGCCTATCGCGTCCTCAGCCTTGCTCCATGCCTTGCTTACGGCTTCGCCCGCTCTGTCGCACGCCGCATCCACCGTTCTGCCTATCCTTTCAAACGTGCCGCCGCTTTGAGAGCTTTCCGCGCTTTGCGGAGCGGCGCTGCCGCTTGTCGCACCAATATTTGTGCCGTTCGGAGAACTTGTCGCATCGTCCGCGCTGTCTGCTCCCACATTCGCGCTCGTGCCGATGTTTGCGTTCGGTATGCTTTGCGGCGCAGGCGGTATTACCTCTTCGGAGATATGCTCGGGAGTATACGAACGCACGCAATCCTCGTCCGCCTTTTGTTCGCTGTCGGGAGCGGCGGCGAGCGACGGATCGGCGGGCACAGAGCGCCCGGGCTTTGTAAGGCTCACCTTTTTGCGCACCACGTCACGCGCTACCATGCTGTTTATCGCCTCGCTTTTGAGATCAAGACAGCTTCTTGCTATCTCGGCTATGCTGCCAAGCTCGCGGCAGGTCTCGCTTTCGGGAACGCTGCGGCGTTCGCTTTCGGCGAAATGCTCCTCTAGGTCGGCGATAAGCTCCGTGCTGTCCTCAACACCCAGCCGCTGAAGCTCTTGCTCGAGCTGTTCAAAAAATTCCTGTTTATTTTCAGCGATCATAAGATTTTCCTCCGTTGAATTTATATTGTTCGATCACTTGTTTTCCTATCAGCGTTATCGCCCTTTCCGGACACTCCGAAAAGCACCGATAACACATCGTGCATTTGCCGCCCGCGACTGCTTTTCCGTTTTCTACGTGGATATTGTTCATCGGGCAAAGCTGTTCGCATTTGCCGCACCCAACGCACTTTTCTCGGTCTATCTTCGGGTTTTGAGTGTAATCCTTTGTTTTTCCGCCAAACCACAATCTTTGCCCGAACAGTCCCGCTATATAAGCGAAAACGTTCAGACCCTCGCGCGGCGGTTTTCCGTTTCGATAATCATTCGCCGCACTATCGATTTTCCGCGCCGCCGCTTCGACTATCTCCTTGTTCTTCTCGGGCGGCTTTTTAAGCAGTTTAACGTCGCCTATGCAGTCGGGCATTTTGACGTGCAGACCGCCGGAGACCTCCGCGCCGAACTTCTTTAATATCCTTGCCGCGCACCCTGCGCCGTCTCCGCTGAACGCTCCCATGGTCGCGATGATGAATACCCGCTTTCCGTGCCACAGAGCCGCGTTGTTCGTAATAAAATCCCGCACGATTTTCGGCAGGCTGCTGTAATATACGGGGTAAGCGAGAACCGCTTCATCGCTTTTTGAAAGCGCCGCGGCAGCCGTCTTGTCCTCTATCGGGAACGCATTGCCGCCGAGCTTTTGCGCGAACCGTTCGGCGCAGAAGCGAGTGTTTCCCGTGCCGCTGAAATATACCGCAGTAAGCATTACTCGTCCTCCCGATTAAGAAGTTTATTTACGCTTTCCGTGAACTCAAACCATTCCTCGGACAGCCTTGCAAGCTCCTCCGAGCCGCTTTGCGTTATCTTATAGTACTTTCGCGGAGGTCCCTCGGGCGATTCGACTATGTAGCTTTCGATAAGCCCACCGTCCTTCAGCCGTTTCATAAGCGGGTAGATCGTGCCCTCAGTCACCTCCATGCACTTGGAGATGCGGTTTACAAGCTCGTAGCCGTAGCAGTCGCCGCGGCTCACCACCGAAAGCGCGCACAGCTCCAGCGTGCCTCTTTTCAGTTGAGAGTTCATTCTACCACCGCCTTTCCTTTTCGATAATTCTATTTTATCACAAAGTACTTTGCATTGCGATATAGTGATTACACAAATTTGCCAATATAATTCCCTTGATTTTTGTAACAATCAACAAAAAGAGGTAAGAACATCTCTTACCTCTTATCTCTAACCTCTAGAAATAGAACAGCTCCTCGAACTTCTTGTCGAGCGCGATACAAAGAATAAGCGCGAGCTTCGCCGTGGGGTTGAACTGACCCGTTTCGATGGAGCTTATGGTGTTTCTTGATACGCCTACCGTCTGCGCCAAGTCGGATTGGGACATTCCTTTTTCGGCACGGGCTTCTTTAAGGCGGTTTTTAAGTGTTAGTTTATCGTCCATGGCATTAACCCAAATAGTTAAGTATTTGCATTACGATAGCATAAGCCGTCATAACGAAATAAAGAACCGATGTAATTATATCCTGCTTTCTTTTTAGCTTTATGGCTTTATATGTAAAAAGCCCCAACGCCGCCGACATTATAATGCAGAAATAACCGTAATTTGTGCCGTCCTCAAATATGACCCTTTCGATAAACATTAAAGCAAAGGCTATGGACAAGCCTATAAGACCTCCTATGCGCTGTCCCTTGCGGATTATTTCAAGTTCGTAGATGTCTTTGTTTTGGTTTTCGTTTCGGCTTGCCTGCAAGATCTCCTCTTTTTTCATAAAAACACCTCCTATTTTATAGCACTCAATACCCCTGAAAGAATCTTATCGTGGCGAAAACCGTCATCGCGGTAAGCACGATCCCCATTATCAGGTAATGTATCTGCTTTAATCTGAAAAATCTGTATATGCAGCAGACCGCCGTAGAAAAGCTTACGGTTGCGGTAAGGTCCATTATGGGAGCGTCTTCGCCGCGCATACATACAAAGAACCCCGCCGCTATTGCCATGGCAAGCGTCATCCACACCGCCGACCTGTCACGCACCGAATTCTCCATTTCATCGGACTTTTCCTCACGCGCCTTTTTCAGAACATCCTCTTTTTTCATAAAACAGCACCTCCGTATTGCCAAGTTTTATTGTCAATCATATTATATCACTGTCAAGTTTACTTGTCAAGCGGATTTTTTGTTTTTGCCAAGTTTTCTTTGCTTTTTGTGAATTCGACACAAAAATCACGGAATGTTTTGTTACTTTCAACGAAAAAATATTTCAAAATCCCCTTGACAAATCAGTTAAAAGAGTTTATACTGTATATAGAACACATAAACAGTATGGGCGGGAGGTGACGTCTTATTAAAATAATGCAGAACAGCGATGTGCCGATCTACAAGCAGATAGCGGCGCAGTTTAAGGAGGATATTATGAACGGTAAGATCGCCGAGGGCGAATATCTTCCATCGATACGCGGACTTGCCCGCGATCTCAAAATAAGCGTGATAACCACAATGAAAGCGTATGAACAGCTCGCTGAGGAGGGACTTGTTTCGGCGGTTCAGGGCAAGGGGTATATCGTGAACCCGCAGGACAGGGAAATGGTGCGCGAGCAGCATCTGCGGCTGTTGGAGGGGCATTTGCAGAACGCTATCGAGAGCGCAAAGCTCGCGGGCGTTTCGCGGGAGGAGCTTATAAATATGATAAACGTTTTATATGACGTTTGAACGTGGAGGTAAATTATGTATATTTTATCAATGGACGGAAAAACGCTGATAAAGGCTACTACACTTTCCGTAACGAAAAATTTCGGCGGCAAAAAGGAACAGAAGTTCGCGATATCCGCAGAACGCGAGGGGCAGCTGACCGCTGTTGTTGCGGCGCTGTATCCCGATGAGAAGACCGCCGTCGACGCTTTGGAAAAGGCTTTTCAAGCGTTTGCGGACGGCGCGAGAGCCTACAGATTTCAATAAGAGGTGACGGTATGGAGAATATTCTGACGGCAAAGGGATTAACTAAGGCCTATCCGAAATTCACGCTGGGGGAGCTTGACTTCGAGATACCGAAAGGCTTTTCGACGGCTCTTATAGGCGCGAACGGTGCGGGCAAAACAACGCTTATAGACGTTCTTTGCGGCGTGATACATAAAACTGCAGGAGATGTGACTTACTTCGGCACGGAAAAGGACATCGACAGGGAAGAGGTTCGCGAGCAGATAGGCTACTGCGCGTCGCAAGGGTTCTTTCCCGCCGCGTGGAAACCAAAGGACATCGCCATTTCTATGGAGCTTGCGTACAAGGGCTTCGACAGGGAGCTTTTCAACAAGCTGTGCGAGGAAATGGAGGTCGACAACGAGTTCAGCCGAAAGCCCGTGAATATGCTGAAACAGTCGGACGGAAACCGTATGAGACTGGCTCTGGCGGCGGTGTTCGCTCGGAAAACAGATATGCTTATACTCGACGAGCCGGGCAGCTCGCTCGACCCGCTGATGAGAGACAGGCTCTGCGACAGGCTGCGCGATTATCTTGACGAGGGGAACGGCGAGAAATCCATACTGTTTTCCACACACAATATCGCCGATATGGAAAATGCGGCGGACTACGCGATATTTATGGATAAAGGCAAGATGATAGAGCGCGGCTTTGTGGAGGACTTAAAGGATAAGTACATAATAGTGCGCGGCGAACCCGCCGATTACGACAAGGCGAAAGCGCTAATGCTCTCGCATAACGTGAACAGGACGACGTTCGAGGGCTTGGCGCTTGCGGAGAACGCACGGGCGTTTGAGGAACTTTCGGCGGTGCGCGAGCGCCCGACGCTTCAGCAGTTGAGCGTCGGACTTTTGAAGCATGCGGAGGAAAACAGATGAGCCTATTTAAATCTTTTCGTGTAATGGCGGGAACAATAAAGCAGTATGTTATATTGTTCGCCACCGCTGTGGGCGTTACGGCGGCGCTTGGTATTGTGAGGATGTTAGCGCCCAAGGAGATCGTGGTGGGCTTTATAGACGGCTTTGTCCCGTTTTTTGCGACCATTTCGGTGACTGTATCGTGCATGATCGGCTCAATGGGAGTGTTCAACGCGAATAACCCGTTGGCTGTCGGATATAAGTATTACCACTCGCTGCCAAATGCGTATGAGCTGTTCCGCAAAGCCTTGATATTCTCGGATATTTTCGCGATAGCGTTGCTGGTACTGTACAGTGCAGTTGTGGTGGCGCTTTTCGGCTGGATGCAGGTGTTTTTCGCTCTGGGCGCGGGGGCGTTCTGTATCGGATTGTTGAACTTTTTCGGTCACGGCAGGTCGCCTTTTGCAAAAATGATGCCGTTTGTCGTTGCGGGCGGGTTTGCCGGCGGATTTGCCACGGGAATTTCGGAGGAAAACGGATTTGAATTGACGCCGCTGTTCATTAAGATAATTTTGCCTGTCGCTGCCGTGATTTGTGTTTCGGGTATCGCGTTCGCGGTGCTCCGTGCCAAAAAGGCTTGGGAAAGGGAGGGATAAAAATGCGCGGATTAAAATTTATGATGAACAGCTTTATGATGAACAGCTGGAGGAGAGTTCCGAAGTTCCTGTTTGTAATCACCATATTGCTCACGCTGGGGTCGATAATACTGCCGTTCGTTTTTCACGAGCCGCTCGGCGAGAATGACTATATGTTCCCTAAAGTGTTCATTTTCTTTGGGGTCGTGACCTTTATATATCTTTTCTCGATAGCAACAAGCGGTGATTTCACGATGAACAAGTTCGTGCGTTCCATGCCTATTGCCAAGGAAATGTACACGCGTTCGGTGCCGATGTTTCTTTTGATATGCATGGGCGCGCAGGTCGTGATAATGCTCGCGTATTTCCTGTTTTTGGGAATTATCGGCGCGGAAACGACGCAGTATTCCGATACGCTTGTTCTGGGCGCGATAGTGTGCGGCTCGGCGCTTGTTTTTATGCCGTTAGCGTTTTCGGTGCAAATGGGCGGACTGCTTGCAATGTATGCCGTGTTTGCTCCGATAGTGATCACTATGTTTATGCTGAAAAAGGAAGTTAAGCTTTATGGCTTTAACGCACCGCTCTCTCTTGCAATAGGGATATTCGCGGCGGCGCTGATACTCGGGGCGCTTTGGGCGTTTTGGATAAGCAGGGTGCGCTTTAAGCGCAGCAAGGTCAGGGTATACAGCGACGCCGCTCTTGTTGGGAACGG
>DKXD01000002.1:11780-14620 GCA_002492075.1 Ruminococcaceae bacterium UBA7135
CCGCTCTTGTTGGGAACGGAGGCTGGCAGTCAAAGTGAAACACGTTCTTGCGGGACAATGCTCAAAATAAAAAATGCCGCGTTGTAAAAAGCGCGGCGTTTTCTTCACCTCCGAAATCAGTATCTTCCCAAAAAATCCTCAACCAAGTCGTATGCGTGGATCTCTGATGCCCCAAGACGATTAAGCTGCCGCACAAACTCTGTTATCTCGTGCTTGTCCGGCGAGATGTCGTTGATAACGGTATTGCCGATGCTTATGCCGTATGATTCAACTTCCCTGCCGTCGTCAGCAGTTATGCGGACTGTAGTCAATTCCCACACTTGCTTATCCTCCCGGAGAAATTTTGGACGCACCTGTCCGTATAATATTATAACACCTTGCCCGCATACAGACAAGCAAGGATACCTAACATTCATGCGCCTACGGTAATATTCGGCGATAATAAAAGAAAATTTTGCATACCCCCTTGACTTATTTGCTTTAATATGCTAAAATACATATATAGTCAATAAACTGTTGCTGCGGTCGCGCTTTGTGACGGCAAAAGTTATTTATGCACAGTTTCCTTAAAAATGCTGATTGCGCATGGCTCTGTGCGACAAGAAAAAACGGAGGTTTATTTCATGAAAAAGAACGATGAAAACTTTAAGCTTTTGTATAAGGCGGTGCTTTCGCTCAAAAACGAGAAAGAGTGCGAGATGTTTTTGAAGGATCTCTGTACGGTGCAGGAGCTTGACGCAATGGCGCAGCGGTTCGCGGTGGCGGGAATGTTGTTTGAGGGCAGCGTTTACAATGCAATAGTTGAGAAAACAAGTGCCTCAACAGCAACTATTTCGCGCGTCAACAGAACGCTCAATTACGGAGAGGGCGGTTACAAAATGGCGTTCGAGCGTATCAAGGATCGATAAATTATGGTGCCGAACGAGGGCTACGGCGATTTTGCCGAGGCATATGACGCGCTGACGTTCAACGTGCCATATGATGAGATAGCCGATTATTATGAGAAAATTCTCCGCTCGCTGACGTGCGGAGAACGCTTGTTGGATATGGGGTGCGGCACGGGCAGCCTTACGGTGCGGCTTGCGGAGCGTTGCTTTGACGTTATCGGGCAGGACGCGTCGCCTGATATGCTGACATTCGCGGCGGCAAAGTCAAGCGATGTTTCTTGGATATGTCAGAAAATGGAAGAAACTGAGCTTGGCGAGCGCGTTGACGCTGTGATATCTACGCTTGACAGCATAAATCATCTGCCCGATAAAGCGGTGGTCGAAAGCTGCTTTAGGAGGGTCGCCGAGAATTTAAAAAGCGGCGGTGCTTTTGTGTTCGATGTGAACACTGTATATAAGCACAAGGAGGTGCTTGCCGAGAATACGTTCGTATACGATGTCGACGGCGTTTACTGCGTGTGGCAGAATACGTTCTGCCCCAAGGACAACGGCGTGGATATAGAGCTTGATCTATTTTTTGAGGAAGAGGACGGCTCGTATTCCCGCGGCGAAGAGCGCTTTCGCGAGATCGCGTTCGCCGAGGAAGAGCTGCGGGAAATGCTGGATAAGGCGGGTTTTGAGGTCGTTGACGTGTGGGATTACTTGACTTTTGATAAGCCCTCCCCCAGAAGCGAAAAGCTGATGTTCGCCGCAAGACTGCGTGATGGTCGTTCTTAGATACCATTACAAAGCCGTTTGTTGCGATCTGAATGTTGGCGTATCGCATTGTAAAGCCATCGTGAAAAAATGCGGCTTCAATATTCCGCATTGCGAAGCGCTTTTGGGCGGGTTGTATTATCGCGTGTGACAGCTGAAAAGCGAAGTGCCGCTCGGCGGAACATCTATATATTTAAGGAGTACAAATGGGACGAATAGTCAGGGCATTGTCGGAAGACGGCGGAGTGCTGTGTTCCGCGATAAACTCAACGGATATGGTCAGGGAGATGGCGCGGCTTCACGAGGCGTCTCCCGTAGTGACGGCGGCTCTCGGGAGAATGACCACCGCCGCGTCAATAATGGGTGGAATGTTAAAATATGAGGGCGACACGCTGACACTCAGAATAAACGGCGGCGGTCCCTGCGGAACGCTTACAGCGGTCGCGGATTATCGGGGGAACGTGAAGTGCTGCGTTGGGAATGCGGGCGCGTGTGTTCCGCAAAAGCCGGACGGATCGCTTGATGTTGCGGGAGTTATCGGCAGCGACGGCACTTTGACGGTGGTCAAGGATATGGGACTTAAGGAACCGTATTGCGGGCAAATTCCGCTGACGTCCGGCAACATCGCTGATGACATCACGGCGTATTATGCGGAAAGCGAGCAGCTCCCCACAGTCGTAAGTCTTGGTATAATTTTCGACGAGGGAGCCCAAATAGAGGCAGCGGGCGGTTTTATGGTGCAGGTGGTGCCCCCAATCTCGGAAAAGTCCATTATGGTTCTTGAAGAAAACATTAAAAATATGGACAGCATAAACGAAATGCTGGAGCGTCGGCTTACTCCGGACGAAATAGCGCTGAATGCTCTGTCGGGATTGGGCGGGGATGTTTTGGATGCTTGGAAAGCGCGGTATTATTGCGATTGTTCGCGTGAAAGAACGCGCGGGATATTGATGGCATTGGGCAAAAAAGAGATTGAAAAACTTGCGGGCGAACAAAAGGAAACCGAAGTTTGTTGTCATTTTTGCAATAAAAAGTATGTTTTTTCAGCCGATGAGTTGTTGAAAATGCTGAAAGAGTAAATTTTTTGAAAAAACCCTTGACAATTTAGAGAGAAATGTGTATAATATAATAGTCGCTTGAAAACAGCGAATGCGTTTTTAAGCAATTTTCGGAAGTTTAGCTCAGCTGGGAGAGCAT
>DKXD01000084.1:0-5062 GCA_002492075.1 Ruminococcaceae bacterium UBA7135
AAACCCGTTAGTCGGCAGCGAGAAGCAATCCGAAGAGCTTATAAATTACCTGCTGAACGACTTTGAGGAAAATCCCACCAAAATCTGGGAAAGCAACATATTCGGCAAATCGCTTTCCGACCTCGTAAACGAGGGCTTGCACAACAAGCTGAACCGTATGCCGGTAGACGCGCGTCTGAAGCTTCAGGAAACCATTCAGCGTATTATAAACGACGGCTGCGGCGGACTTATCTGCATTATTCTATGAAACTCCCGCACATACGGCACATTGATCCTCCTTATTATATTACTCACGGCAGACCTTGCGGTCTGCCGACCTTTTACTTGACAAAAAAGCGATAGTATGCTATAATAATGATACAAATTTTGCTTTCTCTTCTTTGCTTCGCCGGAAGGAGAAAAAATAAAATATAGAATGGGGGATCAATATGCCCGAACTGAGAAAGAATTTCTCGCGGCAGCGCGAACTGATATACGAACAGGTAAAAAATCACCCCGTTCACCCGACCGCCGACGAGGTATATTCCGCGCTGAAAAAGGATTGCCCCAACCTTAGTTTGGGAACCGTTTACCGAAACCTCAACCTGCTCTCGAAAAGCGGTATGCTGATGAAGATACATATAGGCGGCGATAAGGATCGGTTCGACGGACGCACCGACGCACACTGCCACTTCTTCTGCGAAATTTGCGGCAGGGTGTTCGATGTGGACGACGAAAGCATTCACGGCATTAAACAGCGTGTTTTCTTAAACGACGGGCATACCGTAACCGAAATGGGAATAAATCTTCGCGGAACGTGCCGCGATTGCTCTAATAAATAAAAAACGCTCTCCCCCGCTATGCGGAGGAGAGCACGTTATTTACTCTGCCGAACTGTCAGCGGGTTTCTCGTCGATATTCTTTGCCGACGCGCGCTTAAACAAATCGTCTACCTGCGCCTTATCCACCTTAGTCATAAGCGACACCGCAATGATAGCCACCAGCGCAAGACCGAAAGCGGGCAAAATCGAAAATATTCCCGTATCTTTCAGTACCTTGACATTTTCCCAAACAATCACAGCCGCGCCGCCCGTAATTATACCGGCGACCGCGCCCGGCATTGTCATTCTTTTCCAGAAAAGAGACAGCAGCATAACCGGTCCGAACGACGCGCCAAGTCCTGCCCACGCATAGGAGACCAATCCCATTACCGTGCTCTTCTCGTCAAGAGCGATAACATACGCTACCACCGCAACTACGATTATCGTTCCGCGCGATATCCACATCAGAGTTTTCTCGGATGCGTTCTTATTAAAGATCTTGAACATATCGTTGGTCACAGCCGACGCCGTAACAAGAAGCTGAGAATCCGCCGTACTCATAATTGCAGCCAGTATCGCCGAAAGAATGATACCGACTATCAATGCGGGCAAAAGCGAGCTGGATAAGAACATAAATATCTTTTCTTTATCTCCAAGCTCGTTAAACTCGGCAAGCAGCTCTGCATTCTCGGGAGAGTGCAGGAACATCATTCCCAAGCCGCCCACGAGCACAGCCGCCGCCAAGGTCACAAACACCCAAATGACCGCGATACGGCGGGATTTCTTTATCATATCGCTGCTCTTTATCGCCATAAAGCGCACAAGGATATGCGGCATACCAAAGTAGCCCAGCCCCCACGCAAGTCCCGAAACGATAGTGGTTATCGCAAGTTTACCGTCGGGAGCGTGGATAAAGCTCCAATAATACTCCGTTATCTGATTGCCGCAGATAGCCGTGGTCTCGGAGAGCGCGTTCTGAAAAGCGTTGCCAAGGTCGGGCACCTTAAACATCACCGCTATCGGCACAACGACAAGCGCCGCGAACATCAACATACCTTGAATAAGGTCCGTCCAGCACACCGCCAGAAATCCGCCGAGGAAAGTATACGATATAATGATAAGCGCACCGATCGTAAGGGATTTTGTATATTCAATGTCAAACACGAACTCAAACAGCTTCGCGCCGCCTCTGAACGCACTTGCGGTATAGATAAGGAAAAAGGAAAAGATTATCACCGCGCATACCAATCTCACTACGGGGGATTTGGTGAAGAAACGCTTTTGCAGATACTCCGGTATCGTAATCGCGTCGCCCGCCGCGTAGCTCATCTTGCGGAGCCGTTTCGCGACTATCAGCCAATTAAGGTATGTACCGATAAAAAGCCCGATCGCGACCCAGCTTTGCGTCATACCGCCCACCAGCACCGAGCCGGGCAGACCCATAAGCAGCCAGCCGCTCATATCGGAAGCCTGCGCGGATATCGCGGTAGTCCAGCTGCCGAGCTGTCTGCCGCCGAGGAAATAGTCCTTGGTGCTTTTCGATTTAAAGAAGCCCCAGATACCTATTCCCAGAATTATCAGCGCGTACAAAACGAACGCGATGACCGTGAAAACATTAAATTTCATTATTTCAACTCCTAATTGCATAATACACTTTATTATAACATATTTTAGCGATAAATGCAACAGTTTTTTGGGGAAAAATAAAATTTATCAATAACAGCGTACTCTCCCCCGCGAGGCGGGGGAGAGTACGGCAAATAAACGGATACAAACGTTATTCAGTTCAGCGGAGTTTTGTAAATGCCGTGTTCAACATATTTTGCGAGCGTCTCTTGCGCCGCTTCGACCTCGCTCTCATACGTAATCCCGAACCAACGGCTGTTTGTGGGGATATCAAGGCACTTAAATCCGTTTTGTTTTATCTCTTTTCCCACACACTCGGCTATTGTTAGCTCCGATTTTGGCTCGTCCGTGTCGAGCAGGTCAAGAAAATCGGAGAGCTGCCGTTCGAGTATCGGCAAGAACTCTTTTTTAAAGCCCCACATACTCATTGAAGTAGTGTCATTATCACCGAGTATTCGCTCCTCGCCGTTAAACTTGCCGCGTATAACGCCGTCCTCACCGCGCCGTATTCCCTTAGTTTCCTCAACGAGCGTCAGATAATGCTCCGCGTCTGTGCGGCAGATACCGCGGTTCACTCCGCCGTTTTCGGAGAGCGTGTTTTTCAGCAAAAAGTCTATCGAACAGCTTGTACAAATCGGGTTTTTAAGAAAATCTCCCAGCAGCTTGAACGCGTCCGCGCCGTAAAAATCATCGGCGTTTATCACGGCAAACTCGCCGTTCAGAGCGTTCTTGCAGCACCAAAGCGCCTGCGCCGTGCCCCACGGCTTTGTGCGCGACGGAAAATCGGCTGCTCTTACGGGAAGTTGGTCGGGAGATTGAAACACATAATCGGTCTTGACGAGTTTTTCAACTCTCGCGCCGATCGTGCTTTTGAAAAGCTCCTCAATGTCCCTGCGGATTATAAAAAGAACTTGAGTAAAGCCGTTTTTTATCGCGTCGTGAACGGAATAGTCGATAAGCAACTCTCCGCTCGGTCCGAGCGGTTCAAGCTGCTTTATTCTCTCACCAAAGCGGCTGCCCATTCCCGCCGCCAATACTACTAAGGTCAATTCAGACATATTGCTCTCCTTTTTAGTCAGATGTTGTTTAATGATTTTATCCAGACGTCTACGTCTATTTGAGATGTTATCTGCGTATTGCCGCCCGTGCTGTCGAACTGTATATCGAACTTATTGCGAAGCGCCGTGCCGCCGCACGCTTTCTTGAAATCCGCCATAACGTGACCTTTCCAGCCGCCGTGAGTCTGAAACGGAACTACTGTTCTGCCATTCCAGTCGAACATTTGCAGAAACGTTGAGACGGCGGGCGCATAAGTGTACCACCAAGTCGGAGTACCTATCGCGATAATATCGAAATCGTCAAGAATTAAATTTACTTCTTTGCCGCTTGCCGCGTCAACAAAGCGAATTTCGGGCTGAAATCCGCTTTCTACCTCGCGCTGTCCTTGATCTACGATATCATTATAGCTTCCCGTGTAAGGAGTTGCGGTTTCGATTTTTACGACGCGCTCCGCGTCATACTTCTCCGCAATCCGCTTGGCTATTCTTTCGGTATTCCCCGACAGCGAATAGTACACAACAAGTAAACGTGCCATTAGCTACCGCTCCTCCTCAAAAATCGCTATCGCGTTTCTGTCCAAATCGTTACCCAAATCCTCAAAGACCTCCAACGACTCCTCAACGGATTTACCCGTGATCTTCGCGCGGTATTCATCGCTCAGATAGTTCAAGTGACAATGCCAGGTATCGCCGTTCATCATATCCTCGTCCCATTGCAGAGCGTCAAGCATCGCGTAGTACAAAAACTCGTCAAAATCTCTGCCGCAAAGCTCCGGCTCCTCAAAATCATCGTGGCGGTACAAAACGATTTTCGGCTCTGTGCCGCTTTCATAAACGAACAAATACAGATCACCTCTGCCCGTTTGAGCAAACGGAACGAGTTTTATCCCCTCACGGAGCATTTCGCCCTCATCTCCAGCTCTCCAAGAGAGCCATTCCTTAAGCTCCTCGGAGCGTTCGGATATCTCCTCAAAAAACAGCGGTTCGCAGTCGCCGTTCATCATCAAAAACGCTTTCGGGTCGTTGGTGTATTTGTCACGGACTTTTTGAAACTCGCCCAAGGTAAGTTCCAAATACTCCATTGCGCCCGTTTCGTAAATCTCGTGAAACTTTTTTGGGAATGTTACCCCAAAATGCTTTTCAACCTCTGCTAATTTCATAGCGCACCTCCTAATAAACGTACTCCAACAGCTCTCGAACCGCGAAAAGGGTGCTGTCAACGGCAATTTTTTCATACTCCCTTAAAATCTCAACGACCCTTTCCCTCTCTGGGATAGTTTTCCCATAGTACGGATCAAAATACCCGTCAAGACAGAACAGCAAACTGCTTCGCGCCTTGAAACCGCCGTTTTCCAGCACCCCGGCAATAGCCGCCGCGCCGCTTTCGGCTATGCGTATTTCAGTTTCTCCATACTCGGTATGACGCGGATAGTACTTTGTATAGCGGTTATCCGTGACCGTAACGCCGCCAATCTCACAGCACAGAGTGCCGCCGTTCGGAAAAAAGCCCTGCGCCTTGTAAAAACGCTCGGCGCGTTCGTTGCCCTCAAGAACGTACAAATACACGTCATCAAATCC
>DKXD01000084.1:5374-12988 GCA_002492075.1 Ruminococcaceae bacterium UBA7135
AATACACGTCATCAAATCCGCGCTCGTACAGCCACTCCTCGGCGCGTTTGAAAACCGCCGCTCCGTAACCCGTTCGCCAATACTCCGGGTGAACGTACAGCGTATGTATCTCGCCCCAGCCGCGCCATTCCGGCTCATTCGCCGCCCTCGCGTGGCAATGCCCGACTATGCGCTCTCCGTCAAGTACAACAAAGCTGCCCTCATTCAAAAACCCCAAACCGCGCGAACGCTCCGCGTACTTTTCGGAGGTTATCCCGTCCAGAAAATCCTGCGGCAGAAGTCCTTTGTAACCCGCTTTCCAAGCCGCCGCATACAACTCGCCTATCGCATTGCAATCGGCTTTTGTCATTGCGCGAATTTCCATTTCATTTTCTTCACCCCATCCACAAGCGTTCAACATCGGACACTTCGTTCCAATTGCTTTCCAAATCACGCAAGACTGCGCCGATACGCTCCGAGATACTCAAACGGCATTGCATAGGAATACTTTCATTTTGGGCGATATATTCATCAACCCTTTTAAATTCATCGAGTATATCCCGAAGGTCTTTTTTGAAAAGCCATACCCCGTTTCCGATGAGCCGCAGACCCAACGCGTCTATTGCTCTCTGCCAAACCGTATTGAAAAGCTCCTCGCTTGAAACGGGAATACAGCGAAAATTCTTAAAATTTTCCTCCGTTCCGAATATCTCAACCGACATTATTTCAACCTCCGATAACAGGCAGATGATATCGGCAACCTTTCCGACTGCCTTTAATATGTTTCCGCCACTGCGCGGACAGTCACAATATATCCCTCGGCAAGCCCTCAAAGAGAGCCTCCATTTCATTTAAGCTCAACCCGCGAATAAGAACCCAGCCGTCCTTTTCCGCCAAGAAATAGGGCTTAAGCCGCTTCATCGCCTCGCCGTACTCTATCGTTCCGAGTACGCTGTCTTTTGTGATGCTCACCATTGAAATGAAAAAAAGGTCTATTGTTTTGCCTTTTATCGCCCACTGATTCTCCGCGGCAAGCGGAAACAGCGAATCGGTGGTTTCGGTAAGCGCGAGACCCACTACTATCTTCCCGTCCTTTTCGTAAACGTGCGGATTAGCTTTATAAGCCTCCTGCCAACGAGAATTCAAGTCCTTTTCTTTTGATTTTTTTCCGAATAAACTCATAGCTGCTCCTTATTTCAAGCTTTCGATACTTTCAAGTATCTTCTTCATCTTCTCCTCTGCCTTGGCAAGTTTGGTGCGCTCGTTCTCGATCTGCTGCGCGGGAGCTTTTGACAAAAAGCCTTGATTGTTAAGCTTGCCTGAAAGGAAGTCAATATCCTTTTGAGCCGCCTTTTTCTCCTTTTCGAGACGCGCAAGCTCTTTTTCCTTGTCGACAAGCTCGCCCATAGGAATGAATACTCTAGCGCTGTCGGTGACTACCGTTACCATTCCGTCGGTGTTTTCCGCTTTATCGACCACGGAGAATTCTCCCGCACCCGCCAGCTTCTCAAAGAACGGTTCAGCGTTTTTGAAGATCTCCGCGAACTGCGTTTCCACTATCTCGGTAACTCTCTTTGACGGCGGAACATTCATTTCATTGCGCTGTACGCGGATAGCGCGGATAACGCCGATAACGCGCGAGAACTCCTCTTTCTCCTTTACGAAGTTGAGCTTCTCATCGTACTCGCACCACTTCGTCATCATAATGCTTTCCTGTTCACCGTGCGGCAGCGACTGCCAAATCTCCTCGGTTACGAACGGGATAAACGGGTGCAACGTTTTCAAAATGCCGCGCATAATGTAAACGAGAACGTTTTGCGCCGCGAGAGCCGCTTCACCGCCCGCCGCTATTCTCGGCTTTGTAAGCTCGATGTACCAGTCACAGAAGATATCCCAAGTAAAATCGTAAACGTTCTGAACCGCAACGCCGAGCTCATAGGCTTCAAGGTTCGAGGTCACGTTCTTTATCATATCGTTGAACAGTGACAGCGCCCACTTATCCTCGATAGGCATATCCTCAGGGAGCTTCGGTTCGGTGAAGTCGTCGGGCAGGTTCATCAAGATAAAGCGCGACGCGTTCCACAGCTTGTTTATAAAGTTGCGGGAATTCATAACTTTCGTTTCCGTCCAGCGCATATCGTTTCCGGGAGCGTTGCCCGTAACGAGCGTCAAGCGCAAAGCGTCCGCTCCATATTTCTCGATTATCTCCAACGGATCTACGCCGTTGCCGAGAGATTTCGACATCTTTCTTCCCTGCTCATCGCGCACAAGTCCGTGTATAAGCACGTCCTTAAACGGCTTCTCGCCCGTGTGCTCCAGTCCGCTGAATATCATTCTCGATACCCAGAACGTAATGATGTCGTAGCCCGTAACGAGCGTCTGCGTGGGATAGAAGTACTTATAGTCCTCGGTCTCCTCGGGCCAGCCGAGCGTAGAGAAAGGCCACAGCGCAGAGCTGAACCAAGTATCGAGAGTGTCCTCGTCCTGAACCATAGCCGCGCCGCACTTCGGGCATTTATCAATGCCGTCGAGAGTTATTTCGGTGTGACCGCAGTCCTTGTTTTGGCAATAGAACGCGGGAATACGGTGTCCCCACCATATCTGACGGGAAATGCACCAGTCGCGGATATTCTCCATCCAGAACAGATAGCTGTTTTCAAAACGCTTGGGAACATAGCGTAGCTCGCCGCTCTTAACAACGTCAATAGCGGGCTTTGCGAGGTCTTTCATCTTGACAAACCATTGCAGGGAAGCGGTAGGTTCAACTGTCGTGCCGCAGCGCTGACAAGTGCCGACATTGTGCTTATGCGGCTCTACCTTGACAAGCAAGCCCTGAGCTTCCAAATCGGCTATCATAGCCTTACGAGCCTCGTATCTGTCCATTCCCGAGTACTTGCCGAAGCCCTCTTTAATAGTCGCGTCGTCGTTCATCATGTGGATAACGGGAAGATCGTGGCGTTTTCCTACCTCAAAGTCGTTGGGGTCGTGCGCGGGAGTTATCTTAACGCAGCCCGTGCCAAACTCCATATCAACGTAATCGTCGGAAACAACGGGAATTTCGCGGTCGGTAAGCGGCAGCTTCAGCATTTTGCCGACAAGGCTTGTGTAACGCTCGTCCTTTGGATTTACCGCAACGGCACTGTCTCCCAAAAGAGTTTCAGGGCGCGTGGTGGCAATTTCAACATAACCGCTGCCATCAGCGATAGGATAGTTGATGTGCCAGAAAAAGCCGTCCTGCTCCTCATATTCCGTTTCAATGTCGGAAATGGACGTTTTGCAATTGGGACACCAGTTGATTATTCGCTCGCCGCGGTAGATAAGCCCCTTGTTGTACAAGTCCATAAAGACTTTCTGAACGGCTTTGGAGCAGCCCTCGTCCATTGTGAAACGGTCGCGGCTCCAATCGCAGGAGGAACCCATTTTACGCTGCTGCTCTCTTATCCGACCGCCGTATTTCGCCGTCCAATCCCAAGCGCGTTTAAGGAAGCCGTCGCGCCCGAGGTCGTATTTCGTGATACCCTCTTCTTTCATAGCCGAAACGATCTTCGCCTCGGTAGCAAGTGCCGCGTGGTCTGTGCCGGGCAGCCACAGCGCGGAGTAGCCCTCCATTCTCTTAAAACGGATAAGTATATCCTGGAGAGTGCTGTCCAGCGCGTGCCCCATGTGGAGCTGTCCCGTGACGTTGGGCGGCGGCATTACTATCGTGTACGGCTTTTTCTCGGGGTCGCGCTCCGCTTTGAAATAGCCGCTCTCCTCCCAGTATTTGTAAAGTCTGTCCTCGAAATCCTTCGGGGAATAGGTTTTGTTTAGTTCTTTTTTCATTGCCTTATGTCCTTTCTTTGATTTACTTTTTTATCGGTTACGGTACTGCCGCCGCGTTTTTCCCGCCTGCGGCGGGAAAAACGCATTAAATCGGCGTTCCTTTATGTTTTTTAATCGTATTCCTCCGAGATAAACTTAAAATCCCCGGTCTTGTCTATCTTATCAAAAACGCGGCTCTTTAACCGCTCCTCAAACGTCTCTGCCGCCTTATTGAACAGCATACTCCGAAATTCGCCGTTAGTGCACATCAGCATAACGCCGAGCGGCTCAGGGTCGACCGTTATCATTTTCTCAACGGGATAATTTCCGCTGTTGTCGGCGGCGGTTTCATCTCCGTTATAATATTCGATAACCTCCCGCATTTCCTCTGTTGTGGCGGTTCGGACGGCGATCTCGACCGCCTCACCATCGTAAAACCACCCCACAAAAAGCCTCGCCGCTGTCTGCTTTCTGCTGATTATCTCTTTGGCGATTTTATCCGCCTGTTCCTTGATGAATTTCAGCACCGCGCTTTCGGATTTTCCGATATTCCTAAAATGAACATAGAACAGCCGCGTGTGCCCGTTATCGTCAAACTCGACCTTGTCAAGCTCGCCGTTCTTGTCGAATACGGCGGTAAGTCCGTCGGGCATTTTATCGCGTGGAACGGTGTAAATCCGCGATTCGCTTTCATACATCGGCACATCGTAGTTTATCATCTGATATTCGTTGTCGTAGTCAAGCTCTAAACAATCTTCCGTATTGTCGGTATTCAACTCATTAAATTTAAACTCACCCGCCTTAAATTTCAGCGGAATTCTATAAACACCCATTTTAGCGTTTCCTTTCAATTTGATTTATCCGTAAATCCCGTTATCGCTGAAATCTCCGTCCTTATCGACAAAAATCATAAACGCGTGATCGGTGAACATACCGTCCAAGTCTATGTCGATATCCACCGACTCGCCGTCATGTTCAACGCAGATAAAGCCCATTGAAACGCGTTTCCGGAACTCCTCGGGCGAAACGGTATCCGCTTCGTCTTCATCATCTCCCGAACCCCATATCTCGATAGGCTCATCGGGCTTGTCGGAGTCAATGAAGCTTTTCAGCGTGTAGTCCAGAAGCGCTTTTTCCAACTCGGCGGAGTTCTCAACAAGCTCCGAGAGCCGCTTAAAGCCCTTATCGGCACTGCCGTTCTCATCGCAATTCACGGTCACGAGAATTTTGTCTTCCGTGCCGTGCCAGACAGCGTAACCGTTGTAATAGCTGTGATTTTTACAGACGATGAGTTTAAAGCTGCCGAGTTCATTTTCCAAAACAACGTTTTTCTTTTTCTTTCAAAATCCGAACATTATTGATCCTTTCCGCGCAATTTCTCGACCACGCTCTCATCGGGCGTGACGTAAAGCGTTTTGTTGTTCGTAAAGATAACCATTCCGGGCTTCGCGCCCGCAGGCTTTTTGACGAATTTCACCGCGACGTAATCCACGGGAACACCCGAGCCGCTTTTGCCCTTGGAGTGAAACGCCGCGAGCATTGCCGCCTCGGTGAGCGTCTTATCGGAGGGACTTAGACCGTTGGTGCGGATTATAACGTGCGAACCCGCAATATCCTTGGTGTGAAGCCAAATATCCGTAGCCTTTGCGGTTTTCAGCGTGAGAATATCGTTCTGGCGATTGTTGCGCCCGACAAGTATCTCGAAACCCTCCGAGGAGCGGAATTTAAGCGGCTCTGACAGCTTTTTGGACGGTCTGTCGTCACCCTTTTGAGCGCGTAAATATCCCTGTTCGCGGAGTTCCCGGCGAATTTCGGAAAGCTCGCTGTCGCTTTCGGCTCGGCTCACGCTGTCAAGCACACTGTCGAGGTAGGAAAGCTCCTCGCCGCCCTTTTTGATAAGCTCCGTCAGCTTTTTCTCCGCCGTGTCGAGCTTTCGGTACTCGTTATAGTACTTCTGCGCGTTCTGCGCGGGGGTCAATCGCGCGTCCAGAGCTATATCGCGCGGTTCGCCCGTGTAGAAGTCCTCCAGAACGCACTTCGTCATTCCCTTTTCAAGGCGATAGATGTTCGCGTTGACCAAATCTCCCGTAACTCGGAAAACCTCGCGCTCTCCGCACTCGGCAAGCTCCTTTTTCTGCAATTCAAGCTTTCGCGAAACGCGCTCGTATGCGGTATTGACGGTTTTGAGCAGATCGCGCGCTTTTTGGTGCATACGGTCTTGCCTTGCCGCCGCGCCGAAAAACTCGTCCAACAGCTTGCTCGGACTGTCAAATCTCGCAGAATTATACAAGCCGCCGTATTGCTTAACATCAACAAACGAAAAATCCTTTTTCCTGCCCGTTTCATCGGTGAGCAGAGTGTAATTCGCCGCTCCGTCAAGCGCGTTCTTCGCGTTCTCCAAGAAGTCGCCAACGCGCATTTTTTCAGGGTCGGACAACCCGCCGACAACCGCGTCGACGTCGCCCGCCGCATAGAACGCGCACTCCCTCGCAAAGATCGGCGCGATACCCTCAAGAACTGCCGAAAGAGCTTTCGCAAGCCTTTGAGTATCGTATTCCCCGCCGAAAAGAGCGTTCAACACATCCGCAGGCTCAACGTCAAGAAGACTGAGCCGTTCGGCACGCGGCGGAGCCTCATACGGAATATTCGGGAGTATTCGCCGCCCCGTGAAGCTCTCGTCGCCGCCATCCGTGATACGCTTAATGCTGTCAATTACTCTGCTGTCGCGCACCAAGATTATGTTAGAGTACCGCCCCATTATCTCGGAAGTAAGCGTGTTCAGCACCTTGTCGCCTATCTCGTTTACGCACTCGAAATCGAAGTACAGAATACGCTCTAGCCCGTCCTGACGTATATTTACGAGCTTTCCGCCGCTCAAATGCTTGCGGAGTATCATACAGAACAGCGGCGGCGCGGACGGGTTCTCATAGTCCTGTTCCGTCAAATGAACGCGTGCCGCCGTGCCGTTCGCCGAGAACACTATTTTTTTCGCCAAACGATCTTCACCGCCCAACATTCGCAAAGAAACAACTATCTCCTCACGCGAGGGCTGGGATATTTTGTCCACTCTCGCGCCGACAAGCGCGGAGAGTTCTTCTTTAACACAATGTAAAAATGCTCCGTCAAGCGACATTTTCGCCGCCCCCTTTCTTTTAGCTTATGTAATGATCAGAAATCAACGGTAAAAATCACTTGGCAATTTTCTTTCATAGCGTTTTCGTAAAACGGAAGAATGTCCTCGCTCCAGCCCAATGTATGCTCTAAGCCATTATTATCTTTATAAGCCCAATCATCATCAATTTTCCGGAAATTTTGATTTATAATATCCCGAAGATCATTTTGTCGGAGATACTCAACAATCTTTTTTACATCATCTTTGTTTTTTAACGTGATAACTTCCTCTTCCGTATCGACTAAGAATTCGCCGCCGAAAATAATGTTATGCGGAACACAATTGGTTTCGTTCCACTTCCCGCCGCACAAGCAGAACTGAAGTCCCTCCCACGCTTTATCCAGCTCGCAGGCACGGTCGGTATCAAACAATTTTTCCTCTATCTCATTCAGCATATAATCATACCGTTCCTCTGTCGGCACGGCGCAAAGCTTTTCCAATTCCGCATCGGTCAGCGCATAGAGCATACCAAGTCTTGACATAACTGCTTACCTCTCATTTTGTTATCGTTGTTTACACATACCCGCATGGGTCTTTTTCACACTCCGCGCTGAAAATCGGAACTTCGTTGAATTGCAGAGTTATCAGTTTGGCAAGCGAGTGTGCCGCCGCCTTTTCCGTACCGAAATGCCCCGCGTCGATAAGCGTAATGCCACAGTTTT
>DKXD01000084.1:13280-14262 GCA_002492075.1 Ruminococcaceae bacterium UBA7135
GAGCGTAATGCCACAGTTTTCGGCTTCTATCCAGAAGTTGTGCTTTATGTCGCCCGAAATTATCGCGTCAATGTTGTTTTCACGGGCAAGCCGCATAATATCGCGGTCTACTCCACCGCCGCAGCACACGACAACGCGCGACAGCGACTTCTTTTCCGCGTCCTTTGCGCTGAACTTCACGCAGTCGAGGTCGAGCATGCTCTTGCAATGCTCCGCAAGAGCCTTCGGTGTGAAAAACAGCGGCATTTCGCATATCACGCCGTATTTTCCGTCAAGATAACCCGAGATCTCGAACTCCAACAGCTCCACAAGCGTTGCATTTACGCCGTTTTCCGCAATGTCGAAATTCGTGTGCATAGCGATAGCGCAAATCCCGTGCTGAATGAGGTCGTACACAACGCTCCATTCGGGAATTTGCTTCAAGCCGTCGAAAATCACGGGGTGGTGCGAAACGATAAGGTTTGCACCCTTTTCAAACGCTTCTTTAATCACCGCGTGGGTGATGTCAAGACAAGTACAAACTCCCGTGACTTCAACGTCCGAGTTGCCGACAAGCAAACCCACGTTATCGTAGCTCTCGGCGGTTTCAAGCGGAGCAAGCTCCGATAAATATTCAAGTATATCTCCGACTGTCATTCGTATTCTCCCGCTCTTTTAAGTATCGCGGCGGCGGTTTCGCGTATTTTTTCAGCCTCGCCGCTAAAAGTCCCCGAAAGCGACATTCCCTCCGCCCGCTTCAGCAGCTTTTCGGCGATTTTCCGCAAATAACCGCCATCCGTAATTTTACCGCAGAGCGCAAACATCTCATCAGGCTCGCTGCGCTCTTCCGTGTATTTCACATACATAATCGCGTAAATTCTGAGTTCTTCGTAAGCGACGCGTTCCTCGATGATCTCGAAACCGTTTTCGCAAAGCCAACACCGCAGATAATTCGCCTTTGTCATCGGCTGTAGAATAAACCGTGTGTCGGCGCTTAAGAAAT
>DKXD01000084.1:14571-17367 GCA_002492075.1 Ruminococcaceae bacterium UBA7135
AGGCGCTTAAGAAATTACAGCCGCTTATTATCTCGGCTATCAGTTCTCCGCCCATACCGCAGATTATAACGTCGTCGGCAAAATCTATCGACTTCAAGCCGTCGGACTTCACAACGCGGACATTTGTAACGCCCTGTTCCGAAACCGTTCTCCGAGCCGCTTCAAGAGGACCGTCGCGCAAATCGGACGCGATCACAAGCTTTGACTTGTTCTGTGCCAGAAAACAGGCAAGCTGCGCGTGATCGCATCCTACGTCGGCGGCGGTCTTTCCCTCACGGCAAAGCTCTGCCGCCGTCCTTAAGCGGTTATCAAGAGCTATCAATTTCCAAGAGCCGCGTTAAGCTGCTCCACGATCTCCTCGGCGTTTACGCCGTGAACCTCGCAGGCTTGTCCGACGCTCTCTCCGCGAGCGGACGGGCAACCAAGACAATGCATTCCCATGCCCATGAAAATGGGCGCTGCAGCCTCACCGTTAAAGTCAAGAATATCACCGATAATGGTATCAACAGTTACTTTCATAATTCATTCTCCCTACATAAATAAAAATCTTGTGTATGTCAACAAGCATACAAATATATTATACCACAAAATCCGCGCTTTGTCTAGTATTTTTTTGCCATTTTAGCATTTTATTCCCAAAACGCTCCAAATGAGGAAGATCGGCTTATAAAAACGTTTTCTCCCTCGGTTTGCGGGGGAGAAAACAAAAAGTATTTTTACGCCTTTACATCAACACATTTACAATTTCATAAGCGTATTTTTCCCTATTCGGGCGCGGCAAGCCGTTCCACCGCGTCCGCGAGAACGTTTCCGATAAGCTCGCCCGTGTAAAGAGCCTCGTCCAGCGTGTTGCCCTGACTACCCACCTCTATCAGCAGATCGCCCGCAAACAGCGATTGATTATAGTTCCGATAATCAAACAGCATTGGTCGCGCAAGCGTGGGATATGCTGTCTCAGCGCAGTTTTGCAGCAAACACGACAGCTTAAAATTCGTCATATACTCGGGTATCTCCGTTTCGGGACTGTCACAGCCTGTGATTATCATAAACTGCGCAGCAGTTTTGCCGTTTATTTCGGCAATGGGCGCGATCGCCGTACCGTCCGAATTCAGAATGCCGTCTCGATGAATGTCTATCGCTATTTTTATGCTCGGATACTCCTCAAGATCTTCAAGCATCGTATCGGCGGAACGGTAGTACGCGCCGGTAAACATAGGATAATCGTGCACGCGGCAGTCATGAACACAAGAAACGCCGCGTTCCGCCAAGGCATTGCATATCGCATCGCCGATCGCTATCATATTTCTTGAATCATCGCTTGAACGTATCGGATATTCCGGATCGAAGCTGTCTCCGCCGGGCAAAAAGCTTTCGGAGGTGTGAGTGTGGTATATAAGCACTTGCGGCTCTTCGCTGCCCAACTTGAACCCCTCAAAGCTACCGAGTTCGGGCAGCTCCGCCGAAGCCGCGAGCAGGTCTTCATTCGTGTCCTCGGTGAGATTGCGTATCTGTGCGCCGCTTGATAGCGTAATAATATTCGGATTGTCAAAATACCCGAAGTTTAAGCGCTCGATAATGCCGCTTTTATTCGTGTATTGCGAATAGTCCTCGTCATCAGTACCGTCCACTCGGTTTTTGGTGATGACCTTGCCGCGCTTTTGCGGCGCGGGCGGCGGCGTTGACGTAACGATGCTGTCTGAAGCAGAACTTTCGGCGTCCGCGCTTGTATTTGAAGAGCTGTACGATGCGCTTGCAGAGCTGCTTTCGGTCGATGTTTCGGGGACGCTCTCGGATATATGCGAGCTTTCCGTTGGAACGCTGCTTTCATCAGCCGAAGTTTCCGAGCTTACAGAGCCTTCTTCATCGACAACCCCCGCGGAAAGATACGCGGCGTTTCGCACAAACTCGCCCGCCGCCGTGCTTGTCCCCGATAAGACCGCGCAGCATATCGCCGCCGCTCCGATAAGTATTGATTTTAACTTTCCCATAGTTTTCACTCCTTTTTTGAAATCATATTCACCAAGAGCAAAAAATATTACTGTTTCGGAGATAATATTACGGCGTGTCACATTGCCGTAAGGTGTTGAAGATCGGCAATGATCCCACTTCAAGCGCATAATATTACGCACATCAGTGAAAATTCAAAACGGCAAGCACCAACAGCACTTGACAAACCTAGCATAATATGGTATAATAAAATAGTTGAGATCAGTCAACATAAAGTTTTATAGAACATACGGAGGTAAACTATGGTAAACGGCATAAACAAAACCGTTGCAAAATACGGCGATTGGATATTCTTGGGCGCGGCAACATACAGATTTGTTTTCTACATACTCGATCTTGTTTCGGCATTTAAGTATGGCGGAGGAGGTAACGGCGTAAAGACTTTGTTCGGCGGTCTGTTCGATATGGTTCTCTACTTTGTTCTTCTTGCTGCCATTATCGGTGTAACAAGAAAGATCACGGGCATTAAGGGCGTCAGCGTTGCTGCAGCCATGAACGGCAACACTATGCCGCAAAATCCTCAATATCCCACGCAGCAGGTTCCCATGGCTCAAAACCCCGTTCAGAGCGCTCCTGCTCCCACACCCGCTCCAACAGCAGCACCCGCTCCCGCTAACAATGTTTGGTATTGCTCCAGCTGCGGAAAGCAGAACAGCGGCGAAACATCGTTTTGCTCCAATTGCGGAAAGCCAAAATAATTTTATTCCGCAACGCGCAATATATTATCCGGGGTTTTATATTGCCGGATAATTCTATCAAAAGATTTTTTATTTGGAGGAATGATTATGA
>DKXD01000084.1:17650-18112 GCA_002492075.1 Ruminococcaceae bacterium UBA7135
GGAGGAATGATTATGATAAATTCGATTATCAGATTTTTTGCAAAAGGCGGTTTGTGGATACTTTTGTTCACTGCTGTTTATAAGTTTACGTTCTTTATTATTAATATTGTAAACGCATTTAAAAGCGGCGGCGGATATGGAGCAGCGGTGTTGATACAAGGTCTTTTTGATCTTGCGCTTGTACTTTCCGCTCTCACAATTGTTATCGCGGCAGCAAAAAAGATGGCAAAGGATCTTCCCCCTGTTATGCCTCACAACGCATACCTTATGAACAACTACAATCAAGGTATGCCAAACGGGCAATATCCTAATCAGCAAGTTCCCAATCAGCAATATCAGAACCCGCAAGCGCCCGTTCAGCAGCCTGTTTATCCGCAGCAGGTTCCCCCCATGCAGCAAGCGCCTGTTCAGCAAATGCCGCAGGCTCCCGTTCAGCCACAAATGCCTGTTCAGCAGACACCC
>DKXD01000044.1 GCA_002492075.1 Ruminococcaceae bacterium UBA7135
CATTTTATAGGAATTGGCGGCAGCGGAATGTATCCGCTCGCGCAGATACTCCACACAAAGGGCTATTACCTTACGGGTTCGGACAATAACGAGACAGCCACGCTGCAAGCTGTGCGCAATATGGGAATCCCCGTAATGTTCGGGCAGAGAGCGGAGAATATTGAGGGCGCTGACCTTATCGTGTTTTCGGCGGCTATAATGGAGGACAATCCTGAGCTTATCGCGGCTCGTAAAGCCGCGGAAAGCGGTGTTTGCCTTGTCGAACGCGCCGAGCTTTTGGGCTTGGTAACGGAACAGTTTTCCAAGGCTTTCTGCGTTTCGGGAACTCACGGTAAGACTACCACCACGTCAATGCTTATGATGATATTGCTTGCCGCGGATGTCGACCCCTCCGCGGTCATCGGCGGAAAGCTCCGCGCGATAGGCGGCAGCGGCAGAGCGGGAAACAGCGAGTATATGGTGTGCGAGGCGTGCGAATTTAAGGACACTTTTCTGCATCTTTTCCCGAATATTTCCGTTATCCTCAACATTGATGAGGATCATATGGACTACTTTAAGACAATGGACAACTTGAAAAACTCTTTTGCAAAATTCTGCGGTTTGACGACCGATATCATAATCGCCTGTGGAGATGATAAAAATGTCCGCGATGCGCTGAAAAAGAGCGATACCAAGGCGGAAATAAAGCTCTATGGCAAGACGGAGCTAAACAACTTTTATCCGCGGAATATTCGGCAGCTATCCGATTTTCATTGGAAATTTGATTTGGAGCACGTCGATACGAATATAGACGAAACTTTGTGCGAGATAGACCTCCACGTTCCCGGAAAGCATAACGTTTACAATGCCGCGGCGGCAGCGGCGGCGGCGTATATGGCGGGAATACCCGTTTCGGCTATACAAAAGGGACTTTCCGAGTTTACGGGAGCAATGCGCCGCTTTGAGAAGCTTGCGGAGATTGACGGCGTGACGTTCGTGGACGACTACGGACACCACCCCGCCGAGATAGCCGCGACGCTGAAAACCGCAAAGGCGATGAGCTTTAAAAGAGTGTGGTGCGTTCATCAGCCGTTCACCTATTCGAGGACGGCAATGCTGCTAGACGAGTTTGCCGAAGCGCTTTCCATAGCGGATAAGGTCGTGCTGACCGAAATAATGGGCAGCCGCGAGAAAAACACCTACAACATCTATTCTAAAGATCTTGCCGCGAAAATAGACGGCTGCGTTTGGTTCCCAACGTTTGAGGAGGTCGCCGAATATGTGGTCGATAATGTTCGGGAGGGCGATCTGGTTATTACAACAAGCTGCGGCGATGTTTACAAAGTCGCGGATATGATGATAGAAATGATGAAGAATAGGGAGAAAAAATGAACACAAAAATTCAAGAATATATTGAATCAATGGAAGATGAGATAGTACAAGATCTTGCCGATCTGGTCGCTATTCCGAGCGTCAAGGGCGATCCGCACGGCTCCGCTCCGTTTGGCGATGAAGCAAAGCGCGCTCTTTACAAGATGAAAGAGATCTGCGATGATATGGATTTCAAAACAATCGTTTATGAGGACGCGATACTTTGCGCCGATTATTGCCCTAACGGAGGTGCTCCCGAGTTTGGCATACTCGCGCATTTGGACGTTGTTCCCGTGCAGACCGAGAATTGGTCGACAAACCCCTTTGGTCTCACTGAAAAGAACGGCGTTTTGTACGGACGTGGAGCTATCGACGACAAAGGTCCCGCTGTGGCGGCGCTGTGGGCGCTGAATGCCGTCAGGGAGCTTGGAATTCCGCTCACCAAAGGTGTTCGCTTGATATTCGGCACAGACGAGGAGAACGGCTCGGAGGACTTGGAGATATACAAGAAACACGCGCAATTTCCGCCGAAAGTGTTCACTCCCGATGGTTCTTTTCCTGTGATAAATATAGAAAAGGGAATGTTGCGTCTTAAGATCAGCGGAAATACGGGGGGCAATTACATAGAGTTCCGCGGGGGCAATATCCCGAATGCGGTCGCGGATAAAGCCAAAACGATAATGCGCAGAGTTACTGCCGATAAAGTTAAGGCGGCGATTCCTGAGGAATCGGCTGCAAAGTTTACGGTAACAGAGCGCGGTGATAACATTTTCATATCCTGCGACGGCAAGGCGGCACATGCTTCAACTCCCGAAAACGGCGTAAACGCAATAACGGCGCTGCTTTCGCTTATGAACCGAGTAACGGACGAGCCCGCTCTTCAAGAGCTTGAAAAGCTGTTCCCGTTTGGAGAAACAGACGGCGCGGCACTTGGCTTAAAATGCTCCGATGAAAGCGGAGCGCTTACCTGTGTTTTGAGCACCTTGGCAATTATGCCGTCTGGCGAGTGCGAGGGAACGGTAGACATACGGTTTCCCGTTTGTCTTGATCTTGAAACCGTTAAGAGCAAGATAGGCTCCGTGCTGGAAAGCCACAAGCTGAAGTATGAAGTTATCTTGGGCGAGGAGCCGCATATCGTTTCGGAGAACAGCGAGTTTATAAAGCAGCTTCTTTCCGTTTATGAGGACGTTGAGGGAGAAAAAGGCGGCTGTATCGCAATAGGCGGCGGAACGTATGTTCATAACATTGAGGGCGGAGTGGCGTTCGGCGCGGAGCGTGGAGATACTGATTACCATATGCACGGCGACAACGAGTTTATTACGGCTGAGGAGCTTTTAAAGGACGCTGTTTTGTTTGCTCATGCAATTGTTGAGATATGTAAGTGAAAGCCGAATAAACCGCGGGGCTTTCTTTCGATACAGAAACGGGAAAACGGATAATATAGGCATTTCACAATAATTTTTTAAGAAAATCGTAAGATATTTCGCCTTGACAAATCCTCTGAAAAGTGCTATAATTGTTGGAGAAATAAGAAAAGGGGAATTTTATATGAGAAGGAAGTTTATCTCGGCTGCTGTTCTCGCGTCGGTGCTGTTAAGCGGCTGCTCGGAAAAAAGTGGAACCTCGGGCGGCACAATTTCGTCAAGCGAAACAGGCTCGGTGGGTTCGTCACAGAGCACTCAAAGCGTTAAAACCACACAAAGCTCACAGAGCAGCAAGAGTGGTGCGCCTACTGTCATAGCGCCGAATTTTCAAGGGTCTTCTTGGCAGAACGCCGGGCAAAACTCGTCAAGCACCATTCCCGAGACACCCGATGAGCCTTCTGTTTCCGAAACACCCGGAGAGACTTCGTCAAATACCGTGCCGAATACACCAACCGTTCCGTCCGATATGTTTAATAAAGTAAGTGTAAATAAGGGCGAAACTATAATGATCGCCGATCAGCTGCATGTAGAAAGCGGCACGCTGTATTCTGTTGAGGGCGATATGATCGTAGACGACGGTGCTTCTCTTGTTGTGGATGACGGCGGATATCTCAGCATAAGCGGCAAACTTGTGATATCGGATGCGGGCGAGTTCGTCATATCCGAGGGCGGCTGCCTTGCGATGACGAACGACAACGCGGTTATTGAGGGCGGCTGTATAAGGATGGAGACCGATTTCGGCAGACTCAGCTGTGAGCACGGAACTATAACTTCCCAAATAATCCCTCCCGAACGTAAGGTGGTGGATGGTGTAACAACTGTCGGCGGTGTGGTCATTGCGAACAAGGCGATAAAGCTCCCGCCCGAATACGGAAGCCATCTTTCGCTTAATGAGGTAGAACCGCAGGTTTATGAGGCTCTTGTCGAGATGAATAACGACGCCGTTCATGAATACATAAACAAATCGGGTTATCGTTCATATTACGATCAAGTTGCTATCTTCCAGAATTACTGCGATATGTACGGCTATGAGGAAGCGGACACATTCTCATCGCACGCGGGTCACAGTGAGCACCAAACCGGGCTTACGATGGATCTCGATTCGTTCAGCGAAAGCTACGGTGCTACGCCCGAGGGAATATGGCTTGCGGAGAATTGTTGGCGCTATGGATTTATAATCCGCTATCCCAAAGGCAAGGAAGATATCACAGGCTACACCTACGAGCCGTGGCACGTCCGCTGGCTGGGGAAGAGCACCGCGAAACTGGTTTTTGATAGCGGTTTAACTCTTGAGGAATTTCTGAATGTTGAGGGCGGCTGGACCGTCATAGATTAAATCGTTTTCGGCTTTCCTTTTTCGGAAAGCCGATTTTGCATATAATTATGCGATATTTGTCCGCTTCTAATGAAAAATCAGTGTGACGCATAACGGAAAACGTTTACATTGTTTTCAAAAGAATTTGTATACAAAAACTACAGAGTGTTTTTTATATATTTATAGAAATTCAACAAAATCTATTGACACAACACAATATTTCAGTTATAATTATTATAGGCGCCGAAACATAGGGTGAATTGTGCCCTGTTACGGCTTAAACCGGAAAAGGAGAATTGCTATGTCTGATTATGTCAATGGAATGGTGAGCAAATTTGCAGAACTTTCGCAGGAGGAAAAGCAGATAGCCGCGGAACTCGATGCCGCATATAAGGAATACAACGATTATTGTGCAGATTCCGAAAAAGATCTGAACAAGAAAATAGATGAGATACGCGATAAGATGTTTAAGCTTAATCATTTTATCGATTATGCACGTCAACATGCCGATCCGTCCGAGCTTGAGGACGCTGCCGCGCCTTTCGATACGCCTGAGGGAACGCTTGAAAGTATACGCCAGACAATAAAGCTTGAGTCGCGTAACGATCCGAACGCCGAAACGCTTTATACAAAGGCGACGGGCAAAAAGCTCTATTACGAGCAGGAGATCGACCGCACCACTAAGCTTGTTGACGGCAGCAAGCTTCAGGCGAAGAGACAGTATGACAGTGATGTGGCTAAGTTAAATAAGCGCAAGGAAGAGCATTTTTCAAGAGTTAGTGAGTATGTACAGTCTCCCGAGTTTTCAGAATATCTGAAATTTCTTGTGTATGATAAGTCGGCGTTTAACAGTCCGGGAACTGTGAACTTAAATGATAACGAGCATATCAGTCTTGGTCAGCGTAGAATGAAGCTGTCCGTGCCTATGGAGATAGAGCAGGATGTAGCTTTGAATTCAAACGGGGAGTATAATGCGGCTGCCCGTACTATTGGTGCGCCTTTTCAGATCTCAGTAAAAAAAGGCAGCACGCTTTTTTTGGAGCACGACGAGCGCAACGAGCAATTCCTTTTGGGAGGAGTTCAACGCTTGCTGCTTAATTTTATAAAGTATTTTGGAGATGATCTTTCATCCGTGCTTTTCTGCGAGCCGGAGCATTTCAGTACCGAGAGTCTCGGAAACATTTCCTCGCTGGGTAAGGGAATAAATCCGTTCATTTCAGTCCCGAAGTCTATGGAAGAAGCTTCCGATAAAATAATGAAATTTGCCGCAAAAGCTGAATCGTCGCCTACGCCGGATAAGGTTTCGCGCATTCTTGTGCTTTTGAATTTCCCGGAGAGATACACTCCCGATATAATGAGAAAAGTGGATGATATATGTAAAACAGCAGAGAAAAATGGCGTTTTGGTCGTACTTACGCATAAGGTGCCTATGGACGTTATTCCTGTCGAAACAGAGATACGCGGGATTGCAGAAGTAATCCGCAGCAGGAACGGCGGCTTCTGGATAGAGAAAATGCATGAGAGCTTGTTTTGGTACTCTGCTCCGTCTGATATTTCTGAGGACGTAAGGCGAAAATATGTCGATAAGCGCCGTCAAGATGCGGTTATGGCAGCGCAGGAGATAGATTCAACGTCCCCTGCTTCGCCCGCGCCCAAGCCTGTAGCATCCGATCACGCGCCTGAAGCAGCACCCACTCCCGAGCCTACGGCAGCACCTGCTCCGGAGACTGTGACAGTATCGGCACCGGCTCCGGATCAAGTATCTGCTCACACGGAAAGCAATGTAAACTCGAATGAGCCGAGGCAAGCTGTGGATTATGAGGACGAGAATTTGAAAGCATTAAGTGTAACAGAGGATGGAAAAGCCGTTCCGGCACACATTTTGTTCTCGATACCCAGACCCAAGCCCGAGGAAAAGGAAGTTACAATGACATCGGTAACGGAGTTAAGCGCTCAGCTTCCTCCGCCCGAACCTGATGAGCCTGAAGTAAAGCCTGTTGAGTTTGAGCCCGATTTCCGTCCGGAACAGCATTTGGATCCTGATATGACATACAGGATAACGGATCATTATCCCGGAAAAATTCCCGAGCCAACGCCCGAACCGGAAACCGAAGCAGATAAGCCCCGCTCATCAATTATGGACGTTATAGGTGCGGGCAAGAGGAAGATTGAGCAGTTCGTTGACAACAGAAAGTCAGATAGCGCTAAGAAGTTGGGCGGAGTGAATTCTGCGCTGCTTTCCGACGACAACATCGAGATGTCCGAAGAAAATACAACGGCTGCTGATTTTGATATGACATCCGATGTTCCTGTTATGACGGCTCCGGAGAACGAGCGTTCTATCGATTTGCTCGACCTTGAAGTTACCAATCAGCCCACCGGTGTTTCCGAACCCGAATCCGCTGCCGAGCCTGAGCCCGAACCTGTTGAGGATATTTTTGGAAAGGGCAAACGCAAGCTGCCAAAGATCCCGATCGGCAAGGATGTTGACGGAACGCCGATGCGTTTGGATATTTCCGGCGGAGTGACATATATTTGCGGAAGCCGCAGCGATGAACGCAGAATGCTCACCGAGCGCATTATATCGCAGATAACTGCCGATACCCACCCCGATGATGTGGAGCTGTGGATGTTTGACTGCGGCGACAGCGAGTTTGCAAAGTACGTCGATGATCCTGCTGCGCATATACGTTATCTTGTTTTGGATAGCGGCTCAGATACATCGGTAGATTTTGCGGACGTTGTTTCGGGCGAAATGGATCGCCGCGTTGAGCTGTTCGCCGATAACGGTTGGTCGGACGTTGAGGATATTCCCGCGGACGTGTTTATGCCTGTTATAGTGATCGCGTTGAACGCTTTCCCGAAATTCTGCGAAAATATCGTCGGCACACCGAAGTATTTCGGCAAGAACTACAACAGCAAGCTTGCCAATATGTTCAAGAAGTGTTCCAATTACGGTATGCACTTCCTGCTTATCGGCGATGAATTCTCTGAAAACGGAGAGTGTCCCGCTTGTCTTGAGGGGTGTACGATACATAGTGCTGCAGTCGTTGCCGGTACGGATCGCGCTGCTCACAAGCTTTTCAGCGGTTCAAAGCTGTACGATAACCAGATTGAATCGCTTAAACATGTACCTGCGGGCTGCGCGTTTGTGGCGGAAGAGGACAGCAAGGAAGGATTGTCGCTCGTGCGCATAATGGGCGAAAACGCCGTAAACGAGCATACATATCATTTGGTAAGCGAGTATTCCGAGGAGCTTGATACATTCCTAGATAAGGCTCCGTTCATTGGCGACAGAAAAACGCCGAGTAAGTATGACGACCGCAGAGAATATCGCGAGGAGCAGATAAATTCTCGCGCTCAGGACGAGTGTTTGCTGTTTTTGGGAGAACCGTGCCGCTTTATGGGTGAATATCCCATTCGCTTGTATGATGATTTTGGAGAGAATTTGCTGGCAATCGCTCCCGCGCGTGATAAGAGCAGCGTTTCGCTGATGGTAATAGCGGCTTTGCGTTCTCTGGAGGAACAGGGAATAAGAGCGGAGATATTGGCAGGAAGAAGCAATCCCATTTACACAGAGCTTTTGGGGAGCGGTGTGTTGAACGGTCTGACTGTATATGAAGGCGCAAAGGCAAACGAACGCGTTAAGGAAATAGCGGATATGCTTGATAAGGGAGAACGCCCGAATGTGTTTGAGATAGTTCTCGGAAGTGATGTATTGGTAGCTTCGATGCATGCCGACGATATGATAGGTGATTTGAAGAAAGCGTTGGTGAACGGTCCGAGAATGGGCGCGCACTTTATGTTCGTATCCGGAAGCGCGGCTCAGACGGCAGCGGGATTCCTTTCGCTGTTCAGACACAAGCTTGTGTTCGCGTGTCCGTACAGCGAGGCGGAGAAGATACTCCGCGATCCTAGTTGCGATCTGCCGGAGAACGGCTTTAGGCTTTCCGATGACTATGACGAGCTTACTATTTTGCCGTACTTGATGTGAGAAACTTGTAACGATCCGGAATAATGGGAGGTAATCGAAAAATGAGCTTGATTGAAGAAATTCAGGTGTTGGGCGCCGATACGGGCGATGCGCTTGCAAGATTTATGGGTAACAGCGTCTTTACGAAAAAATGCTGAAAAAGTTGCCGAAGGTAGTAAATGAAACTCCGGTGCTGGAGTTTGCACAGTCCGGTGATTTTGAAACTGCAACATCAAACGCTCATGCGCTTAAGGGCGTTACCGGCAATCTTTCGCTTACGCCGCTTTATACCAATTATACTAAAATCGTTGATCTGTATCGCAGCGGAGAGTTCGAACAAGCCACAAAGCTTTTGGTTGAAACCGTGGAGGTTCAGCAAAAGTTTTTGGATGTTATTTTAAAATACACATAAATAGGGTGATTGATGTGAAAAATTCAATTTTGATCGTTGACGACCAGGAGATTAACCGTGTTATTTTAGCGGAGCTCTTCAAGGATGATTTCAACATAATTCAGGCGGAAAACGGCGACCAGGCGATGAAGATAATTAACAGAGACAACAGCATAGTTGCCATTATGTTAGATCTTATTATGCCCGTTATGGACGGAATGTCGGTGCTTATCGAGCTTAACCGTTCGGGTAAGATATACCACACTCCCGTGTTTATTATCACTGCCGCCGATAATATGCAGCTTTTGTCAAGCGCGTACAGCCTCGGTGCGGTTGATATTATCTCAAAGCCATTTCGTATGTGCTTTATAAAATCGCGTATTTGCAATATTATTGAGCTTTATCGCCACAGAAACGAGCTTGTTGATGTGGTAAACGAAAACGTTGCGAAAATGTCGAAACTGAATGATAAAATGGTAGAGGTGCTGGCAACGCTTATCGAGTTCCGTGATTGCGAATCAGGCGAACACGTCAAGCGCATACGCGGTATAACACAGCGGTTGCTCACACACGTTTGCGAAAAGTATCCCGAGTATTTTTTGGAGAAAAAGGCAATTGACAACATATCCAAAGCCGCTGTCCTACACGATGTGGGCAAGATAGCCATTCCCGACAGCATTTTGCAGAAGCCCGGTATGCTCACTCCCGAGGAGTTTGAGATTATGAAGATACATACCGTAAAGGGATGCGATATTTTGGCTGAAATGCCCGCGGATATTATGGATGAAGAGGTTTATCGTTACAGTTATGATATTTGCCGTCATCATCATGAGCGTTGGGATGGACACGGTTATCCCGACGGACTTAAAGGCGATGAAACGCCGATATGGGCGCAGGTGGTTGCGGTAGCGGATGTTTTTGACGCGCTGACTTCTCCGAGAGTGTACAAGGCGGCGTTCGATTATAATACCGCAATAAAGATGATAAATGACGGAGATTGCGGCAAGTTTAATCCCAAGCTGCTTGAATCTTTTAATGAAGTAGTGGGTGAAATTATCAGGGTGCGTCAGGAGAGTAAATAAAAGCACAAATAGCGTTCTCTCCCTCACAAAGTGAGGGAGAGAACTTTTTTATGTTATTCAGCCGATAGCAGTTATTGAGTAGGTGAACGCTTTTTCCTCATTCGCACCGAGTATTTCTATGCCGCGCTTTTCGGCGAACACTCCCGTGCAGTCATCGAAGTCAGCGGAGCCGCACCACGGCTCTATGCAGAGAAACGGCGCGTCCTTTGCCTGCCAAACCCCGAGACTTGTAAAGTCGGGGAAGTCAACGCGCACTCCGCCGTTGTTCTTGTTGAGCAGCATAACAGAACGGGAACGCAGCTTGTCGAAATAGCATACGTCCGTGTAGAACATTTCGTGATTTAGATGCACAACATTGTCGTCTTTAAGTATTTCGCGGCGGTTATGTTCCTCATGCAGACCAGTGTCAAGATTGTAGTTCGGAACAGCAGCGGTCTCCAGTTTGGAGAATTCCAGTCGATAGTCAGAGAACTCACCGTCGCACGCAAACGCAGGGTGTGCGCCGATACAAAACGGCATTTCCTTGTCGGAGTTGTTTTTTACGCGGTATGTTACGGTAATTCCGTCGGTTTTAAGAGTGTATTGCACGGTGAAACGAAAATCGAACGGGAACATCGCCTTGGTGTAGTCGCTCTGCATGAGAGAAAACAGAGCCGAGGTTCCCGTCATTGTTTCGGGAATAAGCTCCAAATCGCGGGCAAATCCGTGCTTGGTGATCTTGTACTCCGCGCCGTTTATCAGTGTCTTGCCGTCTTTCAATGTTCCTATCATTGGGAACAAAAGGGGAGATGTCTTGCCCCAAAATGCGGGATCGGCGCGCCACATAAGCTCGCGTCTGCCAACGATAAGGCTTTTTAATTCCGCTCCCTTTGAAATAACCTTAGCAGAACAGTTGTCGTTTTTCAGTAAAATTTCCATAATTTCCTCCTTTTTTGGTGAAACGCCGATAAACCGCATTTTCAAGAAACGGTTTGCTCGGAATTTCATTAACAATCAACCATATCAGTATTCGGGCGGCTTCTTTTCCTGCCGCCTTTTTGCCCAAGTTCGCAGTATCAGCAAGATCATT
>DKXD01000039.1 GCA_002492075.1 Ruminococcaceae bacterium UBA7135
ATGAACTATATGGCAATGGCGGGATGGAAAACCGAGGAAATGCTCTCGGGTATTGACGCGGTGCTTGGGCTTGCAGCGGCTTCGGGCGGTGATCTTGCAACGACCTCGGATATTGTTACGGATGCGATCACCGCGTTTGGCTTGAAAGCCAAGGACTGCGCTCACTTTGCGGACGTTCTCGCGGCGGCTAGTGCAAATGCAAACACAAATGTTGCTCTTATGGGAGAAACGTTTAAATACTGTGCGGCTGACGCGGGTTCCCTCGGTTTTTCGGCTGAAGATACCGTGACGGCTATCGGGCTTATGGCAAGTGCGGGTATAAAGGGCAGCCAAGCGGGTACAGCACTACGCAAGCTGTTTACTCAGATGTCGGGCGACCTCACGCTTACAAGCAAGGAATTTGGCGACATTACCGTGAAAACCGCTAACGCAAGCGGGGAAATGCGCCCGTTTATTGACATTGTCAAGGATCTGAGGGAAGAGTTTTCAAAGCTCAACGACCAAGATAAAACCGCCGCCGCGAAGGAGCTTGTGGGACAATACGCGCAAACAGGCTTTAAAACGCTGATGAACGCTTCTGATGAGGATTTTCAAAAACTCACGGGCGCTATACAAAATTGCAAAGGCGCGGCTGCAGATATGGCGGAAACCATGGAGCAGAACGTCAGAGGTGCGGTAACAAAAATGAACTCCGCGCTTGAGGGCGTGGGGATAGCGGTTTTCGACAAGTTTAAAGGCGGGCTGCTTGATGCAGTGAACATCTTCACGGAAACGCTCGGTGACCTTAAAACGGACATTGACGGCGGCTCGCTTGACAAGAGCATAGACAACCTTGCAGACAGTTTTAAGAACCTTGCGACATCAGCGGCGAACTTCGTCAAAAACAACCTTAGCGGATTTATAAACGGATTTGCTAACGCGCTGAATTTTGTAGCGAAGTTCCGTGTGGAAATGGGGAGCGCGCTGAAGGCGTTTATTGCGTTTAAGGCGGCACAGGGTATCGGAAACGTTATTATGGGGATAGGGCGGGCGTTTTATACGTTGAGCGCAAATATCCAAATGGCGGGCAGCGCGATGAACGGGCTGAAAGTAGCTTTTGCATCCAACCCCGTTGGCATGATTGCAACGGGCGTCAGCGCGTTGACGTTTGGTATATCGGAGCTTGTGGGACACACGAAAAACGCCTCCGACAGCATAGAGGACCTTAACCAAAAGTCGCAGGAGCTGGCGCAAAATGCCGCCAAATACAAGCAAGAGGTCGATGATCTTTCCGACATCAAAAAGGAGTACGAAGAACTCCACGATGCAATAGACCCCGACGTTGACAGGACAACCGCGCTGACAGAGATACAAGAAAGGCTGAAAGATCAGTTCCCCGAACTCGCGAAACAGATCGACCTTGTGAACGGCAAGTATGACGAAATGAACGGTAAGCTGCAAGATGTTATTGACAAAACGTCTAAGGCATATAAAGTACAAGCCGAGGCGAATTTGAACGCCAAGAAAAAGATTGAACGCAGCGAAGATACCGAAATATCCGCTGATAAAATATCAGATTCTGAAATAAGCGGCGATATCGCTAAAGAGATAACACAACGCATGAAAATGACCTCAAGCGGTTTTCTTGGATTAAAAACAAAAGTCGGTATTGCTTTCGACGGTGATTACGAAAAGCGACTCGATGAGATGAACGATCTTTATGATCGCATTATGTCAATAGAAAACGGGAAATACGCAGAGGACAGCTTTACGCTTGCGCTCGCTGAAAAAATCAGCAAGGTACAAGAACTGAAAGAGGAACTGGAAGCGGCACAGACAGAATACGACAAACTTAACGGCAAACAAACGGACACCGATACTTCCGGCTATGGAGGAGCGTGGCGCAACAAGGAAGAAGCCGAAAAAGCTCGGCGGCGGCAGGCAGAAAAAGAAGCCGAGGAGAAAGCCAGAGAAGAGCAGATCAAAGCCAATAAGGAGCTTTATGACAAGGAAAAGCAGCTTGCCGACGATAGGTATTCCGTGGGTGAATTATCGGAAGCCGCGTACTACGACAAGCTGACACAGCTGCGTGACGCTTATCTTCAAGCTCAAACGCACGACTGGTATACAGCCACTGCGAAAATCAAGGGCTATCAGGATAAAAACCTCAAAGATCAGAAAAACGCACTCTCCGAAACGGAACTTGCTTACAAGAAAACCCTCGCCGCGATAGACGCAGAAATAGAGCGGCACAAGCGGGCGAAATCCGACAAGGAGTATGAGCAAAAGCTGGCCGATATCGACGATAGAATTAATTATGGCAGGCTTGACGAATTCGAGAAATACGAGCTTGAAAAGGAGCGGAAGAAGCTCCAAGAGGAACGCGAGGAAGAACTTTTCTCACGAAGAACTGCTGACGCAAAAGCGGCGGCTACGGAAAATTACAACACGCAGAAGGCTCTTTTGGACGCAAGCGCGAGCACGCGTGAATACACGACGGCGCTGGGAGATTACACGGGCGAGCTTAAAAACCTTTCGGGCGTTCTTAAGGGTGTTTCACAGACATTCACCGTGAACGGCAGCGGGGGCACATCGGTAAAAAACATCGACGAGAGTACCAAAAACGTCGTTAACAATGTTGTTTTGCAAGCTGTAAACAGGTCTAACGATCAAATTGTGAATGCGCTGATAAAGGCGTTGTCATCGCGGTTATAAGGGGGTGATATTTTTGCAAAAAATCACGTTTCACAATGACATAAACGATCTTGAAGTGTCATTCGCTACCGATACGCCGAGGACGTTTTTATCCGCGTTTGACGGGAATTCGCTCGGCGCTGAGTTTGTTCAATTTAAGCCACTTTCCCGTGACGGCTCGCGAACGCTGTCTCATACGCTTTCCGCGCGAACGATAACGTTTACCGCCGTGTGGTACGGCGTGGAGAACGGGCGGCGGTCGCGTTCGAAGGCTTTGGATCTGTGGCAGACCCTGCAGTACGCGTTCGCGGTCGGAGATGTAGGCACGCTGACGTGGACGAACGGCTCTGATGTGCGAACGATAGAGTGCTACGCCGTCGAAACGCCCGAACTCCGCGAGAGCTTGGGCGGTTTGTTTTCGGCAGAGTTTACTCTGATGGCGGACTATCCGCTGTGGAAAGGGAGCGAGGAGCACTTAAGGACCTTTTCGGGAACATTTACCTCAGACGGGCTTACGCTTGTAAATCCTTGTCCGATAGCGGTGCCGTTTACGGTGGTTCTGGACGGCAACATCGTGAGCGTTTACTGTCCCGCGCAGGAAAAACGGCTTGATATTGACGTGTCGCGGCACGGCGGGTACGATTACCCCGTTTACATCGACACGGCAAGGCAACGCGTTTACGGCTTTTCGCCGAATGGGAGCGGAGAACTCACGGAGGACGATCTTACATCGTGCTTGTCGCCGCGATCGGCGTTTTTCGACCTTATGCCGGGGAGCAACCTAATCATTCTGACAATGAACGCAAGCTCCGCCGAAACGGACGCAACGGTGAAATTTGAATGGTACGACTACTATATGGGGGTGAGCAAATGATCTTTACAATTTACGATCCGCCGGACATCTCCAACAGCAAGACATGGGGCGAGCTTTGTGTGGGCGCGATCGTCGATGTGTCGAGCTGGGAGTACGAGGGGCAATTCTGCGGCGTGGGAACCTTCGAGCTTGTGGTTCCCGTGGGAGCGGAGGGCGTTGACAAGCTGAAACTCGACCGCTTTTTGATGTGCGGCGACGGCGGGTTTATCATCAAGCAGCTTGAATTCGGCGCGGATGAGGTGCAGGTTTCGGGGTACGACCTCAACGGGCTGTTGCTTGGTCGCCTGACGGTCGCAAAGACTGAGGACGGCAAGGACAAGCAGAGCGGCAGTACGGAGGCTATCGTAAAGCACTACGTCGCGGCGAACTGCGTAAGCTCCGCCGACGAGGGGCGTAACTTTCCTGGGTTCGTCGTGGCGGCGAACCAAAACAGAGGTATCGCGAACGACGCGGCATCCCCGCGCCTGCAAGTTGTAGGCGATGTTATCAGCGATATTCTGTCTGCTCAAAAAATGGGCTGGAGAATAACGGCAATTGGCACGGAGGCAGGGTACACGGGGAGCGAGAAGTTTTTGTTCGACGTTATCTCCGCGATCGATCGAACGTGGAATCAGACAGCGAACGATCCCGTGTCGTTCTCTTACGGCTTGGGAACGGTGAACTCAATGAAATCCGAACAAAGCAGCGCGGACGCTCGGAACACACTCTACTGTGAGCTTTCAGACGGCACGGTGCAGACGTACTCGCCCACGGAGGGCAATTCGGGGTACGCGCGGACGGAGGATTTTGCGTCGCTTAGCTGTGAGCTGTCCGAGCTGTCAATCTACGCCGAACACGAGATAGCGGATCGCTTTGCCGCGATAAACAACGTGACCATTGAACATATCGACCCCTCTCAATGGGGCACAAAGATACACCTGGGCGACATTGTTACCGTATATGATAAACATATCGGGCTAAACTCCAACGATCACACGCTGGAAGCACTTATTACTGCCGTTAAGGTGAAACGCGCCAACGGAGAAAGCGAGATCAGCATTACTATCGGCGGCACTCGTCCAAAGCTTATCGACCGCGTTTCCAAAGATGTAGGCGAGGTTTCTAAAAACGTGAGCGACGTTTCGAGCAAGACCAAAGAGATGATCACGCAATTTCCCGTGCAGGAGCAGCAGATAAATGAACTGGACGAACGCGTTACCACGATCGAAAAGGGCGGCGCTGGGCAGCACGACAGAATAATCGCGTCGAATGGTAATGCTTGGTTGGCAGCCCCTGTTACATGGGAAAAAGGCGGGGCATTTATATGTTTGGACACGGAAGGAAATCAAATAGCGGAAATTCGAAGCGCACATCATTTGTGTACGGTACCAAACGATGATAAAGTGGATAGATACGGGGGCGATGTTCGGATTGCATCGATACCCGGGATAGTTCTGCAAGCAGAGACTGACTGGGGCTCCGAGTCAACAGGGGGTGCAGAGTTTGAAATCACAGGAGGTTTGAATTCTGGCGTGAGGCTGAAGATGGAATCACAAGAAGGCTTTTCAATTTGGGGGGGCGCGCCCTCGCCGGCTAAAGGGTTAATTCCCTCATTTAGCTGTCGAGGTATCAGATTGTTGATCACCCCAGAGGGGAAATTTACAGTGACCATAAGAGATGAAGATCTGATAGGACATCTTGTAACAAATAAAACTTATGAAGTGCAAATGACACAAAAACAATAAGGAGGCTAAACAATGACAAAAACACCAATATTAACAGGCGCGGAGGTCTGTGTGAGCGACCTCGGCGGGCAAAACGTCGCGGTTAAAAACTTGAGCGGCGACACAGTATGGGCGAGTGCGTTCCCGAACATCACGGTGGGTGCGGACGGGGTCGTCGAGATACCCGCGGGCGGCGGTGAAGTCGTTTTGGACGCTCGCGGCGAGGTATATTTGCTCGGAACGGGCAAGGTGCAGTGCACAGGCACAGACTATGCAACGCCAAATTTTAAACTGCCGTCATCGTCAAGCGGCGGTGGCGGCGGAACAAGCGATGTTACAAAAGCGTATGTGGACGCGCAGGACAGCACAACACTCGGTGCGGCGAAAACGTACACAGATACGGCGGTAAACGCGGTCAAAGCGGACGTTACAACAAACGCCAATGATATTGCTGATTTGCAGACCGATATGACGGCGGCGCAGAACGCTATAATCACGAATTCAACAGCGATAGCAACAGTACAAACGGCAGCGGCTAATGCAAAAAGTGCTGCCGATAGCGCCCAAACTACTGCTGATACCGCACAAACTGCGGCTGAAACGGCGCAAACCACGGCGGACAGTGCACAGGCGGCTGCCGATACCAACGCAGCGAACATCACATCCACGGCCGCGGCTACTCTGGAGAGCGCAAAGACGTACACAGACACAAAAACAAGTGCCATTGACACTCGCGTTGCTGCTACTGAGACAGCTATAACCACTCTCAACGGTACTGGGACAGGATCGGTCACAAAAGCAGTCGCGGACGGCATTGCGGAGGTAGTCGCGGGCGCTCCCGAAAGCTTGGACACTCTCAAAGAGATCTCTGACTGGATAAGCAGCCACACGGAAAGCGCGGCGGCTATGAACTCTCAAATACAAGCAAACGCCGCAGATATAGAAGCATTGGGAACTGCCAAAGCCGACAAGACCGAGCTGCCGACAACGCTCCCCGCAAACGGCGGCAACGCTGATACGGTGAACGGGCACACGGTAAACGCGGACGTGCCGGAAAACGCGGTGTTCACGGACACTGTTTATTCGCTCCCTGCCGCGACCAAAACATCTCTCGGCGGAGTGAAAGTCGGCGATAACCTGTCGGTCGCGGCGGACGGAACGCTCTCCGCACCGATTTACAGCAACCCTAATCTGCTTGACAACCCCGATTTCAAGATAAATCAGCGCGGAGTGAGCGGCACCATAACGGCGGCGGGGTATTTTGTAGACCGTTGGAAGCTCAAAAGCGGCTCCGTTACGGTAAACGACAACAAAACGCTGACGCTTAACGGCACTATCGAGCAGATACTCGAGAACGCGGCGGGAGCGAATGTTACAGCTTCGTCCAACGCGGGCTCGATAAGCTATAACAACTCCACAAAGACGGTTTCACTTACCGGGCAAAACGTTACGGTTTCGTGGGTCAAATTGGAACTTGGAAATAAAGCTACGCCGTTCGTGCCGCCGTCTCCCGGTGAAGAACTGATGAAATGTATGTATTATTATGAGCGAGGAGTTTGTGTGGTTCATTTAGCAAGTGATGTCTTTCCGTCGCTATTTTTGGGTTTAACCTTCGCGGCGCCCAAACGTGTTGCTCCTACTGTAAAAATGACTGCATTATATTACAATGGCGTTAATAAGTCGTCCGACTTTTTTTATAATATATCCAACGTTCAGGTCGTAATTTCAACGTTAGATCCGAGATTTATGTTGACTAATGGTATACCGACAAGCAAAGGGATCATCAGAACAAATGATTATTTATACAAAATAGCATATGAAGCATCGGCAGATATTTAAGGAACGGAGGTGAAAATATGGAAGAAAAATATGAAGTATTTGTTAAGATCGATGAATTTGGATCGATTGTCAATATAAACTCATCGGCTTTTCTGGAAAACACAAGCGGTTGGATAAAGATAGACGAGGGCGCGGGCGACAAGTATCATCACGCTCAGAACAACTATCTCGATAAGCCGCTTTACACTCTTGAAGGCAGGGAAGTGGTTTATAACTACAAACTCGTTGATGGAAAGGTTGTTAATATTTCCAAAGAGGTATCGGGCTTGTAAAAGACCGCTTTGATAAGCGCTGTTTAGCAAATTAATATAACAATGTGGCTTCGGGCGAATATGCTTGCGCCACATTGTTGTTTATGCCGCTTTTTTCATTTGAGTGCAACTCGCAGCGAAGATAGGTGTAGCAAAAAGCACACTGGGCTATTATGAAAACGAAAACCGTATGCCCGATATTGAGATTTTAAGCCGAATTTGCAATGTGTTCAACTTTCCCGCCGATTATCCTCTCGGACGCACGAACACGGAGGCTGACTTTTTATCCGAATTTCTCAAACATCAACGCTATGGAACACTTGACAAGCTGAATTATCTGATTGAGGATTTTGCTAATGATTGTGATGAAGATTACGATTTACAGAGAGTTGCTGATAAGTCGCATAATTGACGCGGTTAAGGTCGGCACAGAGGAGTACAAGGAACAGCATAAACCGTGGGAGTGATTTTTGGGCATAGAAAAGCCGCCGAGCGCGTTAATGCGTTCGGCGGCTGAAAAATGTTTGAGTGGATAATAATTTACTGGGGATTATTGACTGTTCCGATAAACAACGGCTGCTGAGTATCGCTTGTCACAGCGAAAATAAACGGTCGGTCAAGGATAAAATCCATTTCATCCTCAGGCGGCAATGCAGCTGTGTCAGAAATCATTTCTGTAAACGCCGCTGCCGTGCAGCCCTCCTCGTCAATAACGACCCGCGCCGTGTGATTTGCTTCGCTTACGAATACAGCGCTGTCCGTAAGCGGCGAAAAATCCGCCTTTTCAATGTCGAAAACATCCGAAACGCCGAGTTTTTTCAGCCCATCCGAAAGTCCGATCTGCGAGGAAATATCAAATTTGGGCACGGAGTAATGGATTTTCAGCGCCTTGCTGTTTTTCCACTCGGCAGTATTGCACATCATTTTGATATACTCGCCGGAGCTCAAAACATCGTCTATCGTTTTGTCCTCATCGGGCAGAATAAACCACATTTCCCCGCCCTCTTTGAAATCCAAAAATATTGCGCCGAAATCTTCTCCCGCATAGAACGTTCCGCAGGTATTTGTATCGTTCATAAATTCGGTTTGAATATCGCCGTTCGGCGCGTGAAATGTTTTGGCGTCGTTATTGTTTTTGTTAAATTGATTATCCCATTTGGCGCGGAAATACACCGTTGAATACAGCGCCATAATCGTTCCTGGGTCAAGGTTGACATTTTTTACGTAGTCGCTCAAAAGTCCGTCTGTCTGCTGATTTAACCACGTCTGAACGGCATCTGTCATTTCGGGGGAGCTTAAATCTCCGCAATAAGACGAGGCATAATAATTTTTCGCAAGCACGTCAAGCGGCAGCTGTTTAGTTTTTACGTCCTCATTCAGCCAAATCGAATTTGCGAGAATTGACGTAACCGCCCCGTCATTGCAGTAATTCGCGAGCCACATATTTTTTGCGTCCTCGCGCAGTTCGTCGATATTATCCGCCCCCAGCAAATCGAGGAGCTGCTTGCGGCTCTCTCCGTCAGTCGTCTCGCCGAGCATTGCAAGCTCCATATAAATATTCACGGGAGAGTAGGCGCGGTTTTCCTCACCTGAGAGGAATTCCTCGGCGGTTTTTTTGTAGAAGTCGTTCACATCGCTGTCAATCAGCTTTCCGCTATCCCAACGCGCGCGTCTTTCCGCAATCCACTTGTCGTTGTTAATGTTATGCATACCCGAATATTTTGTCGCTTTCGGATAAACCGCCTCGGCAAGCGCTTTTGCTGAAATTCCGCGCGGAACAAGCGCGATTATTCCGATAACAGCAGCCAAGCAAGCCGCCGTTACGGCAGTGATTTTCAGCGGAAATTTTATCGCTTTTCTCGGTTTTTTTGATGCTTTGGCGGTTCTCCTGCGGTCGGCTTTTTCTATGATTTCTTCGCTGAGATTTCCGATTGCTTCGCTTAATTTTTCCGATTTATTCATAATACATACCCCTCGCTTTCAAGATATTTTTTAAGTGTCGCTCTTGTGCTGAACAGCGTGTTCTTGACCTTTGATACATTTACGCCGAAATATTTCGCTATTTCTTTCAAGCTGTCGCAGAAATAATACCGACAGACAAATATGTCCCGCTCATCATCACGGCAGCGGTATAGAAATTTCTCAATCAGTTCAACCAGCATAGACGCGTCAGCCGCCTGTTGTGTGCTGTCACCCGAGCCCGTACATTCGGCAAGCTCCTCGAGCGACAAATCGTATTCCGTATCGCCGCGTTTACGGCTTGTCTTTTTTCGCAGACGGTCGATTGATAATTCACGAGTGATTTTGCCGAGATAAGCTTTAAGCACGGCGGGAATATTCGGAGGAATTGTATTCCGCGCCTTAAGATACGTGTCGTTGACGCACTCTTCACTGTCTTCACGGTTGCCGAGAATGTTGAGCGCGATTGTTGTAAGGTAGTTTGAATACTTCTTTTCCGTCTGCCTGATTGCATTTTCGTCGCGGCTCTGATACAATGCTATTATTTCCTTGTCGTCCAAAATTCGGTGTTCCTCCTTTCTGCCTTTCATAACTATATCCGTAAAAATCGAGGAGTTGGTTTAACGTTTCTTGAAATATTTTATTACATATTTGCGAATTAGTCAAATGTTACAAAATATACTATATGCAATTATGGTTTTATCATAAAATTGGCCAAAATATAGA
>DKXD01000089.1 GCA_002492075.1 Ruminococcaceae bacterium UBA7135
ATCATCGAGGGCAAGCATGACGATATTCCCGAATCGGCGTTCTTGTTCGCGGGAACTATCGACGACGTTGTTGAGAGAGCTAAAAAGGGCGAATGACCGTGCTTCGCATGGTCAACCTCACACAATCCGCTTTGCAGACTTCGTCTGCAATTCCGCGCTGCGCGGGAACCGCGAATTGTGTGGGCGTTTACTGAAAAAAAGGAGTGTGGTTTATGACGCCTTTTAAGTTACAGATCATCACGCCCGAAAAAACCGTGTTTGACGGCGAGACCGAGCAGATTATCGTCCGCACGACAGTGGGCGATGTGGGAATACTTAACGGTCACGAGCCGTACTGCGCGGCTGTCGCGATAGGGCAGATGCGTATTATGATTGACGGAACGTTTCGCCGTGCCGCTACTTCGGGCGGAATTATCAAGGTATCAAAGGAAAAGACAACGGTGCTTGTGCAGACCTGCGAATGGTCGGACGAGATCGACGTTGAACGCGCCGAGGCGGCTAAGGCTGCTGCTGAGGCTCGCGTGAAGTCCGCCAAGGACGACAAGGAGCTGCTTCTTGCCGAGGCGAAGCTCAAACGCGCGCTTAACCGAATTGATACCTCGCATTTTAATTGAAAAATATCCCCCTCGATTGAGGGGGAATTTTTGTTGTTATGACGCGCCGTTTATTTTACTGTTTTTGCTGCTTTACTTTCCGTTTTAATATTTCTGAGGAATTGTAATGCGCGTTCGTATGAGGATGTAATGTCGCGCCCGCAATTTCCGCAATGTGCCCCGTTTACTAATTTTACCTCGGCGGTCGGGGTCGAGTTGCCAAATTCGTCTAGATCAAGCATTTTAAAGCAGCCGGGACACATAAATTTGCAGCCCATATAAAAACCTCCGTTCTACTGATATTTTTTCATTTAATATCAGACAAGTTATCTTGTTTGCCTTCCTTTTAGAATTGGTGTTATTCGTATTATACCACGAATTTATAATGCTGTCAAGTGGATTTACGCTACATAGGTTGTACAAATCGACTTATACTATGTATTAGAATAGTAGTATGAGGTGAATTAAATGTACTATACAGATTATAAAAAAGTTGGAGAACGAATAGCTAAGCGACGGAAAGAACTGGGATATACACAATGGCAGCTTGAAGAAAAGGCTAATCTTGGCTTTAAATACTTATCAAACATTGAACGTGCAACAACAGTTTTAAGTGTGGACGTTTTGATGCGGATTTGCGACGCGCTTGAAATAACTCCGGATCACCTTTTGTTGGGAACCACTGACAAGGCGAATGATCCCAATCTCATTTCCGCGGCTATCAGCAGCCGTGTAAGCCGTATGTCTCCAAAACAGGCGGAGCTGGCGCTCTCTATGTTGGATTGGATTCTAACGCAAAAGCTTGACTAGACACAAAAAAGCCGCCCATTAGGGAGCGGCTTTTTATTCGTTTTAGGATAACAGCCCCATTTTCTGCTTAACGGTGAGTATCCGCGTTACGCTCTCGTTAATGCGCTCTTCGGATATTTCGCCGGTCTTTACCGCTTCAATGATAGCGTTCGCCGCCATGTCAAGATCCTCGGGTGAAAGTATCATATCGATACCCGCCTTGACGGACATCTTCGCAGCCGTGCTGGAATAATATACATTGGATATTGTGTTCATCACCTGCGCGTCGGTTATCGCAATGCCATTAAAGCCAAGCTCGCCGCGCAGCATAGTCGTAACTGCCGTGTAGGAAAGATCGGCGGGCAGATCGTCGCCAAAACAAGATACCTTTTGATGTCCGACCATAACAAAGTCCGAACCCGCTTGTATTCCGCTCTTGAACGGCACAAATTCCGTGTTTCTAAGCTGATCAAAAGTGCGGTTTATTATGATAGAGGATTCCGTGTGAGTGTTGCCGTCCTCCGCGCCCAGTCCGGGGAAGTGCTTCAGAGCAGAGGCAACGCCCGATGAATTCAGTCCGCTGACAACTCCCGAAACCATATTTGCGCAGACTTCCGGGTCGGCGCTGAAAATGCGGTCACCAAGCTCGTTGGTAGGTGAGATATCGACATCCGACACCGGCGCAAAATCCACGTTGAATCCCAGCGATTTTATATCCCGTCCGATCGTCTGACCAATGTAAAACGCCTCGTTATAATCGTTCCTTGCGCCATAGACCGCCATTCCGTCAAATGGTGTCGTGCCAAGTTTGTAGGCACACCTCGCTACTTTGCCGCCTTCCTCGTCTACCGCAAGGAACACTCCAACGCCGTTTTGCATGGCGTTTTCCTGAGTTTTCGTCAGCATATTGCGCGTTTGCGATTGTGTTTCGAGGTTCGCGCCCATACAAAGCACGCCTCCCACGGGTCTGTCCGCAAAATCTATGGGGGAGGTTACGGGGTAGCTTCCGCCAAGCTGCTCGGGAGTTACGAAAAACATCTGATAAACCTTTTCCCGCAGCGACATTTGCGCGATACGTGCTTGTACCGGATCATCCGGGACACTAGGTGTAGGGGGTGTGGTTGAGCTTGAAGTTTTGCTGCTTGATGAAGAGCTTGTTGAAGACGAGGAGTTCTGCGCCGAAGAGATCGATGAACTGCTTGATGAAACGGTGCTTTGCGGTCTTGTGCTCGAACTGCTTACCGCACTTGACGATGTGCTCGAACTGCTTACCGTGCTTGACGATGTGTGCGAACTACTATCCGTGCTTGACGTGGTGCCTGAGCTGATCGCCGCGCTTGATGATAAACCGTAACTGCTTGAAGAGCTGCCTGTTGCGGTTGAAGAACTTTCGCTGCGTGAAGTATTATCAGAAGAAACGCTGCTTGATTTATATGACGAACTTGACGCAGACGAAGTCGATTTGGCGCTTGAAACCGTTTCACTGCTTGAAACCTCAATGGTCTGCGGATGTTCATCAATGCTTTTGCAGCCTGTGCATATTATCATAAGCGACAGCGCCGCTGCCAAAAATTTCATTTTATTTTTCATTGTATTGCCATTCCGGATTTCCGTTAAACTCATTGTTATCTAATTGATCCTGTATTACCGCACCCGCGTATGCCGCGTCGTGGCTTATCTCCGAGCCGTGTCGGTCAAGGCACGCGTCGTCGATTACCGGCGGTTTGGGGGCGGGCTTCTTTTTCGCGAACAGAGAATCTCCTATACCCATAGCCTCGCCTGCAACGCCCAAAGTAGCCACGATCTGCGTAAGATCGGTGGGCATAAATATCTTCGTGGAGTTGCCGTTCGCCACTTCCTTAAGAGCGTCAAGACCTTTGAGCTGCAAAACGGACTGCTCTACCTTAACCGCGTTCAGCCTTGCCAGACCACATGCCTCCGCTTCGTATACAAGCTGAATACTTTTCGCTTTACCCTCGGCAAGAGCCACCTGCGCATCGCGTTCCGCTTCCGCCGCAAGCACCTTAGCTTGCTTGTCGCCCTCGGCGCGCTTAATTACGGATTCTTGGTGAGCTTCCGCTTCAAGTATCGCCTGACGCTTTTCGCGCTCGGCTCTCATTTGCTTTGTCATTACCTCTTGTATCTCGGCGGGCGGCTGAATATTCTTGATCTCTACGCGGGTGATCTTGATTCCCCACGGGTCGGTCGCCTCGTCAAGCACCCCGATCATCTTCGCGTTTATCGCGTCGCGTGAGGACAGCGTCTGGTCGAAGTCCATTTCGCCGACTATATTTCGGAGCGTCGTGGCGGCAAGGTTTTCAATAGCGAACATCGGGTTGTCTATGCCGTATGTAAACAGCTTCGCGTCCAGAACCTGCATAAACACAACGGAATCTATCGCCATTGTGACGTTATCCTTTGTTATTACACGCTGCGGCTGAAAATCCAGCGTCCGTTCTTTGAGCGACACCTTGTTTACCACCTTTTCGAAAAACGGTACCTTGAAGTGCAGCCCCGAGTTCCACGAGGCGCGGTATTTCCCCAGAAACTCCGTTACCCAGCAATTTGCCTGCGGTACGACCCTTATGCACCGAAACAGCAAAATTATCACCAAAAAAGCGCCGATCCCCAACCAAATATATCCCGCAGTAGTCATAAATTCCTCCTTATAAAAAGCAGTCTCCGCATTGTTTACTTGCGTTCACCGACCGAGCGGCATTTCGGAGAACCGTATGTTGTTATAATTCAAGTATAGCACATTCCTCACAAAAAGTCAATACGCAAAAAATCCCACCGATTTGGTGGGATCTTAATGCTGTTTAGCCGTTAGCCTGTGCCTTGCGCTTTGCCTCAATATCCGCGAGAGCGTCCTTGCGTGACAAGTTGATACGTCCCTGCTGGTCGATCTCCATTACCTTGACGATTATCTCATCGCCTATGGATACAACATCCTCAACCTTTTCAACGCGGTGGTTTTCAAGCTTGGAAATATGCACCATTCCGTCCTTGCCGGGAGCTATCTCAACAAACGCGCCGAAGTTCATAATGCGAACTACCTTGCCTTTGTATATAGCGCCGATTTCCGGCGGGTTGACTATCGTGTGGATAACCTGAACGCACGCGTTCGCCTTGTCGAGATCCGTGCCGCAGATAAATACGTTGCCGTCCTCGTCCACGTCGATCTTGCACTCGAAGTCCGCACAGAGCTTCTGAATGACCTTGCCGCCCTTGCCAATAACATCGCTGATCTTTTCCACGGGAACCTTTGTGGTAAGCATCTTAGGCGCATACTTGCCGACTGTCTCACGCGGCGCGGGAATAGCTTTAAGCATTATCTCATCAAGGATATAGTCGCGAGCCTTATGTGTTTTCTCAAACGCGCTCTTGATTATTTCCGGAGTAAGTCCGTCTATCTTCAAGTCCATCTGAATTGCGGTGATACCATCATGAGTACCCGCAACCTTGAAGTCCATATCGCCGAAGAAGTCCTC
>DKXD01000136.1:0-12914 GCA_002492075.1 Ruminococcaceae bacterium UBA7135
CCCGTAAGTATCTCCGAGATGATGTTTTTGAGCATTTGCTTAACTTTGGCGGGATCGGTCGTGCCCGTTTTCTTTACCTGAGAACGCAATTGATCGCAGATATCCGCCGATGTCTCCGCGCCGATATCCGAAAGAATAAGCGTTTCCTCCAGCTCGTCGAAGAAATCCTCGTCTATCTTGGTGAAAGAGTTCAGCACCTGCTCGACCTTTGCCATAAAACCGTCCTTGGTTTTTTTCAGTCCCTCTTTCAGCTTGCGGAAACCGCTTTCCTTGCGCTGTGACTCCTGTTCCTCGTATTCCGCGTTATACTCGACGTCGCTTTCGTGGTCGGTAAAGATAGGCGTTCCGCTGCCCAATCTATCCAGCAGTGACGGGCGCGCGCCGCCCTCGTCAGAAGCGGAACTTTCTTCGCTCTGTTCCTGCGCGGCAACGGACTGTTCGCTCTGCTCATCGTCCTTTTTCTTTTTTAGTTTATCAAATAATCCCATTGATATTCTCCTTTGTTCACACGGCGTCATTTTATCCCGCAGAGATAACTGTCAACTAATTCGTAACGCCGTCCAGATCATCTGTAAGCTCTTGTCTTAACAAGCGCGACACTCCTTTTTCCTGCATAAACACGCCGTAAAGGACTTGGCAGCCCTCGATAGTGCCGCGCCTGTGCGAAATTATCATAAGCTGTGTGCGCCGGCTGAAGCGGTTCAGATAGTTGATGTATTTTTCAACGTTCACAACGTCCAACGGCGCGTCTACCTCGTCAAGCATACAAAACGGCGTGGGACGGTGCATAAGTATCGCAAAGTAGATGGTTATCGCCACCATTGCCTGCTCCCCGCCCGAAAGCGAGATGAGGTTTTTGATGACCTTGCCCGGCGGCGCGGCTTTTATCTCTATTCCCGAAGCGAGAACGTCCTCGGGATTTGTAAGCTCCAGCTCCGCGTGAGCGCCCTCGCCGAATATCTGCACGAAAACATCCTTGAAGTGCCGATTGATGTCGTTAAACGCGTCAAGGAACTGTGTTTTTATGCTCTCCGTCATCTCGGCGATAAGCTTTTCAAGCTCGCGTTTGCTATCCTCGATGTCTTTAAGCTGCTTTGACTGAAACTCGTATCTCTGCGACACAAGCTCGTATTCCTCGATAGACGCCATATTTACGATACCCAGCGCGTTTATCTGCTTGTTGAGTTCGGTAAGGTCGTTCTCGGCGACAAGAAGATTTTCCGGAACTGCCGCTTGTTCGGTCGCCTCGGAAACGGTGAGCGTGTAGCTGTCGTACAGCAGTGCCACTATCTTGTCGTACTCCTTTTGGACGGTGACTTGGCGCTCGTCAAGGCGCGCCACCTCGCGCGAGAACTTCTCTTTGTCGCGGTTGAACTCGTTTATGCTGCGGTGCAGCTCGTTTATCTTGCGGTCGAACTCGTTTATATCGTTGGAAAGCGCCGAGATCTCGTCATTCTTATCGGAAATCTCGCCCGCGCCCTGTTCAATCTCGCGCTTTATGCGTTCTATTTTCTCGCGTATCTCGCGGTCGGAATCGTCCAGATCGCTCATCGCCTGCTTATAGCCGTCGCTGTTCTCGATCAGAGTGCGGCGGTTTTCCTCGATGTTCTTTATCTGCTGTCTGAACACGTCTATATCGCGTTCGCGATCCAGCTTTTCAAGGTTGAACTGTTTTATCTTCTCGGAAATTTCGCGTATCTTGTTTTCCGCTTCGGTGCGCTCGCCGCTTTGCTCCTCGTGCTTCTTTTCAAGCTCCGCGATTTTCTCGGTGAGTTCGCCTTTCAGCTTTTCCGCCGCCGCCGCGATGTCGTTTTGCTGCTTTATCTGAGCGTCAAAGCCCTCCAAAGTCTTGCGGGCGCTTTCGCCTTGAGTTTCAAGCTGCTCGATAAGGCTTTGCAAACGCGATATCTCCGCGCTTGATTTGATGTCCTCCTGCTCCAGCTCGCGGATACGGTCGCCCATACCCTCGCTCTCGATATCGAACTTCGCTATCTCCGCCTTATAGCGCTCGAACTCCTCGTTTTGGGACTTCGCGTTCTCGCGCAGCTTGGATATCTCGGTATACAATGCGTCAAGCTCCTGCTTGCGCGAGATTATGCCCGCCTTGCTTATTTTGGAGCCGCCCGTAAACGAACCGCCCGCGTTGACGAGCTGTCCGTCAAGCGTCACTATGCGGAATTTGTAGCCGTATTTCTTGCCGATTACGGTCGCGGTGTCGATATCGTCCACCACCGCTGTAAGTCCCAGAAGATATGAGATAATCTGCGCGTACTCATCGGCGCACTCAACAAGCTCGCTTGCAATGCCCTCAAAGCCGTCCTCGTGCTCCAGGCGCGGCTCGTTAAGGCGGCGACCTTTCATAGAGGTGAGGGGATAAAACGTGGCTCTGCCCGCGTTTGCTTCTTTCAGAAAGCGTATGCAGCGCGTAGCGGTCTCCTCGTTGTCAACGATTATATTTTGCATAACGGAATTAAGCACGGTCTCTATCGCCGTTACATATTTCTCGGGTACGGTGATAACGTCAGCGACTATTCCGTGTATGCCGTGAAGTCTGCCCTGCTCGCCGGCGTTCAGCACCTCTTTTACCGCGCGGTTATAGCCCTCCTTGCTCTTTTCGATGTCGGAAAGAACACGGTAGCGCTGCTGCTTCTCGCCAATCTTGCCGTTGACTTCCTCCAAAGCTCTCCGCGCTTCTTCGTAGCGCTTGCGCTTGCCCTCGGCAAGACGCTCCATACCCGCCAGCCTGTTTTTCGCCGTGTCCTTTTCCTCGGCGTTTTTGACTGCGGCTTTGCGAACGCTTTCAAGTTCCGCTTTGTATTCGTTTATCTTGCCCTCGCCGCTTGCAAGGTCGTCCAGAAACACCTTTTTCCGACCTTCGGTCTCCTCCGCGGAACGCTTCGCCATGGAAAGCGCCAGCTCTTGCTTTGCCTCTTCCGCGCGAAGACCCGCTATCTCGCTTTCCAGCGCGGAGTATTCCTCGCTTGCGGCGGAGTTTCGGTTTGATATCTCGTCAAGCTGCTTTTGGAACTCCACAGCCTGTTTTTCATTATCCTCAGCAGCTTTTTCGGCTTTCGCTATCTCGGCGTTCACAGCCTTTATCTGCTCGTCAAACGTCGCGGAGTTCTCACGGGCGCTTCTTAACTGCTCGGTAAGCTCCGCGCGGCGCTCCGTATTGTGCTTCAAATCGTTTTCCGCAACGGAAATATCCGACCTCTTCTCGGCAAGCTCGTCGTTCGCGGACTGTATGCTTGAACGCATACGCTCCAAACGCCCTTGCGACGCCATTTTGTCATCCCCGAGATTTTCTATCTCGGTTTCAGCGTTCTTGATATCCCGTTCGAAATGCTCGCACTCGCCGCGGTTTATCAGCAGATCGTCCTCTATTTTTGTGAGCGCGTCACGCTTTTCGTTCAGCCGCGCCACGGATACCGATATCTCCAGCTCCTTTTTTTGAGCCATAAGCTCGGAGGCTTTCACAGCCTTTTCAGACTGCTTTTTGAGTATCGGCAGACGCTCCTCGTCCACGCGGATAAGGTCGCGCTGGCGCGTCATGTTCTCTTCCGCCTGTGCAAGCTGCTTTTCAGCGTCCGCTTTCTTGTGCAGAAACAGCGAAACTCCCGCCGCTTCCTCAAATATCTCGCGCCGCTGAGTATCGCGGGCGTTTACTATCTCGGCAACGCGCCCCTGCCCGATGATCGAGTAGCCGTCGCGCCCCAGACCCGTTCCCATAAGCAGCTCCTGAATATCTTTAAGCCGCGATTTCTTGCCGTTTATCAGATACTCGCTCTCTCCAGAACGGTACAGCTTGCGCGATATCACTACCTCGTCCGCGTCCACCGAGAGCGTTCTGTCGGCGTTGTCAATAGTCAGCGCAACGTGCGCGAAGCCCATAGGTTTGCGCTCCACCGTGCCGTGAAAGATAACGTCTTCCATTTTCTCTCCGCGCAGAGTTTTAGCGCCCTGCTCTCCCATTACCCAGCGCAGCGCGTCCGAAATATTGCTTTTGCCGTTGCCGTTAGAACCTACGACCGCCGTCGTTTTCGTATCGAACGTTAAGACGGTTTTGTCGGCAAACGACTTGAAGCCTTGAATTTCCAGTGTCTTAAATAACATCTATCGTCCTTTATATTATCCAAATATACACGCCCGCGCGCGGCTTGAACTCTATTTCATAACCCAATTCCGCAAGAGCGTTTATATTGTTTTTCTTTTGTCCTATTGCCTTTGAGAGATTTTTCGGATCGGTGTACACGAGGTATTTGCCCTTTGGCATATTCAAAAGCCGCCCTTTCAGGTCTTCGAGAAAGATCCTGCTCTCAACGATCTCCCGCAGCGCCGGGTGATAAACTCCGCCCAGCATATTCCGTTCCACATCGGGGCTTGCGTGGAGACCCAAACGTATCACGCGCACTCCCTTTTCGGTGAATTTCCGCAGCAGAACGGCGCACAAGTCCACCGTTTTCTCAAACGAAAACGACTTGTATTCTCCGCTTGTGAAAAGCTCTCCGAGCCGTGTATTTTTCAGTATCACGGTAGGATATATCCGCACGGTTTTCGGATAGAGTTTGATGAACTCGTCCGCCGTGTAAAGGCAGCGTTCGGGCGTGTCGAGGTAAAGTCCCGTCATCATCTGAAGTCCAAGCTCTATGCCGCTTTGCCTTATCAGAGCGGCGGCTTTGCGAACATCCTCCGCGCTGTGTCCGCGGTCATTCGCTTCCAGTACCTCGTCGCTCATTGACTGCGCGCCAAGCTCCACCGCTGTCACACCGTATTTTTTCAAAACGCCAACTATTATTTCATCTACACAGTCGGGGCGTGTGGAACAGCGAATTCCCGTGTAAACGGGAAATTTTTTCATCGCTCTGCTTGCGATCATAAGCAGACTTTCCATATAACCACGTTCTATCGCCGTAAAGCTCCCCCCAAAGAAAGCTATCTCCGCCAATATCCCGCGTTCCTCAAGGCTTTGCGCCTGTGTTTTCAAAAGCTCCCAAACCTCGTCCGCAGAGGGAGTTTTCACGCTGCCGGATATCGCTTTCTGATCGCAAAAGCTGCACAAATGCGGACAACCCGCGTGCGGCACAAATATGGCGATATTGGTTTTCTTATTCGGTGTCATAGCCCATAAGTCCTACGGCTTCTTTTGCCGCCGCCTGCTCCGCTTCCTTTTTCGACTGCCCCGAACCGCTGCCGATAGCTTGTCCGTTCAGCAGCACACGCGCATTGAACGTCTTGTGATTATGCGGTCCGTCAAACTCCTCTACCTCGTATGAGATATGCTCCTCCGGGTTTTGCTGTATGATCTCCTGAAGTATCGTTTTGTAATCCCCAAGACGCACCTTGCCCGACTTAAGCGCTTCAATGCTCGGCACGAACGAGAGTATCATCTTTGTGGACTCCTCGTCGCCGCCGTCAAGATACACAGCCGCTATCATCGCCTCAAACGCGTCCGATAGTATGGATTTGCGGTCTCGCCCGCCCGACTGCTCCTCGCCTTTTCCAAGCAGGATATATTTGCCGAGATTGATACGCTTCGCAAAAGCGTACAGCGAATTCTCGCAGACTATGCTCGCACGGAGCTTCGTCAGCCCGCCCTCGGGAACGGACTTCATATTCGTAAACAGATACTTTGACACCGTAAGCTGCAAAACCGCGTCGCCCAAAAACTCCAAACGCTCGTTGCACTCGTAGTTCTTGCCGCCCGAATAGCTGGAGTGCGTCATTGCGTGGTGGAGAAGCTCGATATCCTTGAACTTGTAGCCGATCTTTTTTTCAAGCTCCGAAAGCTCCTTGAACTCACTCATCTTTCGCGACCTCCTCGGGCGCTACTCTGGCGATAGCCTCCGTCATTTTTGCGATGGCGTTATTCTCCACGAATATCTTCGCTTGTCTGAACGCGCCGAAAAACGCTTTCGCGTCGCTTGCCCCATGCGCCTTAAACACAGGCTTTGCCGTGCCGAGCAGCGGCGAACCGCCTATTTCCTTGTAATCCAAATGCCGCATAACTCCACCGAGCTGCTTCTTTACAAGCGCCGCGCCAATCTTTGTTTTGAGATTCGCAAAGAACACCTGTTTCAGCGAATCCTTCATCAACACGCCCATGCCCTCGCACGCTTTGAGAAACACGTTCCCCGTGAAACCATCGGTAACAAGCACGTCCACCGCTCCAAGCGGAGCCTCACGCGCCTCCACATAGCCGAGGAAATTCAGCCGAGCCTGCTCGATAAGCGCCTTTGCCTCATGCTCCAGCTCCCGTCCCTTTTCATCCTCCGTGCCTATATTAAGCAAGCCCACGCGCGGATTTTCAACGCCCATCGTCGTTTCCATAAAGCAGCTGCCCAATATAGCGAACTGGAGCAGCATATCGGCGCGGCAATCGAGGTTCGCGCCGCCGTCTATAACCGCGTACTTCACTCCTCCCGCAGCGGGCATAAGCGGCACAAGCGCCGTTCTCTTCACGCCCTTTATGCGCTTTTCTATCATTGTTCCGCCCAGCACCAGCGCCGCTGTGCTGCCCGCGGAAATAAACGCGTCCGCTTCGCAGCGCGAAAGCACATTCAAAGCCACGCCCATCGACGTTCCCGCATTTGCCTTCAAGATCGAGCGGGGGTTGTCCTCCGTTGTGATAACGCCCTCTGCCGCGATAAGCTCTATTCCCTTTTCCGGTATCTCAAGCTCCGCCATACGCTTTTTCAGAAGCTCCACGTCGCCTGTTACCGCTATCTCCAAGCCCAGATCCTTTATCGCGAGAGCCGCGCCTTTAAGTACCTCGTCCGGCGCGTTATCGCCGCCGAAACCGTCTATTACAATCTTCATCTTAACTCCAATCACACATATAGTTGACAGTGTACAGTTGATAATGTACAGTCAAGGTGCGACGCTTCGCGCCGCAAGATTTTAAATATGCGCTCAAAGAGCACACCTTAATTGTGAATTGTACACTGTACATTTTAAACAAACTATAATTTTGTTCGCTCAGCTCATCACGGCTGTTTCATGACCTCTTCAAGGTCTTTCAGCGAACGTTCCGCAAGCCGTTGATATTTCAGCTGTTTATCGCGGATATTGTCCTCCAACGGCGGGAGTATTCCCATATTGCTGCCCATAGGCTGAAAATTATGTGTACACGCGTTCGCGACATACCACGCAAGCGCGCCCGTCATAGTCGTTCTTGGGAGAGAGAGCGGCTGTTTTCCGTCCAATATGTCCGCAAGAGCTCTGCCCGCCATAATTCCGCTTGCCGCGCTCTCAACATACCCCTCTACGCCCGTCATCTGACCCGCGAAAAACACATTCTTGGAGCCTTTTAGCATAAAATGCTCGTCCAAAAGACGCGGACTGCATAAAAATGTGTTGCGGTGCATTACTCCGTACCGAGCGAACTCAGCGTTTTGCAGCCCGGGTATCATCGAAAACACCCGCTTTTGCTCGCCGAACTTGAGGTTGGTCTGAAAGCCCACGATATTGTACAGCGTTCCCTCAAGGTTCTCTTTCCGCAGCTGAACCGCCGCAAAAGGACGTTTGCCCGTCCGAGGGTCGGTAAGCCCCACGGGCTTCATACAACCGTAGCGAACGCTGTCATAGCCGCGCTTTGCCAAGACCTCCACGGGCATACAGCCCTCATATACGCGCAGTCCCGCGCTCTCCGTGGGTCTGTCGAACTCGTGCAGCGGTGCGCTCTCAGCGTTTATCAGCGCGTTATAAAACGCGTCGTATTCGTCCTTGTTCATAGGGCAGTTGACATAATCCGCGCCGCCTTTGTCATAGCGAGATTGTTCAAACGCTATTGAAAAATCTATGCTCTCGGCGGTGACGATAGGCGCCGCCGCGTCGTAAAAGCTGAGATAATCTCCGCAGCGTTCGCGTATTTTGTTGGCAAGAGTGTCGCTTGTCAGCGGTCCCGTGGCGATTATCGCGTTCTCTTCGGGGAACTCCGTAACTTCCTCGGATATCACCGCGATATTCGGATTAGAGCGCACTATCCGCGTAACCTCGTCCGAAAACGCCGTGCGGTTTACCGCAAGCGCTCCGCCCGCGGGAACGGCGGTCTTTTCCGCCGCCTCGCAGATCACCGAACCAAACCGCCGCATTTCCTCTTTAAGAAGACCACAGGCGCTGTCCACCCTGGCCGCCTTCAAAGAGTTAGAGCAGACCAGCTCGGCAAAGCCCTCGTATTTGTGCGCGGGAGTAAACTTCACGGGCTTCATATCATAAAGCTCGACCTGTATTCCACGCCGAGCAAGCTGCATTGCCGCCTCGCACCCCGCAAGTCCCGCGCCTATGACGCGCGCCGTCATTTGCCCTCCTTGTCGAGCGGTCTTTCGTAACCGCAGCCGTCCTTGGCGCAGTATATCTTCCCAAGCTTGCCCGACTTTTTGAACAGGCTTGAACCGCATTCGGGACACTTTTCCTCAAGCGGCACATCCCACGTCATAAAGTTGCAGTCCTTGTAGTTCTCGCAGCCGTAAAAGGGCTTGCCCTTCTTCGACTTTTTAAGCAGCATTTTCGCTCCGCATTTCGGGCACAGACCCTTTGTTTCGGTAACGATCCTTTTAGTGAACTTACATTCGGGAAATCCCGAACAGCCGAGGAACTTTCCGTACGGTCCTATCTTGATGACCATGGGCTTTCCGCATTGTTCGCAGATAACGTCGGTAGGCTCGTCGGGGACTTTAAGATGCTTGCCCTCCATATCCTGCTCCGCCTGCTCCAGCGACTTTGCAAAGCCCTTGTAGAACTTATCCAGAGTCTTTACCCAGTCCTTGCCGCCCTTTTCTATATCGTCAAGCTCTGTCTCCATTTTCGCCGTGAACTTCACATCAACGATATTGTTGAACTTGTCTTTAAGAAGCCCCGTCGTCACCTCTCCGAGCGACGTCGGCTTCAGTTGATTTCCCGCTTCGCGCTCAACGTAATGACGGTCGAGTATCGTTGAAATGGTCGGCGCGTAGGTGGACGGTCTGCCTATCCCGTTCTCTTCAAGAGCCTTTATAAGCGACGCTTCGTTGTATCGAGCGGGCGGCTGTGTGAAGTGCTGATTTCCCGCAAGCTCGACGCATTTCAGCTTCTCCGACTTCTCGATAACTGGCAGCGCGCCGCTCTGCTCCTCGTCGTCTTTGGACTCCTCATAGAGCTTGGTAAAGCCGTCGAATTTCACCGAGTATCCGCTGGCTTTAAACAGGCAGTTTTTCGCGGTGATCTCGGCCGACACGGTATCCATTATCTCGTTTGCCATCTGGCTCGCCATAAACCGCTCCCAGATGAGCTTATACAACTTGAACTGATCGCTTGTAAGCGATTTCTTCACCTTTTCGGGCGTGAACTCCACATTTGTGGGGCGTATCGCCTCGTGAGCGTCCTGAGCGTTGCTTTTGGACTTGAACGTGCGCGGCTTTTCGGGAAGATATTTCTCGCCGTAAACGTTTTTTATAAGCTCGGCGGCGGCGGTTTTCGCCTCGTCCGAGATACGGAGGCTGTCGGTTCTCATATAAGTGATAAGACCTACCGCGCCCGTTCCCTCAACGTCAACGCCCTCATAAAGTTCCTGCGCCGCTTTCATAGTTCTTCTGGCTTGGAACGAAAGGCGGCGGCTTGCCTCCTGCTGCAATGTTGAGGTAGTAAACGGCGGCGCGGGCTGCTTCTTTCGCTGTGATTTTTTGAGGTTCGTAACGACAAATTCCGCGCCGTCTAAATTCGCAAGGATTGCGTCCGCCTGCTCTTTGTTGTCTATTTTCGCCTTTTCGCCGTCTATCTCAGCGAGCTTTGCCGCAAACGTTTTCTTTGACGATGCCGCGGAGAGCTTCGCGTCTATGCTCCAATACTCGGTAGTCTTAAAAGCGCGTATCTCCTCCTCGCGGTCAACTATCAACCGCACAGCAACAGACTGCACACGCCCCGCCGAAAGTCCTCTGCGCACCTTTTTCCACAAAAACGGCGAGAGCTTATAGCCCACTATTCTGTCAAGAATACGGCGCGTCTGCTGCGCGTTCACGATATCGGGATCGATAGTGCGCGGGTGACTCATACCATATTGTACGCCTGTTTTTGTGATCTCGTTGAAAGTCACGCGCACCTTTGATTTCTCGTCGATATTCAGCAGATGAGACAAATGCCACGCAATAGCCTCTCCCTCTCTATCCGGGTCGGTCGCGAGATAAACGACGTCGGCAGCTTTGGCGCGCTTTTTAAGCTCCTTTATAATATCCGCCTTGTCTTTCATATTGACGTACTGCGGCGCGAAATTGTTGTCCACATCCACGCCGAGCTTGCTTTTCGGCAGGTCTATAATATGCCCCGTTGAAGCCATAACGTCATAGCCGGCGCCAAGATATTTCTTAACGGTTTTCGCCTTGGACGGCGATTCGAGAATTACTAAATTTGCCATTGGTATTCCTCCAACATATTAAAAATAAGCACTGCAAAACCAAAAGTAATTCACAGCTTTGCACTGCCAATTATTTTGACAGCTCCCATAACAGTATTCCCGCAGCGGTCGCCGCGTTAAGGCTCTCCGCGCCCTGTATGGGAATGTAAATTTTTTCGCTGCATATCGCGGATATTTCGGGGGAGATCCCGCTGCCCTCGCTTCCGATAACTATAGCGGTTTTTTCGGGGAACTTCACCTCTCCCAAACGCTTTGCCGTTTCGTCAAGCATTGCACCGTATACCGCGAAGCCCTTTAAACAGCCGCGCAGATTTTCCGTGTCGGAATAAAACCGCACGGGCATTCTGAAAACGCTGCCCATAGAAGCGCGAACCGTTTTCGGCGACCACACATCGGCACAGCCGTCCGTTAAGAGAACGCCGTCCATACCGAACGCCTCCGCGGTGCGTATCACAGTGCCGACATTCCCCGCGTCCTGCACCCTGTCAAGCACGACGATCCGCCGCGCATTCTCCGGCAGCGACTGCTCGGGCTTTTCCGCCGCCGCGAACAATCCTTGAGAGGTCTTTGTATCGGAAATATATTCGGCTATGTCCTCCGATATGACTAGCGTTTTTTCGGCGCGTTCACAAAGGCTCTTAACGGTCTCGGGATATTTCTCCGCGGCTTTTTCGGTAAACGCCGCCACGCCTATCCGCAAGCCGGAGCGCGATAATTCCCCGCACAGGTGGTCGCCCTCGGCGGCAAACACCCCATGCTCGTCACGCATCCATTTTTGACGGAAAAGCGTCCGCAAAAAACGCACGCGGTCATTCTTCCTAGACGAAATTTTCTCCACTCGCTCTTACCTCTTTTTCCCAAGCAGGGGAATTTGCTTTCTTATTATCCCCCGCCGCGCGGGGGATAATAATATTACTATCTTACTTCTAAAAAACGGAAAATCTCACGCCCTGACTTTACAAGGCGTGAGAATTCAGTTCATCAAAGCGCAGCCTTTGCCTTTTCGGTAAGAGCCGTAAAGCCCGCCGCGTCGTTTATCGCGATCTCGGAGAGCATCTTTCTGTTAAGCGTGATGTTCGCCTTTTTAAGACCGTTCATAAATGTGGAATAGTTCATTCCGTTAGCCTTGCAGGCAGCCGAAATACGGGTTATCCACAAGCGTCTGAAATCCCTTTTCTTAAGTCTTCTGCCTATATAAGCATACTGACCGCTCTTCATCACCGCTTCTTTGGCGGTTTTGAACAGTCTGCTTTTTCCTCCCCAGTAGCCCTTTGCGAGCTTCAAGGTTTTATTTCTTCTCTTGCGCGTAGCAAGCGCACCCTTTACTCTTGCCATTTCTTTGTCCTCCTTATATCATCTGATGCGTAAAATTCTCAATCATTATGTGCAAACCGCAGCCCCGATTATTTATACGGGATAAGGCTCTTTACCTGCTCTACATTGGTAACGTCCGCATAAGCGCCCGCACGCAGTCCTCTTTTACGCTTGGTGGACTTTTTGGTAAGTATGTGACGCTTACCGCAGTGCTGCATTTTTACCTTACCTGTTCCTGTCAGCTTAAAGCGCTTCTTAGCGCCGCTGTGTGTTTTGATCTTCGGCATTTGAATTTCCTCCTTAAATTTGTTCGGCGTTTCGATTGGAAACGCTTTCAAAGTGCGCCTTCAACGTTTATCATTTCTTGGGGCTCAATACAACGGCGTAGTTTCTTCCCTCAAGCTTCGAAGGCTTGTCGGAACCGCCATACTCCGCGACCGCGTCGCAAAAACGCTTCATCAGATCCTCGCCAAGATTGACGTGCGTCAGCTCGCGCATACGTCTGAAACGTATCGTGACCTTTACCTTATCGCCGTTCTGCAAAAATTTTATAGCGTTCTTCACCTTGATATTGAAATCGTTGGTGTCGATATTAAGGGACATCTTAACTTCCTTAACATCCGCCGTTTTCTGATTTTTCTTGGCTTCCTTTTCTCGTTTTGTCTGCTCAAAACGGTACTTGCCGTAATCCATTATACGGCATACCGGAGGATTTGCCGTCGGAGAGATCATCACCAAGTCAAGGTCTGCGTCGATAGCCTTTTCCAAAGCCTCTTTGGAAGACATTATGCCCAACTGCTCGCCCTCCGCGCTGATAACTCTTATTTCCTTTTCGTGGATATCCTCATTGATGAGCTGTTCTTTCACTGCGATTTTGAAGCACCGCCTTTCGTATCGTTTACCTTTAGAAATAATTTAAGCGTGAGCACACAACTCACGCTTAAACGTAATTATCCCTTTTCGGGAGTACTTATCGAATAAACTACCGCGCCTGACTTTTAGAAATTAAGAGCTTTAAGAGGTAAGAGTTAAGAAACGCGTTTACCTTTTCGAAGCCCCGTCGGCGGGTGAGAGTGTGACGGCTCTGCTTTACCGATATATTATAACACAACTTTTCCTTGTTGTCAAGGGTTTTTTCAAAAAAAATCCGATTTTATTATTCGGATACGGTTTGATGTAAGTTTACCACAAAACCGGGCCGCTCCCGCCGTTAATA
>DKXD01000136.1:13213-16386 GCA_002492075.1 Ruminococcaceae bacterium UBA7135
GCACAAAAATCTAACAAAATACTCCAATTTTTCATTAAATTTAACACAAATCTTAAAAAATGTGTTATAATAATATTATGAAACAAAGCTATCTCTTTCCCGCTTTGAGTGAATAAAGCGCCGGAAGTGATGCTAAAGGAGGCGATCATTATGGCTAACAGAGTGATAACAATAACAAGGCAGTACGGAAGCGGCGGGCGCGAGGTCGGACAAAAACTGGCGGACGCTTTGGGCGTGGAGTTCTACGATAACAAGCTGCTTGAGGTGGCGGCGGGCAACAGCGGGATACACAAATCGCACTTTGAGGAAAACGACGAAAAGCGCTCGAACAGCTTTTTGTATCTGCTCTCGACGACCTACGGACAGGGCGGTGTTCCGTTCGACGACGCGCTTTTCTTCGCGCAGCTGGAGGCTATCCGCAAGATCGCTTCCGAGGAATCCTGCGTAATTATGGGCAGGTGCGCGGACTATGCTCTGCGGGATTTTTCAAAAGTGCTGAACGTTTTCGTCAGCGCGCCGTTTGATATCCGCGTAAAACGCGCCATAGAGGTCTACGATATCGCCGAAAAGCACGCCGCGGACTATGTAAAGCGCATAGACAAGCAGCGCACGTCTTACTACAATTACTACACCGACAAACGCTGGGGGCAGCCGCAGAACTATCAGATATGCGTGGACAGCTCCGCATTGGGTATCGACGGCACAGTTGCTATGCTGAAACAGTTCACAGACGAGTTCTACAAGTAAACCGGAAAACTACCGAATAAATAGCCGATATATTTTTCGGGTCTTTTTTCATGCAGTCTCCCCCGCCGTAGGCGGGGGAGATTGTCATTAAATCAGCCCTTCCCTAAAAAACGGCTCCGTGTTCACCACGAAGCCGTTTTTTTATTCACTTGCGGCTGCGCTTTGTCAGCCTTTTGAAAATTCTGAACGTTGTGTAGTATAATTTGCTGTATCTCATTGTTGTCTCCTTTATGCGGCTTTTTCTATGTTCCGTGTAAAAATTATACAACAAATTCCCGGCGTTTTCAAGCGGAAATATGACCAAAAATTTTTCCTGCCGTACAAGCCGTTTTCAGCAAATTTCCCACAATTCACTCGCTTGCTTCGTTATAATCCACCTTAATGCTCAACGCTCTTTCAAGCTCGGAAAGCACTGCTTTTACCTCATCATACGTAGCCTTGATGGCGGTATCATGGACAAAATCGTAGGTTTTCTTATCGCCGATCTCCGTGATCTTTGATTTAAGTTCCTCGGCGTTTGCAAGCTCCTTGCCGTCGAGGAATATCTTTTCCTTGTCGATCTTGATCTCAACGACCGTCGATTCTTCACTCGCTGTGGACTCGGGAACGCTCGAAGCAACGGATGTGCCGCCCTCTCCGGCGCCTTGACCCGCCTCTTTTCCGATGTGGATAAGTCCGTTTTGCCACAGGACGACCACCGCCGCTACCGCCAGAACAAGCAACAGCAAGATTATTGTGCCCAAACGCGGACCGCGTCTGCGGCGCTTTTCGTGTCTGTGCTTGTGATCCTCGGGGGGCGGAGGGGGAGGCTGATGTCCCTCGGGCGGGATATTGTTCTTGTTATCTTTCATAATGTAATTCCTTTCTGTTTCAGCTGACGGAGATCGGGTTTATTCTGTAACGGAAATTTCCGTTGTTCGCTTTTGTCTCGGCGTCTTTCAGCGCGTCTCCGACAGCCTCGTAATCGCGCTGATACACCCTTGTGGGGTCGTAAGTGAAAACTATATAAACGATAGTCTGATTTTCGGCGTCCGCCTGTACCTTGCCAATATAATCTCCGATAAACACGCGCATTTTGTTCAGCGATACGTCAAACTCGTCGTCGTTATGATTGTCGATAACGCTTGACTCCTCCGAAACCTTGCCGAACGTCAGAGAACGCACGGTATTGTTGTACTTGTTTTCAAGCCCGATGTTCAGCACTATCACAACATCGTCTATCGCCTCATAGCTCGCGAGTTTGTTTTCAGCGGCTTGAAGCTTGTCGCGAAGCTCGTCCGCTCCGCCCTCTTCAAGCTTTCCCTGCGCCTCGGCAAGCTGATTTGAAAGCTCGTCAGCCTTGCTGTTCAGATCGTCCAGCGCCGCCGCCTGTGAGATGTTCTCTTTTTGCACCGCGTCTATCGTGTTTTGCTTATCGACTATCATCGCGCTGTTTTGTTTCATGACCATAAAAATGATGATCATTATAACATCAAGCAGCGAGGTAAGTTCAATAACGATATCGCGTCTTCGCCTGCGCCGCATTATCCTTTCCTCTTTTCTTTGTCGTGCTCGTGAATAAGATAATCCGCTTCATCAAGCGCTCTGTCAAGCTTTGGCGATATAAGCGAATCGAGAAGCTTGAAGATTATGGCGAAGATAAGCCCCCAAAGAGTCGTTCGCAAAGCCATTCCGAAGTTTGCCGAAATATCATCCGCGCCCGACAGTCTCATCAGCGACCACACCGTACCCAGAATACCCAGAAGCGGGAAAACGGCTGTAATATTCAAAAAAAGCGTGTAGAAAAACGACGCTCTGTCCGAGCTTTTGCTTAATGCCGCACTCTCCTCGGCGGTTATCGCAAGATCCGCCTTTATGCCGTTTCGCCTGTCCGCCTTGGGGTGAACGAGCTTTTGAAGGCTCGCTATCAGACGCCATGTAAGATAATACACGCCGCCGTTAAAAATACCCAACAATATGATAAGTACGGTTATAAAATCCATTATGTCACTCCGTTCATCGGTCTTGCGAAAAATGAGCGTTCTGTCTTGCCGCACTGCCTTAGAAAAACGAAATTTTGCGGCTTTCCCATTTTACGGAAGCGAATTTTCCGATAATATGATTTCCAAAGTATATTATAACACTTTTTTCCCCTAATGTCAACACATTGCGACAAATTGTAGAATAAAATAACCCTTGCGGCGAAAGGTAAAAAATGGTAAGATAAAAGTGTACATTATTTACCGCATTGCAAAGGAGATTTTTATGACACGACCCGCAGCCGTTTATACTGCATTCTGCGCGGCAATAGCGCTTACCGCCTGCCTTGCGCCGCCGCACCCGCTGACCGAGCTTATAAGCGACCTCGCGGTACTGACCATGATAACGCTGTGGTTCTCCGCTTTGGAAAGCTCGAAAACCGCCGAGATTGCCGAATTTTCTCTGAA
>DKXD01000012.1 GCA_002492075.1 Ruminococcaceae bacterium UBA7135
TTAAAGGAAAGAAGAACCCATACGGGCTGGAAAAGCTGCCTCTTATTCTGATGCCGACATATCCGTCAAGCGGCTCCGAATACGGACTCGGAGCGGTCTGTGCCGACAGCCGGATCAATGATTTCGGCACGGCATATGGAATTCCCGCCGATGTTGCTATCCTGGTTCCGAAGTACTCTATGTCGCTTGATAAGGAAATGACAGCATACACGGGACTTGTAACGTTAGTTCAACTGTCCGCGTCAACTCTAGGCGACAAAAATCCCATATCATATGACATTGGCATTTCGGTTATCCGTAACGTTTTGAAAGCGACAAGGCAGCTTCAGAATGAACCCGACAGTGCCGACGCACGCGGTACAATACTTTACGGGGCAGCCATAGCCACATCGGGCAGGCTCGGACTTGGCAAAAGCGAAAACTATGCTTACGATATTTACGAACTGGAATTTATACCCGAGGTTCTGTTCGGCGCAGCTTACCGTAAAAGCCTTACAACTCTATTTCCGAGGTTTTTAAAAGCAATGTCAAAATATTATGATGCGGATATTCGCCGTTATTTCAAGGACGCATTTGATTTTGAAGGTGATATATGCGATTCTGCGGACAAAATGATAAAGCTGTTTACCGAATTCGGTGTCGATATGTATTTTGACGGAGAGTTTACCAAGGACGCTGTTTCTAAAGTACCCGTATCCACAATGTTAAACTCCGATGAGGTTTGCGCGGTTATTGCCGATTCGGTACGGTAACTAACCTTTATCACGGATAATTGATGAACGAACGGCATTAAAAACAGAATTATATTTTGTTTTTTAGGAATTCAGACAAGAAAGATAATATGTTGTATATGCCGCCGTGTCGCTTAGCGGTATAGCGACACGGTTGGCTAATACATATCCTCGTTCAATCAAACAATTTGCTTTTTGATCGTTCAAATAAAGAAACCCCAAATGCGTCCTCAATTTTTTTCATGGATCTGCTAAGGGCCGGTTGTGTAATATGCAATTCCTCGGCTGCACGTGTAAGGCTTCCGTTTTTGGCAAGTGATACGAACTGCTCAAGTAAAAAAATTTCGACCATACAAATACTCCCTCCAAGCCAAGGCATAACTTTTGTTTATACCATTATACCTAATTGGCAATTGATTGTCAAGTGTTTTTTGGATATAATACATATGGAAACAATAATATATAACATAAAGTCGGAGGGCATTGTGCGCAGGAAACCGGTATTGTATTTTTCGGTATACGGAACGACGAAATCTGTAGCAAGGGAAATAGCAGGGCTAACAAAGGCAGATCTTGTGGAAATCAAACCTGTTGTACCATACGACAGCGACCGTGATCATTATAACGCATTGGCGAGATCAGTTAAAAATGAGCATGATAAGGATATGCGCCCAAAAATAAAAAATGAGATCGATATAACCGATTACGCTGATATTTTTATCGGATACCCGATCTGGTGGTATACTTTTCCAATAATTGTTTACACGATGTTCGACAAATACAACTTCAGCGGAAAAACAATTATCCCATTTAATACGCATTTAGGCTCTCGCGACAGAGGCACTTATGAAGTAATAAGGCAGCTTGAACCTATGGCGAAGGTCTTGGATGGATTATCGGTTGAAATGCGTGAAGCAGAGCATGGCGCAGAATCTGTTGTAAATGAATGGCTGAAAAGCCATGGTTATTAAGAAGGAGGTGATCGACCATGTTAAAAAAATTTATCTGCTTGGCTTCGAGCGTTGCCGTTATGCTTTTTAGCGGATGTGAAAATCAAAGTGATTTACCACCGGACTCTCTTTCCAATATAAGCAATTCGGAGCAAACCGAAATACAGAGCGGTTCAAACACAGAAAGTATCTCGGATACACAGAGTAGCACAAACACACTGGACAGTTCGGGTTCACAGAACAACTCAAGCTCACAGGGCAGCTCGGATACTCAGAACAGCTCGAGCTCACAGGACAGCTCCGGCACACAAACATCTCCAAAGCCTGAACAACCGGATAACAGCGGAAATACCATAAATATTCCGCAAACGGGAATGACATTGTCTGTTCCCTCCGAATATATGGAGGCTGCCGAAAAACAAGCAAATGTTGTACGAATCGAATATGACTCAAAGGATTATGTCCGTGATGGTTCTCCGATTACAAAGACGGCATACGTTTATCTTCCGTATGGGTATGATGAATCCGACACCGAAACGCGATACGATATCGTATATTTAATGCACGGCTGGGGCGGCAGAGAGGGCGAATATTTCGATATGGGAACAATGAAGAATATGTTCGATAATCTTATCGCAAAAGGTGATATGAAGCCGACTATTATGGTTTCCGCGACCTTTTACAACGAAAACAGTGATCGCAGCTTTGGCGGCTCGGACAGCGAGCTGCGGCAATTCCATCTTGACTTTACGGAAAACCTTATGCCTGCGGTAGAGGGAAGATTTCACACCTATGCGCGGTCAACATCCAAGGAGGATTTAATCGCCTCGCGGGATCATCGGGCATTCGCGGGATTTTCGCTCGGCTCGGTCACAACGTGGATGGAATTCTGCTATGATTCCGAATATATCCGCTATTTTCTGCCCATGAGCGGAGCTTGCTGGTATTACGGAGGCTATGGCAACTATTATCCCGAAGAGACCTGCGACTTTTTTGAGGAACTGATCGCGGAAAACGATTTGAATGAGCGCGGATACTTCATTTATGCCACGACCGGAACACAGGATACCGTTCGCGGTCAGGTTGAGATTCAGATGCAGGAAATGCTGAAACGCAATGATGTTTTTTCGCCTGATCATTTGGTATATTATCAGAAAGAAGGAGGCTACCACGATTTTAACGCCGTGCAGGAGTATTTATATAATGCTCTCCCGCTTTTCTTCGGAACATAAGACCTTTTGTTCGGGATGTGCCGTACAAGATCAAGACGGTGGAAACCGTTGATCATATATTGAAAAATCTTTTTTTAGGAGGATCACCAATGAAAAAGAAAATATCGGCTTTGCTTATGGCAATAGTTTTGCTGACAGGCTGTAACGGAGAGCAACACAGCAGTTCGCCTAAGATATCGGGAAGCGGACAAGTCAACGCTTCAAGCCGTTCCGAAAACTCTGCGCCGTCCGTTTCGGATAGTTCAAGCGATGCAAACAACACAAGTACAACAGGAAGCTCGGACAGCATTTCCGAAAGTTCCGCGCCACAAGAAAGCAATAATTCGCAGACCGACACTCCAAAGGTCTATATGACGACTGATATCTCACCGGAGGGACTAAAAGCCGTTTATGACGCGCTGGGTTGGTCGCCGACAGGCAAGGTCGCAGTGAAGCTCTCCACGGGAGAGCCGCCCGCGAGCAACTATCTCCGCCCCGAGCTTATCAAGGACTTAGTGCAGTCGATTGACGGCACAATCGTTGAAAACAACACCGCTTACGGCGGTTCGCGTGCGGAAACGGCAATGCATTATCAGGTAGCCAAGGATCACGGCTTCACCGATATCGCAGAGTTTCAGATACTGGACGAAAACGGCTCAATGACATTACCCGTGACAGGCGGCACGCAGTTATCCGAGAATTACGTTGGTGCGCATTTCGGCGATTATGATTCATATCTGGTGCTCTCGCACTTCAAGGGGCACGCAATGGCGGGCTTCGGCGGAGCTATCAAGAATATCTCGATTGGTCTCGGTTCGAGCGAGGGAAAATGCTGGATCCACAGCGCGGGAAACAGCCGCACCAGCCCATGGGGCGGAGCTCAGGATCCGTTCCTCGAGTCAATGGCAGAAGCGGGAAAATCGGTCTCTGACTACCTCGGAAACGGTGAGCGCATAGTTTATATCAACGTAATGAACAGGCTCTCCGTGGATTGCGACTGCAACGGAAATCCCGCTGAGCCCGATATGCATGATATAGGTATTCTGGCTTCAACGGATCCCGTAGCGGTCGATCAGGCGTGTATTGATCTGATCTATGCGCAGAAAGACGGTGACGGAGCTTCACTCGTCAACCGCATTGAATCCCGCAACGGACTGCACACTCTCGAACACGCCGCCGAAATAGGTCTCGGAAGCAGAACCTACGAACTTGTATCGGTAGACTGAAAATAATTTGACAGGAAAGGTAGATAGACATGAATAAAACGGATAATACGGTCGATAAAAAAAGAAGTCCCGTGCTGAATCTGACGCTTGCTGCAATGTTTTTGGCTGCAGGCTTGCTGCTGCCGTTTCTGACGGGGCAGATAAAGCAGATAGGCAATATGTTGCTTCCTATGCACATTCCGGTCATTTTATGCGGACTTATCTGCGGCTGGAAATACGGACTTGGCGTGGGATTTGTAACGCCGATACTGCGATATTTTCTTTGGGGAATGCCCGTGCTCTACCCGAACGGTATTGCAATGGCTTTTGAACTGGCAACCTACGGATTAGTGGTTGGGCTGTTGTATTCACGGTCGCGTTGGAAGTGCATTATCTCGTTGTACCGCAGTATGTTGATCGCGATGATCGCGGGGCGTATCGTTTGGGGTATCTCGGAGATTTTCCTGCTGGGGCTTGGTGAAAACGGATTTACTTGGGAGGCATTTATGGCGGGAGCGTTTCTGAACGCATTCCCCGGAATTATTTTGCAGCTTGTCTTCATTCCCGCGATGATGTTGGTGCTTAACAAAACGGGATTGGTGAAGTTTTCAAAACACCGCAAAAAGTCCTTGGAAAATTTAGAGGGTTAATTATGCACAACGCTGTTTCCGTTATCGCGGATGAAATCGGAAAGCACGAAAAACCGCTGACAGCCGCCATTGACGGACGTTGTGCAGCAGGAAAGACAACGTTTGCGGAGCATCTTCGGGAACTTATCGGCTGCAGTGTCATTCACGCGGACAGCTTCTTTCTGCGTCCCGAGCAGCGCACAGCAGAACGCTTGAACGAACCCGGCGGCAGCATCGACTATGAGCGTCTGATATCTGAGGTTATGGAGCCGCTGCGGCGCGGACAGGCGTTCTCCTACTGTCCGTTCAGCTGCAAAACGCAGTGCCTTGACGAGAAAATTCACGTTGAGCCGAACTCTGTGACTATCATCGAAGGCTCATACAGCTGTCACACGCTGCTGTGGAAATATTACGGTCTGCGCGTGTTCTTCACCGTCGACCCGGAGGAGCAGTTAAAACGGATAGAGCGCCGCAACAGAGCGGATGCGCTTACGGTATTCCGCGAGCGTTGGATACCGCTTGAGGAAAAGTATTTCACCTTGCTGCAAATTGCTGAACGGTGCGGCTGCATATTTGACATAAGGGAGTAATTATGGAGATCATACAACGCGAGGCTGTCTATTTGTGGTATTATTTCACGCTCCAGCTTAGGCAGATTTTCCCGTATTGGGTTCTGGGAATGGTCATCGGCTCGGTCATTTCCGTGTTTGTTAAGGACAAGATACACGGCGCGTTTCGTTCGCTCGGCAATAAGAAGCTCGGCATTTTCGGGATATTTATCGCAAGTGCTCTTGGGATAGCCTCGCCGCTGTGTATGTATGGTACGATCCCAATAGCGGCTTCGTTTTCCAAAAGCGGGATACGCGACGACTGGCTGGCGGCGTTTATGATGTCCTCAATACTGCTGAATCCGCAGCTTATCATTTACAGCGCAGCTTTGGGGACTAAAGCGCTCGTTATCCGAATAGTATCCTGTTTCATTTGTGGGATCGCCGCCGGATTGCTGATAAGGCTGTTTTACAAGAACGGATTTTTTAAGTTTGACGGCTTCTCCGAGCCGAAAAACCGCGACGTTGACAAAAATCTTTTTCTGAGGTTTGTCAAAAATCTCGGCAGAAACGTTAAGGCGACCGGATTGTATTTCCTTATCGGCGTGGTACTTTCGGCGGTGTTTCAGCGGTATGTTCCGTCGGAATGGATAAGCGCGGTGTTTGGAGGGAACGAGGCTTGGGGCGTGCTTATGGCAGCGACGATAGGCGTGCCACTATACGCCTGCGGCGGAGGAACTATCCCGCTTTTGCAGATGTGGCTCGCCGACGGAATGAGCCTTGGCAGCGCGGCGGCGTTTATGATAACGGGACCCGCTACGAAAATCACCAATCTCGGTGCGGTGAAGATCGTTCTGGGTATAAAGCGTTTTTTGCTTTATATTGCTTTTACGGCATTATTTGCTTGTTTAACAGGATTAGCCGTAAATCTTATTATATCTTGAGTTTGCGTGAAATATATGTATCTAAATGGATAATAGAACGGTGATAGCATCGGATGCGTTATGATTATTAAATTGTGTTGTTTGACAACGATCTGCCGATATCAATATCGGTGATAAGTATTTTCCCAAAATGCAGAAAAATATACTATTTCCAAGGAAGTAGCAGGGGGAACACGAAGAACAGCAAGAAACATCCGATGTGAGCCATTGTGAGAGCGTTTTCGAGAAAGTAGGAACGACCCGAGAAACAGGAACGCACCGATTTTTCGGGTGATTTTGACGGCGGGCGCCATTGCTTACACCGCTTCTATTAAAAAGCGCTTTAAAATAACGATATCTCCCCCGTTTCGCGGGGGAGATATCGTTGGTTTATAGAAAAATGTATTTTCGGACTGTCGATATTGCGTTATTGGTTCGTGCTTCCGAAACCGCCGTTGCGAACGCCGTCCGCATCGTCGTCAACGGTTATCCCAAACTCCGTGAAGATGCCCTGAGCAAAGCCCGAGCCCGCGGCGATGTTCACGGTTTTCCCCTCCTTGGAGTCGTTCGTGAGCTTTATCATAATATGTCCTTCGTTGTCGGAATCATAGTAGTCTTTGTCGATTATACCGACGGTATTGTCAAGCTGAAGCCTGAACTTAAAGCCCAACCCGCTTCTCGGGTATATCGACAGAAACCAGCCGTCCTCCATTTTTACGCGAATGCCCGTGGGAATTTTAACGGTCTTGCCCGCTTTAAGCTCGATATCGAACGGCGCGAAAAAATCATACCCCGCAGAGCCTGCCGTAGCGCGTTTCGGCAGCTTTATCGCGCCGTAAATGCTCTCCGCGTCCGCGTTCGTGTACACCTGCTTGAACTGCTTCGGGCTTACTTTTTCAAATATTGCGATCCTTTTCATAATATACCTCAGTCAAGTTTATTTTCTTTGATTATAACATTTTTTCGGGAGTATGTCAAGTTAAATTATAGTTTGTTGTATTATA
>DKXD01000020.1:0-776 GCA_002492075.1 Ruminococcaceae bacterium UBA7135
CACATTATCTTATTTTCTCTCCCCAGCTTCGCGGGGGAGAGAAACAGTATTTGTACTCTTTCTATATGAGAATTGGTAAAAGCGGTAAATCCTCACTTTTAATTATATCACATTTTTTTTAAATATACAAGGGTTTTATCAAATTTTATAAATATGTAAATTTTGGTGTATGTTTTTTGTTGAAATTGTACAAAGAAAAGCAGCTCGTTTTGTAAAAATTATAGATTTTGAGCGCCTATAAACCTTAAATCGGCAAATCTAGTTGATATTTCGGCAAAAATTGTGTATAATTGGTTTAGAGGGGAGAAGAGCGCAATACTGTGCGCCGAACATTTTCGGCTTTGCGGCGCGGCAAATTCATAAAAAGAAAGGATCTGATAATATGCTGGATAAAACAATGACCTTTTCCGTTCATGAGGACAGAGAGAACGAGATGAAAGAGATACTCACGACGGTTTACGACGCATTAAAGCAAAAGGGCTATAATCCGATAAATCAGCTGGTGGGCTATATCCTGTCGGAGGACCCTACATATATCACGACTTACAATAACGCGCGCGGGCTTATCCGCCATATCGACAGGGACGAGCTTTTGCAGGTGCTGGTGAAATCCTACCTCGCCGACTGACCTTGCCGATTGCAGAATGTGCGCGGGCTTCTTGCAGAGTGGAATTTTTTGAACAAGCACGGATCGTTCCGCCGATGTTTGGCGGAACGATTTTTTGTGCCTTTTCTGTCGTTTTCTTTAGCGTTTTTCGGGTTTTTTGCAGATTTTT
>DKXD01000020.1:1034-5019 GCA_002492075.1 Ruminococcaceae bacterium UBA7135
TGCAGATTTTTTCTTGTTTTCGTGCAAAATACACAAAATATTTTTTCACAGCTTTTAAGATTGTTATAATTTTCTCCTTGACATAATTTGAATTAAATGGTATATTAAAATTGCAAAGAAAATAATTTCTCGAAGTGTGAGATCGCAGACTGTATATTTAAGTGTTATTTCATGGTATCTCTTCCGCGGAGCGTGGAAGATGCCGCGCAATAAAGCGAACCTCTTTGCTTTGATTGGGGAATACAACGTTTGAAAACAGCTATTTCTGCAAGCTGTGATCTCACAAGGGCTGAAATTGTTTTTCCTAACAGATATTTTGTGTAGAGACAAGAAAGGATAAAATTTATGAAAAATTTGTTTAAACGCACCGCTGCGGCTGCGGCTGCCGCGGTAATGGCAATGAGCCTCGCGGGCTGCAATAACGCGGGCACAAGCAGCACGGCTTCTGATAACTATGGCGGCACGGGTTCGGGCGACATCGCCGGCACGACTTCGGGTAACGGCGGCAAACTCGTTATCGGCGGCATCGGTCCTATCACGGGCGGCGCGGCTATCTACGGCACAAACGTAAAGAACGGTATGCAGCTCGCTATCGACGAGATAAACGCGGCGGGCGGCGTAAACGGTATGACGCTTGAGATGAACTTCCAGGACGACGAACATGACCCCGAGAAGTCCGTAACGGCATACAACAACCTTAAGGATAAGGATATGAAGCTGCTTATCGGCACGGTAACGTCCGGTCCCTGCGAGGCGGTTTCCAAGGAAGCTACCAAGGATAATATGTTTATGATCACCCCGTCGGGTTCTTCGGTAAACGCTATCACCTCCGGCGATAACTGCTTCCGTATGTGCTTCAACGACCCGCAGCAGGGTAAGCTTGAGGCTGACTTCATTGCGGAAAAGCTCTCCAGCAAGACAAAGGTGGGCATTATTTTCGACAGCTCCGATTCTTATTCCACCGGTATCAAGGACGGCTTTAAAGAGGAAGCTGCCGCAAAGGGTCTTGAGGTAGTTGTTGAAGAGGGCTTTACCTCCGACAGCAACAAGGACTTCTCCGCTCAGATCCAGAAAATGGTCGATAACAACATCGACGTGCTGTTCCTCCCGATATACTACACCGAAACGGCTCTTATCCTCCAGCAGGCGGAGAACAAGCTTGACGTTCCCGTTGTAGGCGGCGACGGTCTTGACGGACTTATCGGCGTTCTTAAGGACAAGGTAGCGCTCGCTGACGGCGTATACGCACTCACACCTTACTCCGCGACAGCCAGCGACGAAAAATCCGTTAAGTTTACCGAGGCATACAAGGCTAAGTTCCCTGATGCGGACGATCCCATTCAGTTCGCGGCGGATGCTTACGATTGCGTTTATGCTGTAAAGGCGGCTATTGAAAAGGCTGACATAAAGGACGCGAATATAAGCTCCTCCGAGCTTTGCGACAAGCTGAAGGCTGCTATGACTCAGATCGAATACGCGGGCGTTACTGGCGACTCCAAGTGGTCTGCCGACGGCGAGGTTACCAAAAACCCCAGAGTAATGCAGATCAAAGTTACCGACGGCAAGGGTTCGCTTGTTGACCTTTGATAACATCAAAGGGTTTTATATCTGATTTTATCGCAAACCGTACAAGGGCGTACACTCTTGTACGGATTTTGCGTATTTATTTAGATGTAAGAGAAATAGAGGTAAGAAAGTAAGAAAGACGTTTTTATTTCTATATCTGTTGCATTTGTGAACAAAATTATCTCCGAGGAGAGAGTACTATGAGCTTTATTTCCAATCTGTTAAACGGAATAAGTCTGGGCAGCATTTACGCGCTGATAGCCTTGGGTTACACTATGGTTTACGGCATAGCGAAAATGCTTAACTTCGCCCACGGCGATATAATAATGGTGGGAGGCTACGCGGCGTTCATCACCATGGCGGCGACCTGGTGTCCGCTGTGGCTTGCCATGCTGATAACCGTGGCGGTCTGCACGGTGCTGGGCGTGGTCATCGAAAAGGTGGCGTACCGTCCTCTTCGCAGCGCGCCGCCGCTTGCCGTGCTGATAACGGCGATAGGCGTAAGCTATCTTTTGCAGAATATCGCGCTGCTCACGCAGTCGGCGAACCCGAGGACGTTCACGTCCATCGCGGCGGGCGCTCCTCCGTTTTTGCAGGTGTTCGAGGGAAAGGGCGCGGTGTTCTTCGCTGATAATCCGTATGCGGACGAGGGTCTGAAGCCGATACTTACGATCTCTATGGAAACATTCCTTGCCATTGCGGTTTCGGTTATTATTATGGTGGCGCTTATACTGTTCATAAACAAAACGAAAGCGGGAAAGGCAATGCTTGCGTGCAGCGAGGATCGCGGTGCGGCTCAGCTTATGGGCATAAACGTAAACGGAACGATATCGCTGACATTCGCTATTGGTTCGGCATTGGCGGCTGTGGCGGCGGTACTGATGTGCTCCGCTTATCCGCAGATATCGCCGTATACCGGCTCCATGCCCGGAATAAAGGCGTTTGTCGCGGCGGTATTCGGCGGCATAGGCAGTATTCCCGGAGCGATGATAGGCGGCGTGCTGCTTGGCGTTATCGAGATACTCGCGAAGTTCTACATATCCTCGCAGCTTTCGGACGCTATCGTATTTTTGGTGCTTATAGTCGTGCTTATAGTCCGTCCTACGGGCATTATGGGCAAGAAGATAAACGAGAAGGTTTGAGGTGAAGGCAATGAGAAAAGTAACGAAAAACAACCTTATAACCTTTGGCGGAACGACGGCTTTGCTTGCCGTACTGGGCGTACTTATGGCAATGGGCAAGCTGAACAATATGGTAAGCGGTCTGACGGTGACGATAGGTATTTACATTATAGCCTCGACTTCGCTTAATCTTACGGTGGGCGTTCTGGGCGAGCTTTCGCTGGGACACGCGGGATTTATGTGCATAGGCGCGTTTTCGTCCGCTACGGTATCGCAAATGCTGATGAATGTCGGCGGAGTTCCGCAATGGCTGGTGTTCACTCTGGCGATACTTTTCGGAGCGGTCTGCGCGGCGATAATGGGCGTGCTTATCGGTATCCCTGTAATGAGACTTCGCGGCGACTATCTGGCTATCGTAACGCTGGGATTCGGAGAGATTATGAAGTCGCTGTTCAACAACATCTATCTCACTCAGGACGTAAACGGTCTGCACTTCGGCTTCACCAATCCTCCTCAGAACATAGACGCGGCAACAAAGGTCGAGATACTGCGCGGTCCTATGGGAACGAGCGCTCCGGGACTTACCAACTTCTGGGTAGTGGCTGCGGTTCTGCTTGTTTGTCTGCTTATCCTGATGATGTTTATCGATTCAAAGTCGGGGCGCGCGTGTATGGCGGTCCGCGACAACTACATCGCGGCGCAGTCCGTGGGAATAAACGTTACGAAGTTCCGCCTTATGGCGTTCACGTTGTCAGCGGCTATCGCGGGCGTTGCGGGAGCGCTTTATATGCACTCGCTTTCAAATATGCTCCCCAAAAAGTTCGACTACAATCTTTCAATTCTGATACTGGTTTACGTTGTTTTGGGCGGACTGGGAAGTCTGCGCGGCTCTATAATCGCGACTATCATACTCTATGCGTTGCCCGAGCTGCTGCGCAATATAAATCAGGAAATTGTAAACGCGCGTATGCTGATTTACGCGATAATCCTTATCTTCCTTATGCTGTGGAAGAACGCGCCATTCTTTATAAATCTGCGCGAGAAGATAAAGGCGAAATTCAAAAAGGACAAAGCGACGGACGTTACTTCGGGAGGTGCTGAAGCGTGACGGATATCTCAAAGAATATTGAAAACAGTGAAAACGCTCCCGAAACGGCATCCGAAAACGGCACTATGCTTGAGGTAAAGGAGCTGTCGATACAATTCGGCGGACTTCGCGCCGTGGACGGCTTGAATATGAAAGTCAAAAAGCATCAGCTTTATGGACTGATAGGACCCAACGGCGCGGGAAAAACCAC
>DKXD01000020.1:5277-5718 GCA_002492075.1 Ruminococcaceae bacterium UBA7135
CCCAACGGCGCGGGAAAAACCACCGTGTTCAATATGCTGACGGGCGTTTACAAGCCCACTGCGGGCGCGATCTTCCTTGACGGCGCGAACATCACGGGCAAGCCGCCCGTGGAGATCAACAAAAGCGGCGTTGCAAGGACGTTCCAGAACATTCGCCTGTTTAAGTGCATGAGCGTTCTCGATAACGTTAAGGTCGGTATGCAAAATCAGACGAAATATACGACGATAGAGGGCATACTGCGGCTTCCTCGCTATTTTAAAGAAGAAAAGCTGATGACAGAAAAGGCAATGGAGCTGCTTCGGGTGTTCGATCTGGACGGCGAAAGTGCTGCGCTTTCACAAAATTTGCCCTACGGCAAGCAGCGCAAGCTGGAAATAGCGCGGGCGCTTGCCACTAATCCGAAGCTGCTTTTGCTTGACGAGCCGGCGGCGGGCATGAAC
>DKXD01000020.1:5996-8027 GCA_002492075.1 Ruminococcaceae bacterium UBA7135
CGAGCCGGCCGCCGGTATGAACCCGAACGAAACTGCGGAGTTGATGGAAACCATTCGTTTTGTGCGGGACGAATTTGATATGACAATACTGCTTATTGAGCACGATATGAAGCTGGTTTCGGGTATCTGCGAGGAGCTTACCGTTCTGAACTTCGGACAGGAGCTGGCTCAAGGAGAAACGTCCGCCGTGCTTAACGACCCTAAGGTCATCACAGCGTATTTGGGAGAATAACTATGTCAATGCTTGAAATAAAAGACTTGGAAGTATATTACGGCGCGATAAATGCTTTGAAAGGCATTTCGTTCAATGTCGAGCAGGGAGAGATAATCGCGCTTATAGGAGCCAACGGCGCGGGCAAGACCACCACGCTGCACACCATTTCCGGGCTTATTCCCGCTAAGCGCGGTTCGGTGCTGTTTAACGGCAAGGAGCTTACCAAAACGCCCGCTCACAAGATAGTTTCTATGGGAATGGCGCAGGTGCCCGAGGGTCGGCGCGTTTTCGCACAGCTTTCGGTGCTTGAAAACCTCACGCTGGGCGCGTACACCCGCAAGGACAAGAACGAGATAAACGAAACGCTGGAGCGCGTTTACGAACGCTTTCCGCGCCTTAAAGAGCGCCGCGGTCAGCTTGCCGGTACTCTTTCGGGCGGCGAGCAGCAAATGCTCGCGATGGGCAGAGCACTGATGTCAAAACCCACCATAGTCCTTATGGACGAACCGTCAATGGGACTTTCGCCGCTGTATGTAAACGAGATATTCGACATAATACAGGAGATAAACAAGAGCGGCACGACTGTTCTTCTGGTAGAGCAGAATGCGAAAAAGGCGCTTTCGATAGCGAACCGCGCCTATGTTCTCGAAACGGGAACGATCTCGCTTTCGGGCGACGCTCACGAGCTTATGGATAACGAGCAGGTAAAGAAAGCGTATTTGGGCGAGTGATAACAGCTGACGATTTAGGGGGTAGCACATGGGTTTTTTGAAGTTTGTTATTCCGTTTGTGGGCGGAGCGCTCACCGCAGCGGCGGCAGGCGCCGTTCTTCAAAAAAAGCGTGAGGAAAAGGACAATGACGCGATAGAGATCGACGCTGAATTTGAAGAAAGGCTTGAAAACAATGAGAGTTCGGAGCGAAAAAAGGAAGGGGAATAAAAAAAGACTGATCGTCATTATTATCATAATTATAGCGGTCATCTTGCTTTTTCCGATAAAATTTCATTACAAGGACGGCGGCAGCGTTGAATACAAGTCGATCGTTTACTCCGTTTTCAATTATCACACTCTTGAAGGAACACGGGGTACGACGGTAAGGCTTCTCGGATTTAAAATTTTCGACAATACCTACATGCTTTCTGCGGAAGAAAACGTGTCCGAAATGTACTGACAGTTTATTATGAGAGGTTATTATGGATAAGTTTATAATCACAATAGCGCGCGGCTTTGGCAGCGGCGGGCGGACTATTGGTCAGATGCTCTCCAAAAAGCTGGGCGTGGAGTTCTATGATAAAGATATCATCAAGCTCGCAAGCGAGGAGAGCGGCATAAACGAGGCTCTTTTCGGGCAGTCGGACGAGCAGACGAAAGGCGGTATCGGGAAGCGTTCCGTTTACAAGGGCGGCGTTATCTCTCCCGACAAGAAGTCGTTCACTTCCGAGGAGAACCTGTTCAACTACACCGCCAAGGTGATAAAGCAGCTTGCCGATGAAAAGAGCTGCATTATCGTTGGTCGCTGCGCGGATTTCGTTTTGCGTGACCGCCCCGATACGGTGCGCGTGTTCGTTTGGGCGGACGAGGAGCATTGTATTAGTAATGCGGCGGAAGTCAAGGGCATACTCGACCGCAAGGAGGCTCTCAAAACGATAGCGGCTACCGACAAGAAGCGCGCCGAGTATTACAAGGCTCACACAGGGCACGACTGGAACGACGCACGCAACTACGATCTGTGTCTCAACAGCGGCGACTTGGGATTTGAAAAGTGCGTGGAGATCATCACAGAATATATCAAGATAAAGCTGAAATAACGAAAAGCG
>DKXD01000020.1:8308-8976 GCA_002492075.1 Ruminococcaceae bacterium UBA7135
ATAACGAAAAGCGGCTGACTTTCATAAGTCCGCCGCTTTTTTGTGTGAGAGCGCAAAGCGCAAGAAGAGTTCTCTCCCCTGCGGAGCGGGTGGGGGAGAATTTGTTGCACTTGCACAAGTGAGTTGTGGAGCACTCCCCCATGGAACGGGGGAGTGAAAAAATTATTATAAACCCTTGACAAATCGGCAAAGGTGTGTTATAATATAAAAACCGCAGCAAGTTCGTTCGGCTTTTGTGGTGACGTATTCGGGTCCGTAAAGGCTTCGACGGGGATCTTGATGCGCAATAAGCGAGTAGTGAGGGCGAAATCACTTTAATAGTCGCAACTTAAATTTAAACGCAGACGACGATCTCGTTTTAGCAGCTGCCTAAGGCGCTGCCGTCATACCCCGAGTTACCGCGGGCGGGGATATGGCGTCACTACGCGGTGAACGACTTGAGCCTGTAGCCTTGAAGCTCTTGTTGTACTAAAGGCTGCCAAACGCGAAAGCCTGTTTGTCGGCGTTCGCGCAAGGGAGATTTAATCGACAAACTGCACTCGGAGAAGGTTGCCCGGACGGGTTTTCGGACAGGAGTTCGATTCTCCTCGGATCCACCAACTTATTGTGACCAAAAAGATATTATGCCCGCAAATGGCTGTGCAAAGCCAATTGCCGGCATAATTTCT
>DKXD01000181.1:0-2827 GCA_002492075.1 Ruminococcaceae bacterium UBA7135
AATTGGAAATATTTTACCAAAACCCCTTGCAATTATTTCCAAAATATGGTAAAATAAAATCAGACCGAAGAACAAGCCGTAATAAAAAGGCAAATTCGGCTGAAAAACAAAATTTGGAGGAAAATAAAATGGCAGATCAGATCAAAGTACTTATCGGAAACGACACCGCAGACCGCGGCATTGCATGGGCAGGCGCACTGAAAAACGCGGGAATGTACGCGATAACGCGCCGCTGCGACGGAAATTCGGTGCTGAATTCCATAAAATCGGAGTCGCCCGACGCGGCAGTTCTGGAAGCGAAAATGCCCTTTTGCGACGCGGTGGAAGTGATACGCAAATTAAAGGTGGAAAAGAAATACGTTCCCAACGTGATAATCGTATCGGGAACGCCCGATCCCATTCTTGAACGCGAGGCGGCGGCTTTGGGCGCGTCGTTTATGCTCCAGCCCGTAGACCCGCAGTTCCTTGTTACAAAGATCAATCAGATGTGCGGAGTGTCACAGCCGAAACCGGCAGCTCCAAGCGAGACCGATCTCGAATGCGCCGTTACCGAAATAATACATCAAGTCGGTATTCCCGCGCATATCAAGGGCTATCATTATCTGAGGACGGCGATAATGCTTTCCGTCAACAACGATGAGATGATAAATTCGATAACCAAACTGCTTTACCCCACGGTCGCGAAGCAATACGACACCACGTCGTCGCGCGTTGAACGCGCTATTCGCCACGCGATAGAGATAGCATGGGACCGCGGAGACATAGATGTGCTTACAAAGATATTCAGCTACACCGTACATACCTCGCGCGGCAAGCCAACCAACTCCGAGTTTATCGCGCTTATTGCCGACCATTTACGTCTGAAGTTCAAGCAGAACGCCAATAAAAGCGCGGTCGCGGCGGTGTACCATTAAGAGACTGTTTATCTCCGCACGCCGAGATACTAAACCGGCGCTAAGACCTCGGCTCACAAATATCGCGCCTTGCATATAAACCCGAATATCCCCCGCATGAGACGGGGGATATCGAAATATATCGGCATTTCGAGTTTTGACGTTCAGCTTGTTTTAGAATTTTTATTTTCTTTAAAAATTCGCCATACAGACAGTGCCAGAATAACAAGATATATCACGGCGCTCGATACTGCGGTAAGCACAAACATATCGCCGCTCTCTTCCGTTCGATTGACGATTATCAGCGTATTCTGCAATGTCAAAACGGAAACCAAAGCGTCTATAAAATTTATTGTTCGCAGCTCCCGCACAAGAATGTTGGAGCTGCGTTTCATTCTCTTAATATTTATGGACGCAATTACCACCTTGTATGTAGTGTAAGCCGCCATGGCTATCGCGGGGATAAGCCCCATATTAACGGGGCGCGAATTCAGCACCATAAGAGAGATGGGGATAACAAGCGCGAGGTTCATCATAAGAATTACCACCGAGGTGATCTTAAACGTTCGTTTTCGGTACGCGTCGGCTTTTTCCGCTCGGCTCAGGTTTTTCTTTTCCGTTATCGGGATCATCCCGCGCGTGACCGCCAGAAGAATATAATAAACGCAAATGCACCCGTTCCACACCGAGCTGTAATATATCCCCAGAAATCCGTTATACAGCGCGAACAACGCCGTAACGAAAAACGAAGCCGCGGCGTTTGTAAGCGTTTTGAAATTATAGTCCTTTTTCCGCCTTTCAGCGATTTGCTTAAAGCTGTTTCCCATTTCTCATCTCCCGCTGACCGTTAAAAATCAACGATATTACTTCCATAACGAACTCGACGGGCTTTTCGCAGTCCTCATCCACCCAGCGCATTATCACCGCGGACAGTCCGCAGCGGTAAAAATCCATCACATATTCGTGCTTATCCTCGGATACGCCGTATTTTAAGAGTATCGGTGAAAAGACGTTCCGGAAATAAAAATCAAACGCTTTTTCCACACCGAACGCCGCCGAGTTTGTGTGTATCGCCTTGTAAACATATTTGTTTTCCTTGATAAACTCAAGGTATGGAACAATCCATTCCTCGGTCATAAAGAACAGCTCGTCGGGAGATTTTCCGTCAATATCAAATTCCTTTTGAAATTGAGAAGCGCGAAACCTTTCGTTTATCATCTCTATGGTTTCCAGCAGCAGATCGCCGATATTCTCGTAATGCAGATAAAACGTGGAGCGGTTGACCGAAGCGCGCGCACATATCTCTTTTATGGTCACATATTCAAAGCTCTTCTCGCGAAGAAGCGAGAGCAATGCCTCGTCCATTCGATTTGCGGTTCTGAAGTATTTGCTTTCGGCTCTGTTCATATCACACCGTCCCGTTTATTTTTCCTGTCCGGTTATTTCTTTGGCAAGCTCCATGATCTCAAAAGCGTATTTTTTCTTGCCGTTTTCCAATATTCTTTTGTACAGCGCATAGTTTGCCGATACCATAGCGATACCTATGCACCCTATTATTATCCCGGCAGTCATGGCTGCCGCCGAATTATCGCCTATCTGTCCCATTGCAAGGCACATTCCCACGCCCAATATCAGCGCGCCGATTACTCCGAATGTGAATGCAAACACGTTCGCGGGGCGTTTCGCCTTTTGGTCGAGCTTTCTCAAAGCGACAACCTTCGATTCCGATTTGTGAGCGTATTCCTCCGCGATTTTTTCTGCGTAAACAGCGTCAAGATTTTTCATAAAAACATCTCCTTTATATTCCGCAGACCGTCAGTATATTTACAATCTGCTTTGATGTCTTTATTATAACACAAAAACAAAGGCGTTTGAACAACAAAGTTAAAGAAAAATGTCGGTTTATACGTCCTCTCCCCGCCTGCGGCGGGGGG
>DKXD01000181.1:3109-5508 GCA_002492075.1 Ruminococcaceae bacterium UBA7135
GAGAGGACCGTTAAATCAGTGCTTTCTTCAATGGAACAGCGGCATATCGCACCGTGATCGGGGAAAATTCTGCCAACCAATCGGTGTCTTAAACAGGAAAATTGTGTGAAATATAAAAATAACGCTTGACAAAACCAGTTTATGGTGATACTATTATAATTATGAATACTTGCTTCACAGCGCATATCAATTGCGCCGAGAAGTTTTAAAGCGGCGGAACGGAGCAAGGCGGCACCGACTTGATAAGGAGATGTTTAAATGAAAACCAACAATGAGGCGGCTATTGATATAACAAAACGTTACACCTTGGGAGAAGAGATCTTCAATTCGGTAACTCACGGCGTGGGCAGTCTGCTGGCAATTGCGGGAACGGCTGTGCTTATTGTTCTCGCGGCGCTCCACGGCGGAGCGTGGGAGGTAACAAGCTCCGCGATATTCGGAACTTCGCTTATCCTGCTTTATACGATGTCAACGTTATATCATGCTCTGACGAACAAACACGCAAAATCGTTCTTTCGGATAATGGATCACGATACCATTTTCTTCCTTATCGCGGGAACATACACACCGATAACGCTTATTCCTCTGCGCGGAGCAGTAGGCTGGGTGCTTTTCGGAATAATATGGGGCGCGGCGATATTGGGTATAGTAATGAACTCCATAGACCTTGAAAAGTTCCGCAAGCCGTCGGTTGTTTGCTACGCTTTAATGGGGTGGGCGATAGTGTTCGCTGTAAAGCCCATGCTTAGGCACTGCACACCGCTTTCGTTGTGGTTTCTGCTCATCGGAGGACTGTGCTACACTGTGGGGATAATTTTTTACGTTATAAAGTCAAAGCGCTACTTCCACTCGATATGGCATATTTTTACCGTTGCGGGAAGCGTTTTTCATTACTTCTCGGTAATGCTTATGGTTTTGAATTGATAACACACGGAAAAATCCGCGCTGTATAAAAAGAATAATAACCGCTCTCTCCTCCGCTGTCGGGGGAGAGAGTTCCGTAATCATGCGGTGTTTTTTCAATAGTTATACTTTTTCTTTTTGGCGACGATAAAGGAAACCGTCAGCACAAACGCCGCGATTTCAGCAACGGCTACCGAGAGGAAGATACCGTCCGTTTCCAAAAACAGAGGCAGGATAAGCACCGCCCCGATCTGAAACACCAGCGTTCTCAAAAAAGAGATCAGTGCGGAGATAAGACCGTTGTTCAGCGCAGTAAAGAACGACGAGCCGAAAATGTTTATTCCCGCGAACAAAAACGACAGCGAAAATATCCGAAAGCCCCGCGCGGTAAGTGCGCAAAGCTCGGGGTTCTTGCCGACGAAAATGCCCGCCAGCGCTTCCGCCGACAGTTCGGAGACTGCCAGCATCACAACGGATGTCGCGACGATGATAAATATGCTTTTTCTGCGAATGTTGCGAAGCTCGGCGGAATTTTTTGCGCCGTAATTATATCCGACTATCGGCGCGACGCCTATGCTGTACCCGATAAATATCGCGAGGAACACCAGATTGACGTACATCATAACGCCGTAAGCCGCAACGCCGCCCTCGCCCGCGTATTTGATAAGCTGCGTGTTGTACAGCATATTCACAATAGACATCGAGCTTTGTGAAACGAACTCCGAGGAGCCGTTCGAGCAGGTCTTGCCGAGAACCCGCCAATCAAGACGCGTCTTGCCAAGCCTTAACAGACTGCTGTTTTTCCGCAGGAAGTAGATAAGCGGAACAACTCCGCCAACGAGCTGACTTGCCGCGGTCGCGGCTGCCGCGCCGACTATCCCCCAGCGAAACACCGCCACGAAAAGCGCGTCCAGCACCATATTGGTAACGCCCGAAAGCACCGTAACGAACAGACCGAGCTTTGGCTTTTCGGCGGTGACGAACAGGCTTTGGAACGCCATTTGCAGCATAAACAGCGGCAAAACGCCCACTATAATCCGCCCGTAAAGCACGCTGTTATCAAGCATTTCCCCGGTCGCGCCCAGCGCGGACGCAACGACGCGCATAAGCGCTATTCCCAAAGCTCCCAGAATAACGCCCGCCGCCGTCGTTGTGTAGACGACCAGCGAGAAGATACGGTTCGCCTTGTCGCGGTCGCCCTCGCCGAGCGTTTTGGAGACAAGCGCACTGCCGCCGGTTCCGAACATAAAACCCACCGCGCTTAGTATCATAGTTACGGGCATTATAAAATTCACCGCCGTGAACGCGGTCTCGCCAACGATATTCGACACGAACAGCCCATCGACCACGCCGTATATGGACGTGAAAACCATCATTATTATAGACGGCATAGTAAACCTAAACAGCTTTTTGAAATTAAAGTGTTCGGATAACGATATATTCATAAAATCCCCCAAAAATATAGTTTAGCACAGCACGGGTTTGTCTTGTAACGC
>DKXD01000103.1:0-721 GCA_002492075.1 Ruminococcaceae bacterium UBA7135
GCTGACGCTCCGCAAATTACGGGCGCACACCCTTTACTGCTTTCTCGGAAGACAAACGGTAAACTCCACCGTTTCATCGGCGCTGACGGCGGAAACAGTTCCGCCGTGCAAAGTAACGATCTCCTTGGCTATAGCAAGCCCCAGCCCCGCGCCGCCCGTTTTGGATTGGCGGGCGCTGTCAACGCGAAAAAACTGCTCGAAAATACGGTCGAGCTTTTCTTGAGGTATAGTGCGTCCGCGGTTTTTGCAGCGAACCGTCACGGTGTTGTCATCGGCGGTCATCGAGAAGTCAACGGCGGTTTCGGGATAGCTGTAGTTCACAGCGTTTCTCAGAAGATTGTCGAACACGCGTTCCAGCTTGTCGGGGTCGCAGAGCAAGTCCACATTCGGCTGTATAGCCGAGTTTACCGAAAGAGAGTGCTTCGCGAACACGGGCTGAAACTCGCTTATCGTTTGCTCCAGCATAAAGCTTAGATCAATGCGCTGCGTTTCAAGCGTGAGCGTTGTCAGACTGAAACGGGTTATGTCAAAAAACTCGTTGATAAGCTCCTCCAGACGCTGCGAGCGGTCAAGAGCCGTGGCAGTGTATTTTGCGCGGTTCTCCTCGGAAATGTTCGGCTCGTCGCGCAATAGGGTAAGGTAGCCGATAACGCTTGTAAGCGGCGTTTTGAGGTCGTGCGCGAGATAAACTATCATATCGTTTTTGCGCTGCTCCGCCTCC
>DKXD01000103.1:1030-4513 GCA_002492075.1 Ruminococcaceae bacterium UBA7135
GACGATGAGGTCGTTTTTGCGCTGCTCCGCCTCCTTTGCGAGAGCCGCGTTTCGCAAAGCGGTCTCGCGCACGGAATTCAGCTCGTACTGCGCTTCTGCAAGGACAGGCGGCAACTCTATCGGCTTGTCTGTTGGGGTGGTGAGGTCCTTTGCCGCTTTAATTACGTCTTCAATATATTTCAGCGGCTTTCTAATAAAACGAACAGTGGTAAAAGATCCAACTATAACCACAGTCAACAATATGATCGTAAAGATATTATCCTTGATCGAATGTAAAAACATATATATCTTCTCATCATCATACCAGATCCTAAATCCGGCTATCCAATCGGCAAGCAGCGCGACAGCCGACACCGCAAGCACGGGTATCAGCATAGCGAAAAGATACTGCAAAATAAAGCGCCTTGTAAACGCGGACATTTTCTTGTTATTCTTCAATTGTATACCCCACTCCCCATACGGTTTTTATGTATTTGGGCTTTCTTGGCGGCTCGCCGAGCTTTTCGCGGATACGCGCGATGTGCGCCATTATCGTGTTGGAGCTGTCAAGATATTTCTCGCCCCACACCGCCTCGAAAAGCTCCTCGCCCGATACCACGGTGTTTTTGTGACTGCAAAGATACCACAGCACGGAAAACTCGATTGGCGTTAAGATGACTTCCTTGCCGTTAAGCGTGCATTTGTGGCTGTCGTTGTTTATAGTAAGTCCGCGTATGTCGATCTCGTTGGCTCTCGGAGCGGCAGAATTGTAGCGCGTATACCGCCGAAGCTGCGTTTTCACTCTCGCAACAAGCTCCGGCGGGGAAAACGGCTTTGTTATGTAATCGTCCGCGCCGAGCATTAAGCCCGTTATCTTATCGGTGTCCTCGCACTTAGCCGTCAGCATGATTATCGGGAACACAAAGCGGGAACGCAGCTTCTGTACCATCGCAAACCCGTCTATATCGGGCAGCATAACGTCAAGCACCGCAAGGTCGCACGCCTCTGTCTGCACAAATTTCAGCGCGTCTTCTCCGCAATAAAACTTCACTACCTCAAAACCCTCATTCGCGAGACAGACCTCCACAAGGTCGGCTATCTCGTGCTCGTCGTCCACTACCAGTATTTTCTCGCTCAATACACTCACCCCCACTTTAAATATACAACAAATCCCGCGGAATGTCAATGCTCCGCGGGAAATAATCATAAAATTGTAATAATTGAGATATAGTTTTTCTCCCCCGCTGCGCGGGGGAGAAAATTTGCGTTTTTTATGACTTGTCAATAGCCGCGGGAATAATCATAAAATCGTAATATTTCGCATCACGATCTGAACTCGTCTACGATATAAACGCAGCCGTTGCTTAACAAAACATAAAAACCTTTGATGTCAACGACCTCCTCGCCGATGCCGTTCAGCGACTTCACGGGTGTAAGCTCGGTATCGCTGCCGTACTCGGCGGAGTAAATGCCGACGTCGGTCTTTACGATAACCGTATCTTCAAAGATATTCCAGATGTTTTGGATAGTTCCCTCCGGCTTCGGCACGCTTAAAACTACTTTAATATCGTTTTTGTCCCTTGTATTGAATACCTTTATCGTGCCGTCGACAGTTACCCCCGAATAGAAGGTACTCTGACCAGAACTGTAAACGCTTTCAAAGCTGAACTCCGCCAAGGACTCTATGGGAGTTTCCGAGGCGTGACTGCTGCCGGGACGATGATAATATATCTTGTCGTCTTCGGCGATAAAGCATCGGTTCGCCTGCTGCTTTACCTTCATTCCGTTATAAAAATATCCTTTCGCATATTTGGGATAGTAATAGAAGCCTTTAGTATCATCGGCAAACACCGCATCCTCCTTCGGCTTCCTTTCCTCGTTTGTGCCGTATATGTTGGTAAGCTCCAATCCCAGACCGTTCTCGTCAAACGCAAGGACGTTTCCGTACGCGTCTACAACGATAGTTTTTATATCGTCTCTGTCGGCAAACAAAGTTCCCTTTATCTCTCTGGCGTTTTTCGTATTATTGCAAACATTCACCTCGCCCTTAAGATTTACCGATTTGAAGAACACATTTTTTCCGTCCACGGCAAGAACGACAAGCTCGCTTCCGTCATATTTAAAGAATGCGTTGTCCAGATTGCTTATGCCCGTGTCCTTGCCGAAGCTTACAGGTATATAATCTATTGCATCGCAATAGTAAGCGACCAATTCGCCGTCCTCAGTCAGAAATAAAAATCCGTCCAGTATAGCGTCCTTGATCTTGCCCGAAATAATATCGGGATCGCGGAACGTTTTGTTCTCGTCCGTCCTGATAAGCTTCACCGGCGTAAGCCCCTCAAACTCCGGATAATCCGTGTTCTCGGTCGTTGGCTTGCTGACGGCGCTTTCGGGCTTTGAGGTTATGTTCGACTGCGAGACATTCGGCTTGGAATAGCTGCCCGCCTTGCTTTCCGAGGATACGTACGGTCTTGAAAAAACGCTTTCCGTATCGTTATTGGAGTTTTTCGAGATAAGGACCGCCGCGGTAACTCCCCCGCCTGCCACCACCGCGGCGCAGGCGCCTGCGATAATTTTTGCTTTAAGTGAATTCAACATTGCTTTTCCTCCTGTTTTTACGGCTGCCGCCGCTGAATCGGAGGGAACATCCAAAGCGTTTGAGAGATCGGAGGAAGCCGCGGGAAGAGCGGGGATCGACGGTACGGAAGCACTTTCCGCCTGCGCCCGAAAAAGCCGCGCAAGAAGTACGAACGGCACGACCGCGTGCAGCTTATCGCGGTTTTCTTCTTCATACCGCTCCACCTCTTCCTTGATCTTAAGACGTGCGGTTTTCAGGCGGTATTGAACGGTTTTTTCGTGACAGTTCATAAGCTCGGCGATCTCGGCGACTGTCATCTCATCGAAATAATAGAGGATTATCGTCGTGTACTGATTTGCGGATAACGCGTCTTCAATAATATCCATAATTATCCTGCGTTTTTCCGCATCCATAACATAATCCTCGGGAAGAAACTTATCGTCGGGGACATTTTCGAGAACTTCCTCGATGTTATTTGCCAATGTGCTGTTGGATTTTGCGCTGATGAAGTTTTTGCACTTGTTCGCCGCGATCTTGTTTAGCCATGTTTGAACGGCAGCGGGATTTTCCAGCGTGCCGAGCTTCTCAAACGCCGCCAGATAGGTGTCCTGCATGATGTCTTTTGCGTTTTCCTCGTTTTTCAAAAGACTTATGCAAGTGAACCACACGCCTTTTTTCGTTCGCTCATACAGGCTGTCAAACGCCGCTCTGTCACCGTTTGCCGCCATTTTGACCAGTTCCGTGATATCTTCCATAGTTTTCCTCCGAATTGCTTTGATCTGGTTCCCTTATATTATGACATATTAAAACGAAAAAAGGATAAACTTTTTAAAAATTTTTTAAATTTTATGAAACGAGGTCTTGCGTTCGGCTGATCACTTTTGATGTTCCGGTTAAATCGTTGTTCCCCCGCCTGCGGCGGGGGG
>DKXD01000126.1:0-2574 GCA_002492075.1 Ruminococcaceae bacterium UBA7135
TATTGCTGCAAAGGAGCGTATTTATGTACTTTGATTGGACTTATTTGTTTTTCGTGCTGCCCGGAATGATCTTTGCGCTGATAGCAAGCGCTGGCGTCGATTCAACGTTCGCGAAATACTCAAAGCAGCTCTCCTCAAAGGGAATTACCGGGGCGCAGGCGGCGCGTTTTGTATTGGACAAAAACGGGCTGCAGAATATCCACATAGAGCAGATAAGCGGCAAGCTCACCGATCACTACGATCCGCGCGCAAACGTTATTCGGCTGTCAAGCGAGGTGTACAACAGCACCTCCACCGCCTCTATCGGAGTGGCTTGCCACGAGGTCGGTCACGCGATACAACACGCTGTGGGCTATACTCCCATAAAAATACGCACGGCTATCGTGCCGATAACCAACATCGGCTCCAAGCTTGCCGTGCCTCTTATTCTGATAGGGATAATCTGCAGCTCGCTGGGCGAATTCTTTGTGTGGATGGCGTATATCGGGCTTATAGCGTTCTCGCTTACCGTAATATTCCAGCTTGTGACGCTGCCTACCGAGTTTAACGCAAGCAGCCGCGCTTTGGCGACTATCCGCGACAACGGTCTTCTTGACGGAAACGAGCTTAAGGGCGCGAAAAAAGTTCTTTCGGCTGCCGCAATGACTTACGTGGCGGCTCTGGCGGTCGCTCTGGGACAGCTTTTGCGGCTTATCATAATAGTCAGCAGACACACGGACAGGGATTGAGGTAAAAAATGCCAAACAACGAAAAGACGCTTGCCGAGCGTATCAACGAGGAGTTCACGCGCGCCTACGCGCCGTATGAGCTGCCCGATTTCAAATACGAGCCGCGCTCGGAAAGCGAAATGCCGCAATTCGACGACAAAAAAATCGGAGTTCTGGCGTATCAGGTGGAGCTGCGGCGAAAAGAGGACATTCACGCGGGTTCCTCTCTCGCGGGGCGCGAGATATACGCTAACCTTATCGAAATGCTGAAAACCGAAAAGGGCGTTCATATTGAGAGTCTGCTTGCCGTTATTGGCTCGGTGGGCGGCTTTTGGCTTATGAGAGCTGTTATGGAAGGCATGAAAGCGGTCGTGAACAGCGGCATAGTTGCGGGAGAGAATACAGTCGCAATGATTGGAGAGGCTCTTTCTATCTACATCTGCGATACCAAAAGCGGCGAAAAATATCTTTTCGGCGATAAGATCGCGCGGGAATTCTGCTCGTTCTATATGACCGCCGCAAAGACCTCCGAGCCGCCGTTCGACACGCTTAAACCGCTCCCTGCATGCGCGGCGCATACCGCGGGCACTCCCGAGTATTGGAAAACGCCTTTTGACGATAAGGTCGGAAGATCTCCGAGGGAGCTTTCGGAAATGTTCCGCGAAAAGTTCTTTGAGATATTCGACGTTTTCTGCCGCTACCCGCAGGAGCGTATGTTGGCGTGGGCGATCGCAGCGCAAACGGCTGTGGAACAGGCAAGCTCCGTCATAACGCCGAACGGCAAGGAAACGGCGCTTTCAATTATTGCGGAATACGGCTGGAGAACGGCTCATTTTTTCGGGTGATCTTTGAATGTAATATCAATTCTCAATAGAGAGAAATAAATAATGTGTCTGCTTTTAATTTATGAGAAATTAGTATAACATAATTTGCACGGCTTTTTTGTGAAAATTGCCCAAAAAATCATTCAGACACTTGCAAAAAACAATAAAATGTGTTAGAATATTTACAGGGTACTTTATTTGAGAAGGGATTTTATACTGATTCTCAACAGAAAGAGTACAAAATTTTTTCCCTCCTCCGCGAAACGGGGGGAAGAGAAAAAAGATGATGTGTCTGCTTTTAATGAGAAATCAGTACTATAGCTCTGAAAACTACCCGCAGAATGACGACGGTGGAGGTATTTCCCCCATTCTAATTTCTAACTCTTACCTCTTACTTCTAACCAGCCTCTTACCTCTTAAATTCTAACATCTAACAGGAGGAATCGTAAAAATGAAAGTTATAATTGCCGCAAAAAAACTCAATATTTCGCAGGCGTTCAACGAGTATGCAGAACAGAAGCTCGGCGCAAAGCTGGACAGGTTTTTCCCCGAAGAAGCCGAGGCTAAGATTACGCTGGCGGAGCGCCGCGACATGATAATTCTGGAGCTTACCGTAAAATATAACGGAATGATTTACCGTGCAGAACAAACGGCAAAGGATAAAAACGACGCGCTTGACGTGACTATCGACCGCATTATCCGTCAGATCAGAAAGCAGAAAACAAAGGTTGAAAAGAGCCTTCGCGCAAACGCGTTCGAGGGGCTTGCCCCCGAACAGGAGGAAGCCGAGTACGAGGTCATTCGCGAAAAGAAGTTTCAGCTTCGCCCGATGAGCGTAGACGAGGCTATCCTGCAAATGAATCTGCTTGATCACAGTTTCTTTATGTTTAAAAACGCGGAAACGGGCGCGGTAAATGTGGTTTACAAGCGCGATGAGGGCAACTACGCGGTGCTTGTTCCCGAGGAATAACGATTTTATTCCCTCGCTCACGGGGCTGTGAGCGAGGGAATTTTGCAAAGCGAGGTGGGAAAATGAACTCCGA
>DKXD01000126.1:2723-11592 GCA_002492075.1 Ruminococcaceae bacterium UBA7135
AAAACGCGCTTGGGCGCGTGCTTTGGATATCCAAAGAGGCTTACTCGGCGATCTCTAAGGGAGAGCTTGTGCAAAACAGCACGGCGCTGCTCGACTGCCTTTCGGCAACCCTTTCACACCTGAATGATGAAAAACAGCCGATCTCGAAAATCTTAGGGAAACTCAAACGCGAGATAAAATCGAAAAACGGAGCGTTTTATCCGCGCGTCAAGCAGTATTTCTCAAAGCTCTATCCCGTACTCGATTATGACTTTGAAAAAGCCGCGCGGCACATTCCCGCGATCATTTTCGGAAACGACAGGATATGTGCGCGGTTTGTTATGGGAGAGCGCGACAACGCTCTGGCGATGTGCGAGGCTATGAAAAGCTATCCGGGATTCTTGTTCGGGGAATACGAGGCGCTTTCGGACAAACAGTTTTACGACCTCGTTTTCGGGTACTATCCCAAGCTCTACGAAAAAGACGACTTCATGGGCGAGATGAAATATCTTTTTGAAAGCTGACAAATAACGCCGCTGCGCGGGAGCTCCCAAACGCAACGGCGCTTTTTTATACAAGCAGAAGTCCCCTCGCCGTCGGCGGGGGAACTTGTTGCCAAAACATCTTATTTCTTCTTTTTCTTAACAATCACCACAGTCACAACCGCCGCAACGACCGCCGCAGCCGCAATAATTATCGGCATCAATGAGATATTTTCCGAATGGCTTGCCGAATCGCTAACCGAAGACACCAACGAAATATCCTCGGGAACGCTGTCCGAAGCGTTAGCCGAGATATCGCCGGAAGAGTTGTCCGAAACATTTTCCGAAGCGTCCCTCGAACTTTCCGAGGGCGCTGCCGCCGAATTCCGACTCACTACGAATTCCGTGACGGAAAGCGGTTGCAGCGAATAGGTAAGCTTGTTGCCCTCAACGGTCGCGGCGGGCATGGCTCTTATCTCGGAGCTGTCGCCGTAAAGCGCGTAGACCTCGGCGCTTTTGTACTCGCTGTTTGAGGACAGGCTTAACTCCAATGGCGTTTCCTCGTGCAGAGAACGGTTCGTGACGATTATCTTCACTGTGTCCTCGTTTTCACCGTCAATGGAGGAATACACGGAGACGTCCTTGTTTTCGTATTCGCTTTTTACAAGAGTATCTCCGAAACCGCTGCCCTTTCCGTCATAATTCGTGAACATATTTATCGCGGCGAACTGATACTGACTGTTCTCGAACGCCCAAATAGTCGCGAAATAAACGTCGTTTTCCGCGAATATGCCCAGCGTGTCCGCCTGAGCGACCGCTCCCGAAATGTGGTCGCCGCCGCCGAAATTGTACTCGGTGAACGAGATTTTGGTGCCGGGATAATATTTGTCGATGGACTGCTTTATGTTCGGAAGCAGCGGGAAGAACTGCGCACCCGTACTTTGTATCCAGCTGTTTTCGCGGTATCTTTCGTCATATAGCGCCCTTACGCTGTTCAGACGCGCCTTCACGCAGCCGTCATTGTCGTAGTGATTGCACGAGCGCTCGCCGCACGGTCCCTTAGCCTCGGTATAGAAATGCAGATCAAGCACGTCCAGAAGACGTTTGCCGCTGCTGTCTCCCGCCTTCTTCATCTCGTCCAAATAGTAATCGACAAACCAGCGATAACCGTTGGCGGCTTTTATCTCCTCCCAATCGGGAGCGCCCTGAAAACTCGCATACGCCGCGTAACCGTAAAGCGACGGTCCGAAAACGTCCGCGCCCTCGTCGGATTCCTTAATGACTTTCGCCAAGTCAACGGACTTCATTACAAGCTCCGCGCAAGAGAGCGGCTGACGCTGCACAAGGCTGTGAGTGCTGCTCCACAGAGCAGGCTCGTTGTCAAGCTCATAGCCCCTTATCCCCGTGCCGCTGTCCGATTTGCCGAGCTTACCCGTAAGGTAGTTAAGGTACTCGTCCATATAGACCTTGCCGTCCGAAAGATCGGGCGATTCGGCTAACTCGCCGCCCTTGCGGTTTATCACCTCCGCCCAGCGGTCGGAGGGCGCGGCGCTCGTTTCGGGAACGTCCCCGTTTTGATCGGCGCTTACATACCCCAGCATCTGGAGCGTCAGAAGCGTATATGGTATGTTGTGCGCCTTAGCTTCTCCCACAACTCCCTGCGCAAGCCCCGCGGGAGCAGTCTTAAGCTCGTCGGGCAGGTTTCTCACAACGTACATATCCGAGGCATTGCGCCAGTCCGAGCCCGCATTGGACATGTTCGTCTCCCAATTATACGCGGACATTCTGTTGCCGCCCATACGTATAGACTTCGGGGCGACCGTATTGAGGTCGGCTTCAAAGTTTACTCCGTAAATATAGGGGGATATGCTTTTCAGCCGCTCCGACGGAGTGACCGTCACCTTGGAGGGAGATGTGTCGGCGCTCTCCGCAAACACCACAGCCTGCCCTGACGCTATTACCGTAAGCGCGGCGACCGCTCCGCACAATGTTTTTTTCAGTATCATTTAAAGACTCCTTTCCGCTGCCGAACCGCGTCTATCTGTGCCGCGCAAAGCAGATCGGCTTATATGAACAAAATTATTCGCTGAAATAATTATATCATATTATACGAAGGAAATCAAGACTGTTTTCCGCCGAGCGTTTTCATAAAATCCTAAAATATATTTGAAAAGCACTTGACTTTTCATCAATAATTTAATAAAATAGTATTATGGAGTATTGTGTACAAGAAACTCGGCGCATCGATTTTTGGGGGAAAACGTAATGGATTGGAAATACACAAGCAATGTTTTCGACAGCGTGACCTTGCACGACTGCACGATAACCCGCTGGATATTCGGCAGGGATATAATATGCGAGCTTGACGACGGCTTCGACGTATTCGCGGACTGTCCGCAAAACGATACCGGGCGGCACAAGCGCACGGGGAAAGCCGCCATGGTACTTCAAAACGCGGATTTTCTGCAGGGAACGCTGTTTGTTTCCGAAAAGGACGAAAAGCCGCTTTGCAAAGACGATATTTCGGCACTGGAGCTTGAAGTTCTGGACATTAAAAGATACCCGGATTCGATTTTTCTGGCGTGCGATGCCTGGAGAACAGAATACGGAGACTGCTATTGCGAACTCGAATTTTCCTGTTTCGGCGTAACATACTGCTGGAACGAATTTACCGATGACGCTTGGTTTCAGGAGTGATAAAATGGCAATTACAAAGCAAAAAGCAAAAAGCGCGTTTTTGAAATGTCTGCCGATGCTGATAGTATTGGTGAGCACGGGCATTTTCATTTTCGCGATAAAGTTCGTTATCGGCATTTTTTACGAGCCGAAGGACACGGTCTACACAAAGGAATACGGCGAGGAGAAGTTCACGGTGGTGCATTGCTATCAAAACCCCGCGAGTCACTACTACCTTATGCCGGGCGATTTTGAGTTCGACGAGAGCAAATACAAAAAAGTCGCTTCGGAGCACGACAGAATACATGTCGCTGACAAGCCGCTTGCTATATTCACGCTGAACGAAACGGCGCTTAATATGGATAACACCACCGTAAAAACTCTGTTGAAGAAGACGGGGCTTAACGTTTATCAGTTCGGCGAGTTCATAATATACAAGCTGGAGGGCGAATACGGAGTTTGCGCGCCGCTGCGGGATTTCAAGGAATCCACGACAAATCGGAAAAACGACCTGTATGTTGTGCGGCAACTGCTGAAAAACGACAACTGGAAAGCGTTCGACCTGCCCGACTGGGAATCGGAAGACGAATTCTTGGACAAGCTCGAACGGCTTGAACACTATCTTGATAACGAATATGACGAGGATCACTGAATGAACCGAACTATTCAAGACATTACGGATTTTATTTTCGTTGAGGACAAACCGCGCAAAGCCGACTTGATAATCGCGGTGGGCGGCAGTTATCCGCAAATACCGGAACGAGCGGCGGAACTGTTTCGCGAGGGTTTTGCGCCGTATATACTTACAACCGGGCGGTTTACTCACAGCTTGGGGCATTTTCGAGGCGTGTCGCACAAGCGCGATACCTACTCCGCCCCGTACGTTACCGAGTGCGATTTCTACCGCGATGTTCTGACAAGGAACGGCGTTCCCGAATCGGCGATAATACGCGAGGACAAGGCGGAATATACTCGTGCTAACGCGGAGCTTTCACGGGCGGTCGCCGATGAAAAGGGCTTAAAAACTGATACTATTCTTGTGGTGTGCAAATCGTTTCACGCGAGACGATGCATGATATTCTTTCAATCGGCGTTCGACAAAAGCGAGGTACTTATGATACCAACAGATATAGGCACGGGCGAGAACAGCGGCGACTGGTTCAAAACGGAAAAAGGGATAACGCGCATATTGGGCGAGCTTAAACGCTGCGGAGAGCAAACGAACGCCGCCGATATCGAGCATTTTACGAAACAAGGAGAAGAGTTATGAAAGATCAAAAGCTTATGCTTGCGATGATAATTTCAATAGGCGTGCTGGCTCTTATTCTTTTTATCGGTATTATAATTTTTATATGCACTTATCATACGAGAATTTACAAGCACTTAAAAAAGCCCGTTAAAGTAACGGGCATAATCGACAAGACGGAATATGTCCGCGGCAGCAATGATTATTCTGGGGGGTATGAAGTGCCCGATTACTATATAGTAACCTACTCATATACTGATAACACCGGGCAGCGCCGCACCGCCTCGTTTCAATGGTCGAAAAATATCGGCAAGGCGGGCGACAAAATCGCGCTGCATTACGACAGTCAAGACCCGCAAGACAGTATCGCGGACTGTCAGCTTAAATACGGTAAAAATCTTTGGTGGAAAGTGCTGATAGCTCTTGCCGTTATATTGGTACCCTCAATTTTTATCGCATTTTATTTCGGAAAATAAACGGAGGTATTTCTTTTGGATTATCAGAACAAAATACGCAATTTTTGCATTATAGCGCATATCGACCACGGAAAATCCACGCTCGCGGACAGAATTCTCGAGCAGACGGAGACCGTGGCGAAGCGTGATATGGAGGAGCAGCTGCTCGACAATATGGATATCGAGCGCGAACGCGGAATTACCATCAAAGCGCGCGCTGTGCGTCTGAAATACCACGCCGACGACGGCGGTGATTACATTTTCAACCTTATCGACACTCCCGGTCACGTTGACTTTAACTATGAGGTGTCGCGCTCGCTCGTTGCCTGCGAGGGCGCTATACTTATCGTTGACGCTTCTCAGGGGATCGAAGCGCAAACACTCGCCAACACCTATCTTGCGGTGGAGAACGACCTTGAAGTAGTTCCCGTGGTAAACAAGATAGACCTGCCCTCCGCACACCCGCAGGAGGTCAAGGAAGAGATCGAAAACGTGATTGGCATAGAAGCTATGGACGCCCCCGAAATATCCGCGAAAATGGGAACGAACATTCATGCGGTCATGGAAGAGATCGTTCATAAAATACCCGCTCCCAAGGGCGATTTTAACGCGCCGCTAAAAGCGCTGATATTCGACAGCTACTACGACAGCTACAAGGGAGTTATCGTATATGTGCGCGTGAAAGAGGGCAGTATAAAGCCGGGCGACAAGATACGAATGATGGCAAGCGGCGCGGAGTTTACCACCGTTGAGGTGGGATATATGGGCGCTACCGAGCTTGTGCCCTGCTCCGAGCTGAAAGCGGGCGAGGTCGGATATATCGCGGCTTCAATCAAATCAATCGGCGACACCAAGGTCGGCGATACCGTGACGAGCGCGACAACCCCGGCGGACGAGCCACTCAGCGGCTACCGTGAAGTAAACCCCATGGTGTTCAGCGGTATTTACCCCGCCGACGGCGCGAAATATCCCGATCTGCGAGAGGCTCTGGATAAGCTCCAACTCAACGACGCGTCATTGTCGTTCGAGCCGGAAAGCTCCGTAGCGCTGGGCTTCGGTTTCCGCTGCGGATTTCTGGGTCTGCTGCACATGGATGTTGTTCAGGAGCGCATAGAGCGCGAGTACGACCTCGACATAATCACAACAGCACCGTCCGTTGTCTACAAAATAGAGCTTACGGACGGAGAAGTCAAGATGATAGACAACCCGTTCAATTACCCCGACACCACGCTTATCAAACAGGCATACGAGCCTATGGTGAACGCTCACGTTTACGCTCCGAGCGACTATGTGGGTAACATCATGGAGCTTTGCCAGAACAGACGCGGAGTGTTCAAGGATATGAAGTATATCGACCAAAGCCGCGTTGATCTGCATTACGAGCTGCCTCTGAACGAGATAGTCTACGACTTTTTCGACGCGCTTAAATCGAGAACCCGCGGTTACGCAAGCTACGACTATGAGATGATGGGCTTTGCGCCGAGCAAGCTCGTTAAGCTCGATATAATGCTGAACGGCGAGGTGATAGACGCTTTGTCGTTTATCGTACACGCGGACAGCGCCTACGCCCGTGCCCGCAAAATGGCGGAGAAGCTTAAAGAGCATATTCCGCGCCAGCTTTTCGAGATACCGATACAGGCATGCGTCGGCGGCAAGATAATAGCCCGCGAAACGATAAAGGCTCTGCGAAAGGACGTTCTGGCAAAGTGCTACGGCGGCGACATCACGCGTAAGAAAAAGCTCCTCGAAAAGCAGAAAGAGGGCAAAAAGCGTATGCGGCGGTTCGGCACGGTGGAAGTGCCGCAGGAGGCGTTTATGGCGGTGCTGAAGCTGGACGATGAGTAACCCCGGACTGTATATTCACGTTCCGTTCTGTCGCAAAAAATGCCCCTACTGCGACTTTTACTCGGTGGGATACCGCGAGGAACTGGCGGAGCGATACGCGGACGCTGTTATCCGTAACCTGCGGTATTATAACGAAGATTATGATACGGTATATTTCGGCGGCGGTACGCCGAGCCTTATGGCGCGGCAAATACCCCGAATACTCGACGAGGTTCACAGAACGGCAAGCGCCGAGGTAACGGTGGAGTGCAACCCTCTCGAAATGGACAAGGAAACGCTGAAAATTCTGCGCGGCTGCGGAGTAAACAGGCTGTCCGTCGGAATACAGTCGGCTGTTGACGGGGAGCTTGCCGCGCTCGGAAGAACTCACACGTTTGAACAGGCTCGGCAGGCTGTACTCACGGCAAACAAGGTCGGGTTTTACGATATTTCGGCGGATATTATGATTGGAACGCCGGGGCAGACCGCCGAAACGCTGACCCGTACTATCGGCGAGCTTGGCAATCTGCCGCTGACGCACATTTCGGCATATATGCTGAAAATCGAGCCGAACACCGTGTTCGGGAAAAAGCCGCCCGCTCTCCCCGACGAGGACGAAACAGCGGAGCTGTACCTTTCGGCGGTGCGTTTACTTGAAAACGCGCGATTTATGCAGTATGAGGTAAGCAATTTCGCTCGACGCGGTATGACGAGCCGCCACAATCTCAAGTACTGGCGGCGCGAAGAGTATCTCGGCATAGGCGCGGCGGCGCACTCGTTCTATAAAGGAAAGCGCTTTGCGGTCACCCGCAATCTGCGAGAATTTATCGCAAGCGAACATCAGACAGAGCTTGTGACAGATGAGAACCCGAACGGGATCGAAGAGAAAATAATGCTTGGTCTGCGGCTTGCGGAGGGCATTCCGAAAGAGCTTTGGGAGCTTGTCCAAAGCGGTCTGCCGCTTATCCCGAAGCAATATTACAAGATCGAAAACGACAGGCTGTCGCTGACGGCGGATGGGTTTCTTGTGTCGAATGAGATAATCGCCACGCTGCTGACGTATTTAAATTAGGGAACTGCTGATGTAATGGCTTTCTCCCCGCCTACGGCGGGGAGAAAGCTGATGAAACTGTGCATAACGATTTAATCGGCACCTCATTAAAAAAATAATCTAAAACGAACCATACTAAACATAAAGGAGACATAATAATGAGCTATGAACTACCCGAAGGCAAAAAACTGATAGCCCCCGAAAACCCCGCCCTCGAATATATGGGCAGGATTGATTTCGACGACCCCTCGCGCCCCGTTCTTGTGTGGCCCGGCACGATGATTGACGTAAACTTCACGGGCACGTCCTGCGCGCTTGTCATCAAGAATATCAATCATCAGGAGCTTACGCATTTCGGAGCGCTTGTGGACGGAGTTATGCAGAAATTTTTCCTGAAAAACACCCGCGAGGACGAGCTGTATGTACTCGCCGAGGGTCTTGAAAACACCGCGCATACGCTGAAGCTCGTGAAAACGCTCGCGTCACATAATTATGTGGAGTTTGTCGGTATCGTCATCGACGAAAACGCCGAGGTCTCCCGCCCGAACCACAAATACGACCTTAGGCTCGAGGTCTACGGCGACAGCGTTTCGGCGGGAGAAAACGTTGAGGACATTTACTACGAGGGGCAGCAGGATCACCCAGAGCACCACTGCAACAACTCCGCGGACAACGCTTACTTTTCTTATCCGCTTATGCTCGCGAGACGGCTCAACGCCGAGGTTTACGATGTGGCGCAGGGCGGCATAGCGCTGCTGGACGGCACGGGCTATTTTACGTCGGACTGTCTGCTTGGAATGGTGAGCTGCTACGATAAGCTGAGTTATTCGCCGTATGAAAAGCGAACCGAGTGGGATTTTTCGCTCTATACTCCCGATATCGTCATAACAGCTATCGGGCAGAACGATCACAACCCCGACCCCGAGGCGATAAAGCGCCCCGAATACCGCAGAATGTGGAAGGACAAGTACATTGAAATGCTCCGCGACCTTATGGAGAAATATCCGAACGCCGTGTTTATTCTTATGCTCACCGTACTTAAACACGACCCGACATGGGACGATGCGATCCGCGAGGTTGCCGAGGAAGTAAACGAAAAGCGCGTCCGCTACTTTAAATTTGTGCGCGGCGGAGCGGCTACCGACGGACACCCCAT
>DKXD01000126.1:11908-19875 GCA_002492075.1 Ruminococcaceae bacterium UBA7135
TACCGACGGACACCCCCGCGCTACCGAACAGGCGGAAATGGCAACGGAACTGTACGCTTATATAAAGGGTATTCAAAATGAAAAATAAAAAAGAGCTTCTTAAAACCCGCGAGGAAAAGCTGTTGGAGCTGCTTGGAGAGATGAACTCCGACAGCCGCCCCGATGACGGCAGGATTATCTGCGAAACAGAAATAACAATGGCAAGAGTAAAGGCGTACTCGGATTTTATGTACGCCCTGAAAATGAAACCGTGGCAGACCGCGAGTTATTATGCGGCGGCGTTCTTCTTTTTGCTGACGGGTTCGGCTGTATGGACGCGCGAGTGGGTGCTTGCCGTTATATTCGCGCTTATCTTCCTTATGCTCGCGACTTTGCCGCACAATATGCGGACGCGCTATTTCGTGAAGAACGCCGACGCTCTTGAAGAACGCAGCGGTAAAGACCTCAACATCGAGTTCGCCGATGATAGGCTTATTATCAGCGAGTTTACTCCACGTTCCCCAGAAAACGCCGACGACAAAACTCCGCGCACCCCCGAAAGCACAGCGGAGATGCCCTACGACAAGCTTACGGCGGTAGAGTGCGTTCACAGCTTTTACCTCTTCCCCGAAAACGCTCCCGCGCTGATATGCGACAAGACGGAATTTCTTTGCGGAACTCCTATGGGGCTGCGGGATCATCTTGCGCGAAAGCTGGGGCGCAAGCTGAAGATCAAGACGAAAATCAAGTAAAGCGTCGTTAAACTTACGCTTTCCGAATTGTATAAAAACTCTCCCTCGCTTCGCGGGGGAGAGAGCTGTCATAACGAACAGACCGCCGTATTGAAAAAGGTTTACAGCCTATCCCCTCCCGATTTTCAGGAGGGGATACAAATGCGGATCAAAATACACAATATCTGCAATAACTAGTGACTGTTCTCTGCCAAACTATTTTATTCGTTCGTTGATGTCAAACGGCGTGGTCTGATAAACGAAGTAGTTTAACCAGTTGGTGTAGATAAGTGTGGAATGCGCCCGCCATTTCAGTATCGGCGGATTGGATGGATCGTCGTTCGGATAGTAGTGGCGCGGCATCTGCGGCTCCAAGCCTTTAGCGAGATCGCGGCGGTACTCGGCATCAAGAGTTCCCGCGTCATACTCCGAGTGCCCCATGATAAAGAAACGGTTGCCGCCCGCGTCGCCGACAGCATACACCCCCGCCTCGTCGGAGACCGCCATAAGCCGCAGCTCAGGTATCTTCAAAATGTCCTCGGCACGAACCTCCGTGTGGCGCGAATGAGGAGCGTAAAACTCGCTGTCAAAGCCGTGAAACAGCCGCGATTTCGGCGTCAGCAGCTTGTGCGTAAACACGCCCGACACCTTTTGCTCCAACTGATACTTGGGCACTCCGTAATGGTGATAAAGAGCCGCCTGAGCACCCCAGCATATATGAAACGTAGAATGAACGTGAGTGGTAGTCCAATCCATAATGCGGCAAAGCTCGTCCCAATAATCGACCTCCTCAAACTCCATTTGCTCTACGGGAGCGCCGGTTATTATAAAGCCGTCGTAGTTGAAATCCTTGATATCATCAAACGTTTTATAGAATGCGATAAGGTGCTCTTGCGGCGTGTTTTTGCCTTGATGAGTAGCGGTTTGAATAAAATCCACCTCGATTTGCAGCGGAGTGTTGGATAAGCACCGCAGTATCTGCGTTTCCGTCACTATCTTCGTGGGCATAAGGTTCAATATTCCTATTTTCAGCGGGCGAATATCCTGGTGCAAAGCGCGGTGCTCTGTCATCAAGAAGATATGTTCGTCCTCCAAAATGCTTTGCGCGGGCAGTCCGTCCGGTATTTTTATCGGCATTGCCGGTCATTTCCTTTCTGTTTCATATTAAAGCGTAATTATTTACAACATCATAATTGGTATTATACCACAATCTGCAAAAAAAGTCAATATTGTTTGTCCTCCCAAACGGCAACAGCATTTACTTTTTTGAGAAGAAGTGGTATAATAAAGAAATGAAGATACAAAGTTTAAAAGAAAAGCTGTCAGAACTGACAGATCCGAGGAGACAGTACGGAAACATAAGGCACAAGTTAGAAGATATAATAGTAATAGGGCTGTGTACGGTAATATGCGGAGGTGAAGACTTTGTCGATATGGAGGATTTCGACAAAGAACACGAAAAATTATTGCGGAATTTTCTTGAACTTCCGAATGGGATACCGGATAGCGAAGAGAAGATGCTTCAAGAGATCGTAAGGATAATTCCCCGCTTAATTTGAATGTCTTGCGTAATTCTGCACTTTCATTACTAAATCAAACTAAATATGGTCGTTTTAGCAAGAAGCATATGCGATTTAAGGCTTCTCTTAATCCCGATGTTCTGCTCTCCGTGCTTTTTGCCGAAAAAAGTAAATGCTATTGCCGCATCCGCCCAAGCCGAACACAAATACGCCGATTCAAAGCGGTTTATCGGAAAACTCAACTGCAATGCATAATTCGGGAACTTTCTGCCATAATATTTTTAAAATCTCAAAAAAGGTATTGACAAACCTTGAAGATTATGGTATAATTGATGTGTTAAGTTACTGGGGCGTCGCCAAGTGGTAAGGCAGTGGACTCTGACTCCACCATTCCGAGGGTTCAAATCCTTCCGCCCCAACCACAAACTCGTCAACCCGCATGGTTATGCGGGTTGATATTTTTTATCCCCGAAAAATCCCCGAATAATAGCAGATATTTCATTTCAGAGATATTCGTTCAAGGACTTCTATGGCTCTATCTTCCTCACGTGGGTAAAGGTGACTGTAAGTATTCCATGTTATCTGGACATTGCTGTGACCGAGACGGCGAGCTATTTCTTGTATGTTTATTCCCTCATTGGCTAAGAGGCTTGCGTGCGAATGGCGGAAATCATGAATTCGTATCCTTGGCAAATCCGCTTCAATAGCAAATTTACGGTTATGCTTATTGATGGACGTATCACGGAGTGGGCGTTCGCCGCCGCAAATTCTGTAATCATCGGAGAACAGTCTTGAAGCAGCTCTTTGCCGTTCCTTATGTTCGTTTAGTATTTCTATCAGTTGGTTAGGCATTTGAAGGTCACGAATACTGCTCTTATTTTTCGGCGGTGTTTCGATATCCCCTCCCTTTGTTTTTTGCGCTATACTGCGCCTGATGTGCATTATGTTTCCGTCAATATCCGACCACTTAAGGGCGTTTATCTCACCTTTCCTTGCCCCGGTAAAAAACGCTATGTTAAAGAATACATAGTATCCCCAGTCAATTGCAGTTTGGCAGCTGTTCTCACAAGCTGCTATGTATTTGACAAACTGCTCTGATGTATAGTAGTCAAAATCCTTGGCGGGTTTCTCAAATGTGTTTGTGTCTTTAAAGTTGCCTAATACAGTAAGTGGGTTTTTCGTGATGTAATTCATTTTAACTGCATAATTCAAGAGTGCTGAAAGGGAGGTGTAGGCATTCTTTTTTGTTCTTATCGCTATGTCCTGCTTTCCAATTTCTATTTTCCAATTGGCTAATACCTGTTGTGTTAATTTATCCAAGCGATAATTTCCAAGATATGGTAAAATGCGCATTTTCAGTTTATTTGCGGTGCTGTCATTTGAGGTGGCACGAGTTTCATTCTCATGATACTTCATGTACTCATCATACAATTGTTGGACGGTCATCTTGCAGGATACCGTCCTTTTTTCTTTGTACTCGCTTATCAGACGCTGTTCCATAGCGTTGGCTTCTGCAAGACCGTATACGGTTCTTTCTATCTGACACGTTTTTCCATTAGCATCAGTATAATTCACACGAACACGGTACTGTTGCTTTCCGTCTTTTTTAACATTTGTCTTATTTATCGGCAAATCAGAACACCTCTTTTCATCTATATTATACTATCTTTTAAGCAACTAATCAAGTGATTTTAAGAATATAACGTGAAAAAGCTCAAACTTATTACAAGATGATGTATACCAAGGATACATAACCACCAGGATATTGAGATAAAGATTGTACAGTTTAGACCTTGTAAACCCGCTTCATAAGAGTTATCATAGCATCACCAAAGGAAAAGAAAGACAGTTGGAGGCTATGAAAATGAGGACACAGACATTCGGGGTTGAGCTTGAGATGACGGGTATCACAAGAAAGACAGCGGCGGAGGTCGCGGCGGCGTACTTCGGAACAACGAGCGAGTACATAGGCGGCGGTTACGACAAGTACGCCGCAAAGGACAGCACGGGGCGGCTGTGGTGCTTCGTTTCGGACTCGTCCATTCGTGTGGAGCGGGGCAGAAACGGCGAGGGGCAGCAGGTCGAGATGGTCACTCCCATTCTCCGATATGAAGATATCGAATTGCTTCAAGAGCTTATCCGCAGGCTTCGCAAGGCGGGAGCGAAAACAAATTCAAGCTGCGGTATTCATATACATATCGGCGCGGATCAGCACACACCGAGGTCACTGCGGAATTTGGTGAACATCTTCACAAGCAAGCAGGATATTATTTTTAAGGCTCTGGCGGTGGACTCACAGCGTGAAAACTACTGTAAAAAGCTGGAAGGAAGGCTTTCAGAGAGCTTGAACAAAAGACGTCCGACCAATATGGCTAAGGTTGCCGATATATGGTATGCGGGGTATCCGGAAAACAGAGAGATGCACTACAATTCAAGCCGCTATCACGCCGTGAACTTGCACGCGGTATTCACAAAGGGGACGGTCGAGTTCCGCTGCTTTAACTCCACACTTCACGCGGGCAAGGTCAAGGCGTACATTCAGTTCTGCTTAGCGGTTTCACACCAAGCGATAACACAGAAATGCGCGAGCGCAAAGGTTACGGTCAGCGATAACGAGAAGTACACATTCAGATGCTGGCTGCTCCGAATGGGGCTGATCGGGGACGAGTTCTCCACCTGTCGGAAGTTTATGCTTGAGAACCTTGACGGAGATATTGCATGGAGATATGGGCAGAGTGCCTAAGAGGTGAAAAATTTCGGGAGGGAGTTCCTCTCTCCCGAACACCTGTTCGGCTTAACGATTTTTAAAAAGGAGATTTGGTTTTATGAAACGAATTTACATTGCTTATGGGTCTAATATGAACATCGGGCAAATGGCAGACCGCTGCCCCGATGCCAAGCTGTTGGGAGTTTCTCAGATTGATGGCTATGCTTTGGAGTTCCACGGCGGTGGGGGAGCGGTCGCAACTATCGTACCGAGAGAGGACAGCCGAGTTCCCGTTGTGTTGTGGGAGATTTCCGAGCGTGACGAGCGGAATTTAGACAGGTACGAGGGCTTTCCTCGGTTGTATTTCAAGAAGGATTTCCGTGTGTACCTCGGCAAGCGCAAGGTAAGCGCATTCGCCTATATTATGTCGAGCGGTTATGATATCGGTATTCCGAGCGAATACTATTATAACGTGATTTTAGAGGGGTACACCGACAATGGGATAGACACCAAGCCGCTTTTTGCTGCGCTTTTCGCCGCAAGAGAGCATTGTTCCGTCCGATAACTTATCAAATATTTTTTCCTTTTTAATGAGCCTTGTGGTTGCGCTGCAAGGCTCTTTTTTATTTCTTTACGGTCAAGAGATAGGATTAATTGTCCGAATACTTCCCCCGCGACTTTTCACGATTATAAGACTTTACAGGCTTTTTACGGGACGGATTATTCGGTTTGTCTATCGCTTGTCTGCCATTGGTCAAAATATTTTACTTTTTCAGTCTATAGAAAGGATGTGATTTTATGGAGGATTTCGTAAGTTGGGGGTATGCTCGTGTAAGCAGTGTATCGCAGAATTTAGACCGTCAGCTTGAACAGTTCAGAGCCTACGGTATTGATGAGCGGCACATTAAGACGGAGAAATTATCGGGTAAGGACTTTGAACGCCCCGAATTCCTATCATTAGTGGGTACAGATGCGGTTGCTCCCTCAATGAGAGCGGGTGATAGCTTGGTGGTCTGCTCTCTCGACCGTCTTGGTCGTAATTATGCCGAGATACAGCGGTGGTGGAAGTACATCACGCAGGATTTGAAGTGCAGCATTGTGGTTCTGGATATGCCTGTTTTGAACACACAGGGAGAGGGTAACTTGGACAAGAATTTCGTTGCCGATCTGGTGCTGCAAATCTTATCTTACGTTGCGGAGAAGGAGCGTCTGGCTATCCGAGAAAGACAGCGGCAAGGCATTGAAGCGGCACAGGCTAAGGGCGTGAAATTCGGCAGACCGCCTATTCAAAAGCCAGAGGGCTTTGACGAGGTAGCGGCAAAATGGCGCAGCGGTGAGATTACCGCGACCGCTGCAAGGCGTTCTTTGGGGTTATCGAAGTATAGCTTTTATAAACTGATTAAGGAGGAAAATTAGTATGTTTCACTTCATGGGTATTCAATTCGGGAACTGCGATTACAAGCTCCAGCAGATCATTCCCGATACGGACGGAAAGCCCGTTCAGAAAACGAGCGACATTCTGTTCTGGGTGGTAGCGGATGTCGGGAATGGGATTTTGTATATCCCCGTTTCCAAGCTCGATATCGAGATGAACAAGACCGTTGTTCCCTCGCAGCTTCTGGCTTGTTATAGCGACCGCACTCGCACTTTGTTGAAGAAGACCTCACGTGGCATCATAGCTATTCCATGTGGCTGTTTATTGCAGCGTTGATTTTGGAGAAATTTGCCGTACAATTTGAGGCGGATTTTTCTTAATTCACCATACATTTATATTTTTAAGCCGCCTGTCGTGATTTGACAGGCGGTAATTATTTGTGCTTCAGAGAATTTGATAAGCGGTTTTGTGGCTTTAGTAAGCTGCTTTCCGTGCTTAGTCAGCGATTTTCCGAGTTAAGGGAGCGATTTTTTAACTTTGCTCACCGTTTTTCTTGCAAGGCTGACCTGTTTTTCCTTATTACAGAGCCGTTTGTGCGGTCGTGTTGAGAGAAAACTTTCAAGATGTTTCATTTGGTATCCGAATAGGATTTTTGCGGCTTAACAGTCCGACTTAACAATAACATTTCGGAATTTGTTTTGTTAAGAGTTTTGGCGCAGATTTCCCGCAAAACCGCCGCCTGCTCCCGAAAAATTGTAGCGTGACGTACATTTTATTAACAAACGGCTTTATGAAGGGGGTTTGATTATGATTATCAAAGACTTGAAGGATTGCGGCAATAAAACACAGCACAGGCTCAGAGAGCTTGAAGCGGCAGGCGTTTCCGACACAGCGGAGATAGATTTTTTGCGGCGAAAGGCGGCGGCTCTGCGTGAGCTTCAGCGTTATGTTCAATTCGGCGATTGGACACGCAAGGCTTCTCGTGAAAAATATCTCGCTCTTTTTAGCAGCAAGTTTGACTATGAGCTGACAGCGGAACGCTTCAACACCACACGGGAGTGCCTTCATGTATTCGCCGCACGGCAGAACAAGCGTCTTGAGCGCACTATCGGCGGGGCTTTGCGGTTGATAGAACAAGACAGGATCGAAGAGGGACTTGATTGCTTCTATGTCGCAACAGGCGAATTTTCAGAGGGAGAGTTCGATTACAGAGTATACGAGCTGCTGCCCAAGACCTCACAGAAAGACAGCTTTTTGGTGTCAGAGTGCAGCGAGGAGGTCAATATTCTGCGTTCGTTGATGAAGTCAAATATCCACAAACGGCTTAACGGCGCAGATTTGGACAAGCTGTCCTATCTTGTGTTCCTGCTGAACACCAAAGAAGAAGCATTTCGGCAGCAGAGGACGGAGTTGATAGGCGAGTTGCGGAAGAAAGACAGCGGAACATAGCACATAGCGGGTATTCCGCTCCCATAGCACAACTTTAGCGGGTTTTCGGCTATGGGTATTCGGCATAGAGTTTCAATTAAATTGCGGATATTTCGCTTAACAGCGCGGATTTCAAAGCCCACTGTCCCATAGTTGCGCTTTGAATATACATATTATAAAAAGACAGTTTTAGGGGAGCTTGAAGAAGCCCCCCTATTTTACTTATA
>DKXD01000209.1:0-5450 GCA_002492075.1 Ruminococcaceae bacterium UBA7135
TAATACAATAAACTATAATTTATCGTCAAAAGCCTAACAGGAGGTTACAAATGCCCAAAAACAAAACTGTTTACATCTGCCGCGAATGTGGGGCGGAATACTCGAAATGGAACGGGAAATGCACCTCGTGCGGCGCGTGGAACACTCTTGAGGAGACCGTTCCCGTAACGGTGGGAACGGGCAAAGCCGCGCCTGTCGGGGCGTTTAAGTATTCGCGTATCTCCGAGATAAGCTATGACGACGAAACGCGCTATGACACCGGAATTTCCGAGCTTGACCGCGTACTCGGCGGCGGCTTGGTTAAGGGCTCGCTTGTGCTGATAGGCGGCGATCCCGGCATAGGGAAATCAACTTTGCTGCTGCAAATTTGCGGCTTTATGGGTAAAGACCACACGATACTCTACGTTTCCGGAGAGGAAAGCGAACGCCAGATCAAGCTCCGCGCGGAGCGGCTCGGCGTGGCATGTGAAAACCTGTTTCTTGCCTCCAACAACAACTGCGAGAGCATTATCAGAGCGGTCTGCGAAAACAAGCCCGAAATCGTGATAATCGATTCCATTCAGACGATAACCTCAAGCGCTCTCACTTCAACGGCGGGCAGTATAGTGCAGGTTCGCGAGTGTACGGGCGCGTTTATGCGCATGGCGAAGTCCGAGGAGATACCCGTGTTTATCGTGTCGCACGTCAACAAGGACGGCGGTATCGCGGGTCCGAAAATAATGGAGCATATCGTTGATACCGTGCTGTATTTCGAGGGCGAAAAACAGCTTGCTTACCGCATTTTGCGCGCTATCAAGAACCGTTTCGGCTCTACGAATGAGATAGGCGTGTTCAGAATGGACGACGACGGGCTTTCCGAGGTGGAAAACCCAAGCGAGATGATGCTGTCGGGACGCTTGAAAAACGTTTCGGGGAGCGCGGTGGTGTGCGCCATGGAAGGCACTCGTCCGATACTCGCCGAGGTGCAGGCTCTCGTCACAAAATCGAGCTTCTCCGCGCCGCGCCGCGTGGCGACGGGCTTCGATTATAACAGGCTCTATATGATACTCGCCGTGTTGGAGAAGCGGTGCGGTTTCGCGTTTGGCGGACTTGACGTATACGTCAACATAGTAGGCGGTCTTAAAATCGACGAGCCTGCCGCCGATCTCGCGGTCGCTATGGCTTTGTGGTCGGGGCTGTGCGATAAAGCTGTCCCCGAGGACTTGCTTGTGTTCGGGGAGGTCGGCTTGGGCGGTGAGATACGCTCCGTAAGCCGTGTTCGGGAACGCGTAAAAGAGGGCGCTCGGCTCGGCTTTACTAAATGCGTTATCCCCAAGCACTCGTTCCGCGAGCTTTCCAAGACCGAGAACTACGGTATAAAAATTATCGGCGCGGACACGCTTTCGGGCGCGTTCAAGGCGATAGGTGCAAATAAGGAGAATAATTCCAAATGATCACCGATTTGGAAATGGTAGACTTGATGAGATATGATAAGCGAAAAATGATATTTTTGGTGATCTACGATGTTGGATTCGATTCTGAGGAGCTTCCTATTGAGGAACACGGCGAGCTTCTGAGGCAAAAGGTTGAAAATTATGTTAATTACATCATCAACGGCGGTGCGATAGAGTATTTTTCAATCAATGACAAAAAAGCGAAGAAGATAAATTATGAGATACAGGTGTTTACGCCGGAGTATCCCCCGCAGGAGTATCTCAATTGTTTGAGTTGGATAAACAAACGGATAAGCGGCGCCGATCCCGAACATGTAATAAAACTCACTTGTGTCGCGCCTTAATAGCGCGTTTCGGAGACATAATATGAAAAAGCGTCTTATCTGCGCGGTGGCATTTGCGGTGGTACTCGGAATTGAGATACTTATCGCGCTGTTCGTTCACGACAGCTTTGTGCGACCTTACCTTGGAGATGTGCTGGCGGTGGTGTGCGTTTATTTGCTTGCGCGAGCGATACTCCCCGAAAAGCCGCGTTATCTTTCCGTTTTCGTGACGGCGTTCGCGTTCCTTGTGGAGCTTGTTCAGCTTACTCCGCTGTCGGAGGTACTGCCCTCGTCGCTTTCCGTGATAGTCGGCGGAACGTTCGACTTTAAAGACCTCGCGTGCTATCTTGTCGGCGGGGCGCTGTGCTTTTTCGCGGACAAGAAAATCTTTAAGGAACAATAGGCTTGTTTAAGCCTTATTTATGCGTTCTCCCCTGCTGCGGCGGGGGAAAATGCTATTTAAAGCGCTTTTTTGAAGAAATTTTTCGTCATGTCCCGAAAAGACCTTTTTACAAACTGAGCGGTGCGGTTGTGAACCGCACCGCGTGATATTATACGTCGTATTTCTCAACGATCTCTTTATAAATTCCATCGTTGAAATCAGCCTCGTTATATACGCCCAACTCGGCGCCTTCCGCAAGCGGCATTATTCCGTTTTTGGAAGCGGAGCTTTTGGTGGGAAAACGCGAATCCGATTCTGCCGTGCAAATATAATGATCGGATTTGGCAACTTTCCTTAGGAAAAACACCCACTCATCGCCCTTTTGCATCGGAGTCAGTTCACTGAATGTTATAAGCTCGCCGTCCACAATACCGTAGTTCTGGTCGATTTTGAGTTCGTCCCCGACATTAACATCGCCCATCAAAACCTTTGTAACCTCAATAGTGTTGGCGGAATTAATATCGACAATGATGTCTTTTTTGAAATAAGGATCGTATTCATAATCCACCTCTTGCTCGGCATCATTGATAAATGTGCCTACAACAGCTATATGGCTTGATCTTTCCAGTTCGTCAAGTGTGTTAAAAACGACCCTGTCGGTAATTCCGGCTCTTTTAAGTTTAAGCCCCGCAAACGTATCCGTATTCTGAGATACGGATACATCGGAGTTTTGCGGCGTGCTGCTACACGCTGTCAATGCCGCACAAGCTGCAAAAGCTGCAATAATTGTTGTTATTCTTTTCATAATCAAACCCCCCATTTTGTTTTTAAGCAAACTTTATCGTGGAAAGCTATATCGGGCGCTACGGCTTCGGAACTTGAACGCACATAGCCTTGGTTCATTATTGCATACGGCCTTCCGTTTGATACAGTATGTCCAGATAGTGTTGAATTTTGTTTTGGGTGAGAAAGTTTTAATGCATGTCCCACTTCGTGCAAAAACGTTTTTCGGGCATTCGTAATCAACTTACTTGGAGTAATTAGACCATTCTTAAGATCAACGAATGCTTCGGCATCAACATTTATATCAATTCTTACATAAGACCAATCTGAATTTACCCCCGGAGTTGTATCCATGAGATTACCAGATGCATCATATGGGTTCATACGTCCCAAATTAGTGTTTTTAAATTCCCTACCGGTAACAATCCATTTACCGTTTGAATTAGGTAAAATGGTATTTTGATACTCAACACTAACGCTAACATCACTGCTGATATTATTCCAATTTATAGCATAATCATAGACATTTTCCTTGGTTAATAATTCAGTTTGAGCTGTGTATAATACATACAATTCAATATTTGCGTCGTTTTTGCTTAAGTATATTCTTTGCCAATAATCATATGGATGCGCTGATGCAGTGCTTGTAACCGTAACAGCAGCAAGCAGCCCGGCGAGGAATGGAGCTGCATATTTTTTTAGTTTCATATAAACCTCAGACCTTTCCGGTATCCATATTTTTGGGGAGTGGATACCCTAATATTATTATATCAAAAATGTAAAAAGATGTCAATACTTTTTTTAAGTAATTTGCGAAAGATAAAGAAATTCGAGAGATTTTTTCAAAAAGTCCGTAATATTTTTCCGATTTCCATGTATATAAACAAATTCCTCTTGTGTTATACGAAAGCTACAAATAAAAGACACGGTATTTGTTAGAAATGACAATTTTTCCCCGATATTGTTGCAAAAATTTGTAAAGTGTGATATAATTTATAAAAGGAATATTATATTTCAAATCGTGTGAAAACATTTGCGTTTTCGCCGAGAAAGTGAGGCGCCTATGGCAGAAGAAAATAAAATACCGGTGAGTTCAACCGTTGAATTGTCGATAGACCCCAATCATACGACCGCGTTCTTTTCGTTCTCCCGCCCCGAAAACGGCGGCGCGGATATGACCGTAGAGAAGATAATGCACGCGTTGGAAGAGAACTTTATTTCTTACGGCATACTTGAAGATGATATCAAGTACGCTGTGGAACAGAAACGTTATGATGAGAATATTTGCGCCGCGAAGTGGAAGGCTCCCATAAACGGCATTGACGGAGCTGTTCAGTACTATTTTAATAGGGAAAAACACATCGCGCCCGTTGAGGACGAGCACGGCGTCGTTGACTTTAAAAACCTCGGTCTTATCAATAATATCACCGCGGGAACTCCCATTGCAGAGATAAGCTTTCCCACAGACGGCGAACCCGGAATGGATATTACGGGAAGACCCGTTCCGCAAAAGGTGGGTACGCCCGCTAAATATAACGTCGGCGCGGGAACTCAGCTTGTGAATAATGATACGCAGATAGTCGCTTCTATAAACGGTAATCTGGTGTATAAAAACGGCGCGTTCGTCGTTGAAGAGAAGATCGTTATAAACGGCGACGTGGACGTTTCCAGCGGCAATATCGATTTTATCGGCGACATTACAATAAAGGGCGGTGTTTTTGAGGGATTTCGCGTTGTTTCAAAGCGCAATATCACAATAATGGGTCTTGTTACCAGCGCGGAGATCATAGCCGACGGCGATGTAGTCGTTAAGGGCGGAGTGATAAATTCAAAGGTGGTAAGCCACGCGAACGTTAAGGTGGGCTTCTGCGAAAACAGCGACATAACCGCCGACGGCAATGTTGAAAGTCCGTCGTTTGTAGGCGGGGAGATATTCGCGTCGGAAAAGATAATCGCTTCAAACAAGGGCGTTATGGTCGGCGGAAAATACACCGCTTTAAACGGCGTGGAGGCTTCCGTTATAGGCTCGGAGAACTACACCAAAACGCTTGTGACGCTCGGAAATAACGCCGTTCTTTCCGAGGAGCGCGAAAAGCTGGAAAAGGAAAACAGTCAAATGGAGGATCAGGCGGATCAGCTTGGGAAGATACTGCTCACCTTGTCGGAATACGCGAAAAAGGGAAAGCTTCCGCCCGACCGTGAGCAAATGCAGACCGATGCACGCCGCAACCGTCTGCGTTTGCTTAATCAAATGCGCGCAAACAAGAAGCGCATATCGGAGATAGATGAGGCTCTTCAGCTTACGCAGAACCTGTTCGTGGCTGTAAAGCGCATGATCTATCCCGGAGTAACACTTCGCATAAATTCTTCGGTACTTAAAGTAAACTCTGTCGAAAACAGAGTGAGGGCGACGGTGCAAGGCGGAGATATCGTTTTTGTTCCGCTGTAAATCGACCGGTAACTACAAATCTCCCCCGCGTAACGGGGGAGATTTTTTGCGGCGCGGAAAAAATTTTTGAAAACCCCTTG
>DKXD01000209.1:5752-9658 GCA_002492075.1 Ruminococcaceae bacterium UBA7135
CAACTAAGAGACGCGGGTGTATAATATGATCATACAATTGAATGATAGTTCAAATGAGCAGGTGATAAAATGATAAACGATATTCCACATTGCGAGTATATGCATGCGCACCCCGAAACGATTGAGAAGATAAAGTCGATAATGCCAGACGATGACGCGCTTATAGATCTTGCGGAGCTTTTCAAGGTGTTCGGCGATTCCACGCGGATAAAAATACTAAGCGCCCTAAGCGGCGGCGAGCTTTGCGTATGCGACATCTCAACGGTGGTCGGAATGACGAGCAGCGCGGTTTCGCACCAGCTGAAGATACTGAAAAACGCCGAGCTGGTAAGCTTCCGCAGAGAGGGCAAAACGGTGTTCTATTCCTTGGCGGACGGTCACGTAAACACGATTTTGAAGCAGGGCTTTGAGCATATCAATGAATAGGAGGAGTTGTTATGGATTTTTGGGATAAATTCGCGAGATATTATGACGTCGCGGAAAAGCTGAACGGCGAGGTCTATCGTCGAATGCGTGATATTACGGTAAAGCTCACGCCGTTTCATTCAAAGGTGCTTGAATGTGCCGCGGGCACAGGCGAATTGTCGCTTGCTGCGGCGGCAAAGGCGGAGAGCGTGCTCTGCACCGATAATTCCGTAAAAATGCTGGAAACGGCTCGCCAAAAGTCCGAAAAGCGCGGCGTTACGAATATGGAGTTCGCGCGCGCGAATATCTTTCACCTTGACGCGGCGGACGAAACGTATGACGTCGTTATCGCGGGAAACATTCTGCATTTGCTGCAAAACCCCGAAAATGCCGTGCGGGAGCTGTACCGCGTGACAAAGCACGGCGGCAGGCTGCTGCTTCCGACGTTTATGACAAGCGAGAAGTCGCCTATTTCCGGAGTGCTGCTTAAAGCGTATCAAAAGCTCGGCTTTGAACCCTGCACAGAGTTCACTCCGCGTTCTTACGTTTTTATGCTGAAAGGCTGCGATCTCGGAACGGTCAAGGCAAAGCTGATAAAGGGTACAATACCGTGCTGTTACGCGGTAATAATAAAAGACTGAAAGGGGTATCATTATGAAAAAGACATTTAAACTAATAGACTTGGACTGCGCGAACTGCGCCGCGAAAATGGAAGACGCTATCAAGAAGATCGACGGTGTGACGAACGCCTCGGTAAGCTTTATGACACAGAAAATGACTATCGAAGCGGACGACGCGCGTTTCGACGACGTTGTAAAGGAAGCGGTAAAGGCTTGCAAAAAGGTAGAACCCGATTGCGAGATTGTTGTGAAGTAAGGAGGGCGGCTTATGAACAATATGGCGGACAGAATGCATACGGGAGAGTTGTATCTTCCGAATGATGAAAGCATAACTGCGGAACAGTTAAAGTGCCTTGATAAGCTATATGAATTCAATATGACGCGCCCGTCGGAGCAGCAGAAACGCGCGGAGCTTTTGCGGGAAATGCTGGCGGAGGTGGGCGAGGGCTGTTATATCGAAGCGCCGTTCTACGCGAACTGGGGCGGAAAGCACGTTCATTTCGGCAATTATGTTTACGCGAATTTCAACCTTACGTTGGTGGACGACACGCACATCTACGTCGGTGACTACACGATGTTCGGACCGAACGTCACCGTCGCGACGGCGGGACACCCGATACTCCCCGAGCTGCGCGAAAAGGTGTATCAGTTCAACGCTCCCGTGCATATCGGGCGCAACTGCTGGATAGGAGCGGGCGCGATAATTCTTCCCGGAATAACTATAGGCGATAACACTGTCGTTGGCGCGGGAAGCGTCGTTACCAAGGATCTGCCCCCGAACGTTATAGCGGCGGGAAATCCCTGCAAGGTAATACGGTGGATAGGTCAGCGCGATAAGGAGTTTTACTTTAAAGGGAAAAAGATCAACTGGATGGCGATAGACGCTGACGAAAAGTAACGCCGCTGTCCAAGAGGTGGGTTGTGTTATGAACAAAAAGCAAAGGAAAATGCTGTGCCGTATTATCATAGCGGCGGCGGTATTTGCGGTCGGGGTCGTTTTGGGATTTGCGTTTCCCGAAAGCGAGGAGCCCTTTAAAGTGCTGTGGTTTGTGCGCACGGCTCTGCTGATAGGAGCATATCTTACGGCAGGATGGGACGTTTTGTGGAAAGCTGTCCGCAACATAGCTCACGGTCACGTTTTCGACGAGAATTTCCTTATGACGGTCGCGTCGATAGGCGCGATGATAATCGGTGAATACAGCGAGGGCGCGGCGGTAATGATATTCTATCAGACGGGCGAACTGTTTCAATCGGTGGCTGTCGGGAAATCGCGTCAATCCATATCGGATATGATGGATATCAACCCCGAATTTGCTAATGTAGAGCGAAACGGCGAGGTCGCGGAGGTCGAACCCGATGAAGTCGCGGTCGGCGAGATCGTTGTGATAAAGCCGGGTGAACGCGTCCCGCTTGACGGCGAGGTGATATCCGGCTCGAGCGGACTTAATACGGCGGCTCTTACCGGTGAAAGCGCCCCGCGTGAGGTGACGGTCGGCGACGAGGTGATAAGCGGCTGCGTAAACACGGACGGTCTGCTGAAAATACGCGTTACAAAGCCGTATTCCGACAGCACGGTGGCTAAGATACTGGAGCTTGTGGAAAATTCGTCGGAAAGCAAGGCGAAAACCGAGAACTTCATCACGCGTTTTGCGAGAGTTTACACTCCCATAGTGGTTATTTCCGCGGCAATGCTCGCTGTGCTGCCGTCCGTTATCATAGGTCTTTCCAAGGGAGACTGGCAGTGGGGAACATGGGTCTACCGCGCCTTGACGTTCCTTGTCGTAAGCTGCCCGTGCGCGCTTGTTATATCCGTGCCGCTGTCGTATTTCGGCGGTATCGGGGGAGCGTCGCGCCACGGAATTATGATAAAGGGCGCGAATTATCTTGAGCAGCTTGATAAGGCGAAAACATTTGTGTTCGACAAGACGGGAACGCTTACCAAAGGCTCGTTTGCAGTGACGGAGAAGTGCCCCGAGGGCATTTCGGAGAGCGAATTGCTGTTGTACTGCGCGGCAGCGGAGCAGATATCCAATCACCCAATAGCGCGTTCGATAGTTGCGGCTGCGCGGGTGGCGGGAGATATTCCCAAAGCGGAAAACGCCGCCGAGATAGCGGGCTTCGGCGTTGAAGCGCAGGTCGGCGGCAAAAAGATATCCGTGGGCAACGCGCGGCTTATGGCTCGGGTGGGCGCTAATATTACCGAAACCGAAAAAGCGGGCACGGTGGTCTACTGTGCCGTTGACGGTGAGTACCGCGGATACGTCCTCGTTTCGGACGAGATAAAGGAGAACAGCAGGGCGGCGCTTTCGGAGCTGAAGGCTCTCGGCGCTGAAAAAACCGTTATGCTGACGGGAGACAGAAAGGTCACGGCTCAGGCGGTATCGAGCGCGATAGGATTGGACGAGGTGCGCTTTCAGCTTCTTCCCGACGGCAAGGTCGCGGCTCTTGAGGAGATATACGCGGCAAAACCCGCGAAGAGTACGCTCGTTTACGTCGGCGACGGCATGAACGACGCGCCTTCGCTTGCCCGCGCCGATGTGGGCATAGCAATGGGCGGATTGGGTTCGGACGCGGCGATAGAGGCGGCGGATATCGTTCTGATGAACGACGACATAGCTAATTTGCCGCTTGCCGTTCGCATAGCGCGGAAAACGCGCCGCATTGTCACGCAGAACATTGTGTTTGCTTTGGGAGTGAAGATAGCCGTGCTTGTGCTGGCGGCGTTCGGCATTGGGAATATGTGGCTCGCCGTGTTCGCGGACGTGGGCGTTTCGGTTATCGCTATACTGAACGCAATGCGCTGTATGCGAACCACTAAGGGATAATGAACCTTTGCTTTTCAAGAATATGATCCGTTATCAGAGCGGCGGCGTGCAGCATC
>DKXD01000071.1:0-669 GCA_002492075.1 Ruminococcaceae bacterium UBA7135
ATATAATACAACAAACTATAATTTGTGTTTCTCCGCGATCTGCGAGAGCTTTTTTAGGCGATGATTAAGCCCGCTTCTCGAAATGGGCGGGTCAAACATCGCGCACAGCTCCGAAAGCGAGCTTTCGGGATTGTCGAGCCGCAGCCGCGCGGTCTCGCGAAGTTCCGGCTTAAGCGATTTAAGTCCCGCTTTTTCAATGATGAGCGCGATGTCGCGGCGCACCTTTTCGCTTGCAGCGACCGTCTTGTCGAGGTTGGCGTTATCGCAGTTCACCGAGCGGTTTACGCGGTTGCGAAAGTCCTTTTCGACCTTGACCCGCATAATTTCCAGCGCGTGATTTCCCGCGCCAATATACGTCAAAAAATCCTCAATAAGCTCGCTTTCTTTGGCATACAGAACAGTGGTTTTCCCGCGTTGCGTTCGCTTGATCGCCATTCCGTGTTCCGTGATAAAACGGTGGAGCGGTTCGGTGCGTTCGGACAGCGGCAAAACCAGTTCCAGATGATACTCCTTATTCGGGTCGGTTACCGAGCCGCAGCACACGAACACTCCGCGCAAAAAAGCGCCCGCGTCGTTGTCGTTGCCCGAAACTATCGAAGACTTCACTCCAAAAAAGTCTCCGAAACGCTCCTTTACAAGCGGCGAACGCACCGCAAACGTAAACAGAGA
>DKXD01000071.1:981-10764 GCA_002492075.1 Ruminococcaceae bacterium UBA7135
ACCGCAAACGTAAACAGAGATCCATCGTTTTTTACAAGCCGCTTTGCCTCAAAGCGTTCCCCGGGGAACACGCTTTCGCACATAAACGACGTTAAAGACGCAAGCTCGGGGCTTTCGGTCTGAATGACGGGCTTTCCGTTCAGCGTTTTGCCCGCGTAAAACATTCCGTACAGCATTGCTGTCATTTCGTTTCGCGGCATTTCCCGAATACCGCAAAGCTCTTTTTTTATATTTGATGAAAAGGACATTTTTAGCCCTCATTTCTTGTCGATATCCCTGTGGACCTCGCGCACATTGCCGTTATCCGTGCGGAAATGCTCCGCGGCGCGGTGAGCGAACGTAATAGAGCGATGCTTGCCGCCCGTGCAGCCGAACGCTATAACAAGTCTGCTCTTGCCTTCGCGAACATACAGTGGCAGCAGGAAATCCACCATATCGTATATTTTTTTCTCGAACATCAGCGATTGCTCGCTGTTCATCACATAATCGCGCACATATCGGTCAAGACCCGTTTTGTGCTTCAGCTCGGGCACATAGAACGGGTTTGGCAGACAGCGTACATCGAAAACAAGGTCGGCTTCTCCGGGAACTCCATACTTGAACCCGAAGCTCATGCAGCTGATTATCATACGGTCGCCGGGCTTTTCCAGAAAAAGCTCCGCGACCTGCTCTTTAAGCTGCGTCGCCGTCAGCAGCGAGCTGTCGATTATGTAGTCCGCACCCGCTCTGATATCCGAAAGCAATTCGATCTCCGCGTCGATAGCCTTAGAGAGGTCTCCGCCCGATACTTCGTCAAGAGGGTGCTTGCGGCGAGTTTCGCTGTAACGCTTCATAAGCACGTCCTTGGAAGCCTCCAGAAACAGCACTTTAAGGTCTATCCCGTCAGTGTTTTTAAGCTGTGAAACGCTGTCCGCAAGCTTCAGGAACAGCGCTCCGCCGCGAATATCGGTGACTATTGCTACCTTGGATATTTTCTCGCCTCGGTCGTTGCGGCTTTCGCTGCATATTTCAGCGAAGTTGGAGATAAGCTGCGGCGGCATATTGTCTATGCAGAAAAAACCGATATCCTCCAGCACCTGTATGCACGAGCTTTTTCCCGAGCCCGATAATCCCGTTACTATTATGAATTCCATTTTGGTCACCCTTGTTTTGCGTTTGTCATTAGAACCATATTATCCGAAGTTATAAACCCTCTTCGCCGATAATAGCCCTCCGTGCTCTTGCCTCGTGATGTTATCAGATAAATATTGACAACGCCCATTGATGTCATTTCGCTTTTTAATTCGTCCAATAAGGCTTTTCCGTAGCCCTTTTTCTGTTCGCTTTGCTTAACGCAGAACTCTTGTATCTGGAAATGAATACCATTGAAATAATACTCCTTTTGACCCCATATCATGCCCTTCAGCTCTCCGCCGCAATACAACGCCATTCCGACAAACGTATCGGTGTTGATCATATTTTCTATCCTAAGCGCCGCAGTTTCCTCCGTCCAAGAGTCGTTCCACGGCTCGGAATTGAATACGGAGGCAAACAACCTTGAATATTCGTTTAAATTCTTTAAAGACATTTTCTCGATCTTTATATCCATTCGCTTTACCTGTCCACTATCAGCATTTCACATTCCAGCTCCACGCCCTTTTGCTCCCGGACAACGTTCTTGATATGCGCGACAAGCGCCATAACGTCCTCGAACGTCGCGCCGCCGCGGTTTATCACAAACCCGCTGTGCTTCTCGCTGACCTGTGCGCCGCCAACAGAGTAACCCTTAAGCCCGCACTCCTCGATTAGCGCCGCCGCAAAGCCGTCCTTAGGCCGCTTGAACGTACTTCCGCAGGAGGGATATTCCAATGGCTGCTTGTCGCGGCGGCGCTGCATAAGCTCATCCATACGTGCCTTTATTGAGGTCTTGTCGCCCGGTTTCAGCGTCATTGTTACGGAGAGTATACACCAGCCGTTCTCGGAAAACACGCTGCCCCGATAGCGCAAATTCATCTCTTCGGCGGGTATGGTAACGATCTCGCCGCGTTCGTTCACGCACCGCGCCGAGGTCACGATATCCTTCATTTCACCGCCGTACGCGCCCGCGTTCATGTAAAGAGCGCCGCCAACGGAGCCTGGTATGCCGTAAAGCTCCTCCATCCCCGTAAGGGAGATTTCCAGCGCGGTACCGCAAACGCTCACTAACGAGCAGCCCGCGCCCGCCGTTATCGTACAGTTATCGACCGTCACCGCTCCCAGAAATTTCCCAATATATATCACAACGCCGTGGAAGCCTTTTATCAGAACGTTGCTGCCCTTGCCAAGAATGAAGTACGGGATATTTTGCTCGCGGCAGGCGTTCAGCAGCTCCACCAAAACGGTCTCGGAACACGGCTCGGCAAACAGATCGCACTCGCCGCCTATTTTCATTGTGGTCTTGGACGCCAGTGAAACGTTTTTTTCGCAAACGCTTTTGTATTTATTGCAGATGTTTTCTATTTCAGAATATTTCATAGCGCTCCCTCAAAAGTTCGGGGCGGAGGTTATCCGTCCCGAAAAATTTTAGAACTTGTTCTCATAGCCCGAAATGCTTTGCAAGACAAGCGTTGAGCGGCTATAAGAACATGTTCTTACTCTGCAATAGTATATAGGAACGCCGCGCCGATTATTCCCGCGTCGTTGCCCAGCTTGCAAATATCAAGCTTTGTTGAGCGGTTGGGGTCTATACAATATTGATCGCGCTTGATTATCTCGCCGAGCGGCTTTGTGAGATTATCGCCCTCCTTGCAGATACCGCCGCCTATCAGCAGTACCTCGGGCTGGAAAGTGTTTACGATGTTCGTAAGTCCGCAGCCCAGATATTCTATGTACATATTTACAACGTCCTTAGCCGCCGCGTCGTCGGCTCTCATTCCGTCGAACGCCGTTTTGCCGTCCACACCGTCAAGCGAGCCGCCCGCTATTTCCCACATCTTGGAATCCTTGTGCGCTTCCATAGCCTCCTTCGTCATATTGATGAGCGCCGTAGCCGAGGAGTATGCTTCAAAGCAACCTTTACGTCCGCAGCTGCACTGTCTGCCGTTAAATTCTATTACGGTGTGACCTAGCTCCGCTCCGCAGAAATTGAAGCCCGTGTAGATCTTGCCGTCGATGATGATACCGCCGCCGACGCCCGTGCCAAGCGTTACCACGATAACATCCTTAAAGCCCTTGCCCGCGCCTGCCAAAACCTCGCCGAAAGCGGCGGCGTTTGCGTCGTTCTCAACATAAACGGGCTTATCGAGATATTTCTTGATAAGTGAGCGGAGATCGGTATTCTTGAAATCGAGATTGCAGGAATACAGCACCGTGCCGCTGTTTCTGTTCGCCACTCCGGGCGTTCCGATACCGATGGACTGCACTTCGCCGATAGTGACCTTTGCCTCGTTCAGCGCTTTCCAGACCGTATCCACTATACTCTTGCAAATAGCCTCGGCGGGTCTCGGAAGATCGGTGGGAGCTGTCGCCTTTGCGACTATCTCGTAATTCTCGTTCACCAAGCCTACCTTGATATTTGTGCCGCCCAGATCAATGCCTATGTTATACATTGTGAATCACTCCTGTTTAAAATCAAATTCTCGGATAAATTTAAACTCTTACAAGCTTATTTATTCATATTACAGGTTCAAGTCCGACATAATATCCTCGCTGTCGGAATCCATACCCAGCTGACGCAGCAAGTCCTTAGCCGCGTTGTAACCCATCTTCTTCTGGCGGTTGTTCATAGCCGCAACTTCAAGAATTACCGCGAGGTTACGACCGGGCTTTACAGGGATATTCAACAGCGGAACCTTAACTCCTAAGATCGTCATATAGTGCGTATCCACACCCATTCTGTCGTAGGTCTTTTCGGGGTTCCAAAGCTCCATTTCAACGACCATGTCTATCTTCTCGGACATCTTTACCGAGCCGATACCGAACAACTGACGGGCGTTCACGATACCGATACCGCGAAGCTCCAAAAAGTGGCGTATATTATCGGGAGACGAGCCTACAAGCGTGATGTTCGACGCCTTGCGTATCTCCACCGCGTCGTCCGCAATAAGGCGGTGTCCGCGCTTTACAAGCTCGACGGCGGTCTCGCTCTTTCCTACGCCGCTTTCGCCCATTATCATAACGCCCTCGCCGTATATCTCGATAAGAACGCCGTGCCGGGTTATTCTGGGCGCAAGCTGCAAGTTTAAGAACGCCAAGAGCTTTGCGATAAATACGCTGGTGCTCTCCTCTGTTCTGAGTATCGGGATATCAAAGTTCGGCGCTATCTCAAGAAGTTCGGGGAACGCTTCAAGGCTTCTTGTGAGAACCAGTGCGGGGAAATGATACGAAAGCAGGTTTTCGAGCCTGTTTTTGCGCGTTTCGCTGTCCATATTCTCAAGATAAGCGTGTTCCATTTTACCCATTACCTGAACGCGCTTGTTGTCGAAGTAATCGTAAAATCCCGCAAGCTGAAGACCGGGACGGTTGGTATCGTTGTTGGATATCAGCGTGTTTTCGCCGTTTTCGGGCATATAAAGCGTTTCGAGCTTCATTTCATCTATCATTTTTTTCAGCGGAAACGAGAATTCCCGCGTTATTTCTTCCAGGGGCATATTGTTGATGTCCTTTCCGGAGTTTTTGCTCCAATTATAGTTACTGTTTCTATTATATCACATTTTACGGCGGATTTCAAGTGTTTTTGTTGATTTTATTGATGTTCGATCAAATATTTCTGTCTCCCCTGCCGCAGGCGGGGGAGACAGAAATAAACTGGCGTGTGCACTGTCAACTGTTTCTCAGCCGTTCGACACATTCCCGTACGGTATCGGCGGCTTTAAGCACCTCCTCGCGCGTGTTATGCTCCGAAAGCGACAGCCGCAGCGATCCCCCGAGATATTCCTCGGGCACCTTGAGCGCTTTCAGAACGTGCGATACGGTCTGTTTTCCCGCGCTGCACGCCGACGCGCTTGAAGCGCATATCCCGAACAGATCAAGGTTCAGCACAAGCGTCTCACCGTCCGTTCCCGCAAACGAGAAATTCACGCTGCCGCAAAGCCGTTTCGTGCGGCTGCCGTTCAGCCGCGAACGCGGTATGCTCTCCAAGCGGGTTATCAGCAGATCGCGCAGCGCCGTGACCTTTTCGACACGCTCCGAGATATTGCGGGTAACGTCTTCCAAAGCCGCGCCGAGGGCGGCTATCCCCGCGACGTTCTCCGTGCCCGAGCGTATCCCGCGTTCCTGTCCGCCGCCCAGTATCATCGGGCAGAGCGGCGCTCCTTTGCGGGCGAACAGCAGCCCGCTGCCTTTAAGACCGCCTATCTTGTGCGCGGAGACCGACAGATAATCCGCTTTGAGCGTCCGCATATCGAGCGGCACGTTCCCGACTGCCTGAACCGCGTCCACATGAAACAGCGCGCCGCGTTCGCGGCAAAGCTCCGCTATCTCTTCTATGGGCTGAATAGTGCCGATCTCGTTGTTCGCCGCCATAACGGACACCAGCGCGGTGTTGTCGTCAAGTGCGGCGGCGACGCTCGATACGTTTATAATGCCGTCCGCGTCGGGAGCAAGATACACGGCTTCAAATCCGTGACGTTCAAGCTCGCTGATGATATTCAGCACCGCGGGGTGTTCTATCTGCGTGGTGACGATTTTGCGTTTCGGTGACTTAAGCGTTCCCGAAAGCACGGCAAGATTATCGCTTTCCGTTCCTCCGCTTGTGAAGAATATCTCTTCGGGGAGAGCTCCCAAAGCGCTCGCGCACCGCTCCCGTGCCTCGATAACGGCAAGCGCCGCTTCTCTCCCCGCGGTGTGCGCCGAGGACGGGTTTGCGTAATTCTCTGTCATAAACGGCATTGCCGCTTCTAAAGCCCGCAGATTTACGGGAGCGGAAGCGGCGTTGTCTAAATATATCATCGTTTTTACTCCAAGATCACGGTAAACGGTCCGTCGTTTTCAAGCTTCACCAGCATTTCCGCTCCGAAAACGCCTTTTTCCGTATGGACTTCCCGCGAACACAGCTCGCAGAAATACTCATAAAGCCGCTCCGCTTCTTTCGGCTCTTTAGCTTGCAGAAAGTTCGGACGGTTGCCCTTGCGGCAGTCGGCGTACAGCGTGAATTGCGAGATAACGAGCAGTTCGCCGCCCACGTCCTTCAGCGAAAGATTGGTCTTTCCGTTTTCATCGGCGAATATCCTAAGGTCTATCATCTTCCGCGAGAGCCGCTCACATTCGGCTTCCGTGTCCTGTGCGCCCACTCCCAGCAGAACCAGATACCCGCCGTTTATCGCGCCCTTGACCTCGCCGTTTACAGAAACGGACGCGCTCCTTACTCTTTGTATAACCGCTCTCATAGCCGTTCCCCCAACAAAATACTATCTGTGACTTCCGTGACTGGTGTGGTGTCCGCCGCCGCCACCGCCGCCGCCGCCGTGTCCTCCGCCGGAGGACGAGTGGGTGTGCGATGTGGTGTATTCGCGGACAAATTGGTCGATCGACCGTGTTACCTTTGTGCTGCTCCTGTCAATATAGCTTGACGCGCTTATCGGGGCTTTCTTCTTATAGCCGCGCACCTTGCCGCGAACTATCGCGAAAGTTATCAGAAATGACACAGCAATGATAACGAGAAATCCCATCGGATGAGTGACGACCAGATCCGAAATCATCACAAGCACCTTGGAAAACCCGCTCCCGCCATAGCGCTTGACGCATTTCGCGTATTCCTTTACGCCCGCCGCGAAATCGTAGCCGCCGTAGCTGTGAGTGATCTCATTGTACGCGTACTTGTTTCCCTTAGGTTCGCCAAGCTTATCGGTTATCCTTTTGAGCATACGGTCGCGCTTGCCATCGAATTTTTTGTTTGCCGTCGTGCCGTTGGAGTCCAGACAGTCGGTGTAGTATGTGTATTCGGGAGCATCGTATGTATTCAAGAGCATCAGCATTATCGACGCAGAATTCGCACCGAATTGCTCGTCCGAAAAACCCCTGACGAACCCCTCGTCGCTCTTTCCCTCAAGGTCGTGGGTAATAACGACTCCCACATTCACATTTGCTTTCTTGGCGGCGGTTTCGAGAGCCGAAAGCAGCTCCGTTTCCTCGGCGTCGGTAAGACAGTTGTCAAAGTCCGCAATGAGCGCACATTGCGTGCCGCTGCCCGCTTTTCGTATCAAGCCGCGATCGTTCGCCGAAACATTCTTGTCCGCGCCGGCTATATGCTCCAAAGCGCCCGCCCGCGCCGAAGTGCCCGTGAAGAATACGGCGGCAGCCGCGGCAAGCGTTATCAGCGCCATGATAAGCGCCGTTAATTTATAAGTCGAATGTTTAACCAAAGAACAGCCCTCCCAACAGCATAGCCACGATAAATATCGCCAAGAACACACCCGCTCCGAAGAAGAACTTCTTCATGGGAGAAACGGGCAGCTCCCCGAACATCGTTCCCGTTTGACCGTTCATTGCGAACTCGTAGTCCTTGCCCTTATAGTTGTAGTTCAAGAACCACACGGGCAGCAGCGCGTAAACGTACTGTTGATTTTGATAGTTTATGCTGCAGTGTACGTTTGTGAGGGTCGTATATACCGCCGCCATTCGGCGAATTTCCTCTTCGGCAGCCTTGCCTATGCGCTCGTCGAGGCGCGGGGTCGCTTCTTCCTTTGTAACGTCGTACTTCTCCGCCGCGCAGCCCGAAAGGTAGCTCATCGCGAACGGCTTTACGCCGCCGTAATCGAACGGCTCTATGCTTTCCATAAGCGAATCGTCTATGCGTCGGGAGCCGTCATACGGCACGCGCACGAACACCATATCCGCATCGCGTTCCACGTGGTATATCTTCGTGTGAGTATATGTAGTGTTTCCTCTCGTCCATGAGTGGATCGTGCGCCCCTCGGCGGTCAGATGTCCGCTCGTCTGACCGCTTTTCAGCCAGTACGGAACATACAGCGCAGAGATGTTCTGTAATTGCGCTTCCGTCACAAAGCCGCTTGGCAATAGGAATTTACCCTTAGTGAACTCCTTGAATTTTCCTTCCGCCTGTTCTCTTGTTGTAGCAAACGGAATGATAAGATCCGGCTTATATTCGCCCGAGAGCCGTCCCGAAAGAATTACGGGCGTGTGGCAGAAGTGGCACCTCGTAGACGAGGTGAGCGTATCGCAGATGACATTCGCGCCGCAATTGGGGCAGGAATACAAGGCGCTCTGCCCCGTGAATCCCTCGGTCGTCATTTGCTCCTCGGTAAGCTCGGGTTCCTCGGTTTCGAGGTCTACCGTTTCATCTCGGCTTGCGAATATGCTTCTTATTTCATTGTCCGTGAACGTGCTGTCGCAGTAGAAGCATCGAAATCCTCCAAGCTTGTTGTCGTATTCCAACGCCGCGTTGCAGTTTGGGCATTGGTATGTTACCGTCTGAACAACATCCATATTTTACTCCTTATTTTAAGCTGTTTTTCGCTTTCGATCTTACACTTTGATCTGATCCAAAACCTTGCCGATACTGTCGTTTATCACCAAGTCCGCGCCCGCGTCAAGCTCGCTTTTGTTTATGACTACTATGTATTTTCCTTTAAAATACCGTACAAGTCCCGCGGCGGGGTACACCGCCAAGGACGTTCCGCCTATTATCAGACAATCGGCGTTTTCGATCTCATACACCGCGCGTTCGATATCCTCGCCTTTAAGGCTTTCCTCATACAGCACCACATCGGGCTTTATATAGCCGCCGCAATCACATTCAGGAACGCCCTCGCTTTTCGTTACCGCCGAGAGCGGGTAAAACTTCCCGCATTTCATGCAGTAATTGCGGTGAACGCTTCCGTGCAGTTCGATGACATTCACGCTTCCCGCCGCCTGATGCAAGCCGTCTATGTTTTGCGTTATCACCGCGTGCAGCTTTCCCGCCTGTTCAAGCTCGGCGAGCTTTTTATGCGCCGCGTTCGGCTTTGCTTTGGGGAATATCATTCTGTCTTTGTAAAAACGGAAGAACTCCTCGGGGTATTTTACAAAAAACGTATGCGAAACGATCTGTTCGGGCGGATATTTATACTGTTGAGAATACAGCCCGTCGGCGCTGCGGAAATCGGGGATGCCGCTTTCCGTAGACACTCCCGCGCCGCCGAAGAACACTATGCGATTGCTTTCATCGATTATCTGCTGTAATGTCATTTGAGCACCTCTTAGGTTTTTTAAATATTGGGAAGCGTTATTTCACTCGTTTACCGAGCGGAATTTGCTTTTTGCTTTTGGATCGGGAACAAGTTTTAAGGCTGCTGTGTGAGTTTGCCGTCTGAAATACGAACCAGACGCTTCGCCTGTTTTGCGGTGTCCTCATTATGAGTTATCATAATTATCGTTTTGCCGTTTTTGTTAAGTTCCGCGAGAATATCCAGCACTTCGGCTCCCGAGCGGCTGTCAAGGTTTCCGCAAGGTTCGTCGGCGAGTATCATCTGCGGGTCGGCGGCTATCGCTCTTGCTATCGCGACACGCTGCTGCTGTCCTCCCGAAAGCTCGGTGGGGCGGTGCAGGGCGCGATCCGATAACCCAACGCTCTCAAGCGCCGCCAACGCGATATCGCCGCGTTTTTTCTTGGGTATCTTGCGATACAGCAGCGGCAGTTCCACGTTTTCCAGCGCAGTAAGGCTCGGTATCAGGTTGAAGCTCTGAAAAATAAACCCTATTCTGCGGCTGCGTATTTCGGAAAGCTCGCTGTCGGAAAGCGAACCGACCTCGCGCTCGTCAAGGAAATATTTCCCCGACGTTGGGGTGTCCAAACACCCGAGTATATTCATCAGCGTTGATTTTCCC
>DKXD01000071.1:11077-11387 GCA_002492075.1 Ruminococcaceae bacterium UBA7135
ATTCATCAGCGTTGATTTTCCCGACCCGGACGTTCCGACTATCGTTACATACTCTCCGTCCTTGATATCCAGCGATACGCCGTCCAGTGCCCGAACGGTCACGCCTCCCACCTTATAATGTTTATGAAGATCCTCCGCCCGAATTGACATATTCACACACCCCAATAAAGAAAAATTATCTTTATTATGTGCGCCTTTTGGCTCTTTATTCGCAGGGCGGGCAGACGTTTCGGGCGCAGCCCGAAACCGCAGCGGTACGCCGCGCAAGCGGCGGTCTGCCCGCCACACCCACGAAACGCATTTCCCCTGA
>DKXD01000131.1 GCA_002492075.1 Ruminococcaceae bacterium UBA7135
GCGATAGTCGAGTACCGCGAAAAGCACGGCGCGTTTGCCGACATTTCGGAGATAACAAACGTTAGCGGCATAGGCAATGCGATATTCGGGCAAATACGAGATAAAATATCCGTATAAGCGTTTGGAGGAGAGATAATGCAAACCGGAAAGGTCATTTTGTATCGGCTCAAACACTATTTAGGCATTGCCGCGGCAATAGCGGCGTTTGCGGGGGTAGTGTATAACGCTTCCGATGACCTTAAGCTGCTGCGTCAGGCGGGTGGCGATCACAGCGATATAATGCTCGCTGCCAAAAACGATGTGGAAAATCCCGCCTTGGTAAACATCAACACCGCTTCCGTTCATATGCTCCAAAGGATAGAGGGTATAGGATCGGCAGCGGCAAATGCGATAGTCGAGTATCGAGAAGCGAACGGCGGCTTTAAGAGCATAGACGAGCTTGTAAAGGTAAGCGGCATAGGCGCAAAAACTCTTGAGAAAATACGGGAGCTGATCACGATATAGGCGGTGAGAAAATGAAGGACGGAATACCACAAATACTGCTTCTCGGAAACGGGATCAACCGCGCGTTCAACAGCGATTCGTGGGACGATCTGCTGAATTTGATAGATGTTCGTTCGGAACGCTACGACATCGGAAAATACCGCTGCCCCGAAACATTAAAAGCGATACTTGTAACTAAGGACAGCGTAGACAAGGCGCTGCAAAGTCATAAAGAGCGTTTGGGAAACCTCGGCACGGAAAAGCCCGAAGAACAGATGGAGTTGTTGCAGCGCTTGCTGAATGTGGGCTTTGACGAAATACTAACGACGAATTACAGCTACGAGCTGGAGACCGCCGCGCTCGGGCAAGGCAAGGTAAACGAGCGTTCGCTGCGGCAAATGCAGTGCCACACAAGTGATGTTCGGCGTTGTGAAACGAGCCTTCTGCTGCACACTTACAACAGTATACAGCAAAACGGCGAGGAAAAGCGGATATGGCATATCCACGGAGAAGCGCGCAAGCCCGATTCCATGATAATGGGCGCGTATTATTACGGAAACCTGCTCGGTAAGATAATAGACCTTAACAAGCGCCGCGGGAATTACTATTCGCAGACGCGCGCGGGCGGTCAGACGCCAAAGATACGTTCGTGGTCGGACGCGTTTATTCTCGGGGACGTGTATATTCTGGGCTTCGGGTTCGGATTTGCCGAGAGCGATATGTGGTGGCTGCTTAACCGAAAAAAGCGAGAGTCCCGCGTCGGGAAAACGTATTTTTATGAGCTGAAGCCAAAGGACGGCATTAACCGCGCCAAAACCGATTTGCTTAAACTTATGGGCGTTGAGATAATATACAACAGTGTTTCGTACGGGGATTGGCAAGGCGCTTACGAATGGGCTGTCGAGGATATCGAGAAACGAGTGAAAGAATAATAGTGAATTGCTATTGACAAATCGGGAACAAAGTGTTATAATTATGTAGTCGCGGCATAGCGATCGTTCGGAGTTTTTACGTCCGTCTATGCTGCGGGAGCTATTCGGTATTTTGAATACGGTGTTTTCTTTGCACGAAGAATTTTTGGTTCTTCTACCACCGTTAAAAAACAAGGAGTATTTTTTATGCAAAAAAATGAAATTTTCAACGTTAAGAACATGACAAGGTTGGCTCTTATTGCGGCGATGTATGTTGCCATGACGCTGGCAGTGCCAGCGCTGTCGTTCAGTGCGATACAGTGCCGTTTTTCGGAGATATTGGTGCTGCTGTGTTTCTATCGCAAGGACTATTCCGCCGCGCTTATTCTGGGGTGTTTAATTGCGAATTTATTCAGTCCGCTGGGTTGGTACGATCTGGTATTCGGAGTTGCCGCAACGGTTATCGCGGTCGTGCCGATGTATTACGTTAAAAACGTGTTTATTGCGGCCCTGCTTCCCGTTATCAGCAACGGCGTAATTGTCGGGATAGAGCTTACGATAGCGTTTGGAGACCCGGTGTGGATAAATATGAGCGCGGTAGCCGTCGGAGAACTTGCGGTGATGACGATAGGCGCGGTGATATTCAAGACGGTTTTTGAGAAAAACGCTCCGCTTATGCGGCTTATAGGCTCGACAAGAAACGCGCCCAAAACGACGTTCTAGGCGCGGAGTTCGCTATCAAATAAATTCCCCGTTTTAGCAGCCTGCCTTTTATTACAAGCTTTTTAATCGAGCGATATGCTTCAAATCGGAGCAACGCTTGAAACGTAATGACAAAGGCGGCACGCCTTGGCGGGGAATTTTGCTGTATATAAGATTTTTCGTTCTCTTTGGTTGGCGAACGGCGTTATTCTTCCGTTTCCACTTCTATAATGTTTCGGTTCATTTCTATTGTCGGGGCAAGTCTGCCCAGGTCGTCGAACTCACCTTTTATGGTCACGCCCATAACATTGTTTTTGGAGCCGGAGAAGTTAAAAATACTCTGCGCGCCCACATTGAACGTGTACGCCAAGGTTATTTCGGAGGGTATATCTTCTTTCCCCGTGAATACGATCCTGAAGCTGTTGCAGTCGTTGAACGCATAAGCCACTTGAGTATCGTCGTTCAGCAGAATGGGAGCTATTACTTTTTTGCGTTCTTTAAATTCCGGAGTGCCTTCCTCGTCAAGCTCGTCGGGGTAGACATTCTGCGCGGCAAGAACTTTTCCGTTGCTTACATTTACCGTCAGCGTGAGATCCTTATATATGTAATCCGTCGAAGACGGTTCGCCGTCCTCGTCCAGCCCGTTGTATATGCTTCCCGAGAGGACATAGGTGTCGTCCGTTTCCTGAACCAGATTATAGGTAAACACTGGCGCGTATACTATCGTTTGGTATTCCGAAAGTATTTCGGTCATTTCCACGGCGGAAATTTGCCCCTCGGTGTTGGAATTCATCTTGTCTATTATCTGATTAAGCGTGGAATTGGCGTCTACATCGTATGTATACACTCGTGTTACATACATTTGATTTCCGTCTTTTTGTGGAATATCGCCGCACAGCACAAGATCGTGCGACCTTAGCACGAACAGCAAAAATACCGCGGCTATTGCGGCAACAAGCGCCGCGATTATGATACCGATAACAACTTTCATAGTCCGGAAGTCTCCTTAATTCAATTAGTTTCAAGTCCGCAAAGCGTAGTACCGATGCGGTCAGACGCAATACAAATTGGTGTCCCAATCGGGAATATACGGGTGGTGTCTCATATAGAACTTGTAGCGTTTGTTCAGTTCCGCGATCAGCAGCGGCAGTCTGAACATATCTTCATTGCGATGATACAGCGCTACGTTAAGCTTCGGACGGAAGCCGGATATCGTTTCCTTTGCGCCGCGCAAAGCGTTTTCTTCCGCGCCTTCAACGTCTATCTTAATATAAGTGGCGGCTGCTCCTTGAAGCATGGTGTCGGTTTTCATCATCTTGATATCCCGATACCGCGCCGCTCTGTGAACGCCCCCGCTTGCGGTGCTGCCGCGCCCCGCCCGCATATTGAACGTTATCGTTGTGTCCTCGTCCCAAGCGCCGACGTTATACGCCTCCAGCAGCGCCGAGCCTATCATATAAAGTCTGCGCTTCAGCTTGCGGTAGTTTTTGTTGTCCGGCTCCATAGCGTATAGCTTTTTGAACTGAATGGAGGTGCCGTTCAGGAACTC
>DKXD01000108.1:0-5498 GCA_002492075.1 Ruminococcaceae bacterium UBA7135
AAATATCTATAAGTGCATTATTTTTTCTGTGTTGATTTTTTTGCGTAAATGTGATAAAATAATAATATAAGTTTATAAGTAGTTTTATGTTTAAAGTTTAAATGTGGTATCTTTTGCTTCGTCTGTTATGACGTGGAGGTCGTAGAAAAATCATCATTCCCGGTATAAGGGAAAATACAATAACGGCTTGACATTGTTGTATGATGTTAAGCAAGTTCGGAGTGGATACATGAAAAAGTTCAGTTTAAACGGTATAGAGATGGGCAGCAAAATGACTTTGAAGCTCGTTTGCTTTTTGGCTGCCGCAATGCACCTTACATTTTTGCTTATTTTCCGTCAATTCAAAGTAACGCCGTTGATGATATTTAATATTGGCAGCGTAACATTCTATTTACTTAGCGGAATTATGTTATTGAGAAAGGATGAGTTAAAGCATTATTTGATATGGATTACCGCTATCTTCACCGAAATAGTAGTTCATGCAACACTGTGTACGCTGTTATTGGGCGTAGACACTTGTTTTGTTCTGTATCCTATCACTGTTTTGCCGATTTGCGCGTATTTTTTGTTTTTGCACAGAAACGGTCAAAAGATATTTCTGCGATTGGTCGTTATTTTCGTGTGTGTTACATTTTGCGTAACTGCCGTGACCGTTGCTGTATCGGAGTATTTCGGCGGCTATGTTCCGACTAATATCGCGGTGCTCAGCCGTAAAGAGAAGATGATAATTCGCACGGTGAACATTTTCTTTGCCGCGGTAATTCTCTATGGATTTACGATGATGTTTTATCTGGAGATGACACGGCTTTTGGAAAAGCTGCGCGAATCTACGGAGAAACTGAAATATACCGCGACGCACGACGCGTTGACGGGACTTACCAACCGCCGTAGCTTCTGGGACTATTTTGATGTCCTCAGCCACGACTGCAAGCATTATAACATCGCAATGGGCGACCTCGACAGCTTTAAGAAGATAAACGATACATATGGTCACGGCTGCGGCGATCTGGTGTTGAGATCGGTTGCGGATATCATTAACGACAGCACCAAGGAAAACGAGATTGCTTGCCGTTGGGGCGGCGAGGAAATGGTGGTTGTATTTATCGGCGAACGCTCGGACGCGCTGACTCGTCTTGAGGAGATACGCAAGAAAATAGAAGCTCTTTCGCTGAACTATGAGGGTTTAAATGTCAGCGTGACTATGACGTTCGGCTTTGCGGACAGCGAGGAGATAAAACGCGCTATGACTGAGTGTGAGGAAAATGATAATGTCGATCCCTCATCAAAGCGATATGGTATGGAATCTTTATTATCTATGGCGGATAAGCGATTGTATACCGGCAAGGGCAGCGGCAAAAATGTTGTTGTGGATAAATAAAAAAGCTCCGCGGAAACCGCGGAGCTTTTTGTATTTGGTTTACTGCAAGCCGTGCTTTACGCGAGCCTTTTCCTCGGCACGCTTTGCGTTGTTGAAACGGTCAAGTGTGCCTACAAGATAGCCTGTGATACGTCTGATACGCTGGAACGGAACGTCCGAAAAATGATATTTTGCGTTCACGAAGTCGCCGTCTATTTCGAGGTCAATGCCGCGAAGGTGCTTTTCGGGATATTTCGTGTGGGCGCACTCTATATAGTAGTCAATCTCCTCTTGAGGAAGCTTTCCTCCGGTAACATTAATGTCGATCATAATTTTCCCCTCCCGTTTTTTTATTACCCATTTGTGGGTGCAATATTATTCTATCACAATATATTGTACAAGTCAATAGTGAATTTGCACAATATTTTGACGAAAACTTTGTCAGACGGTATTGTTATGCAAAAAAATTTTTTGTAAGATATTAGATCCAACGCTGTGTATATAAGTGAAAGGCAAGGCTTTGAACCTTTAGAGATGTCCTTTAGAAGCGAGGTGACACAAACACGGTCTTTTGGAAAGCCGTTTCGGCGGAACAATTGCGAAACGTACAAAAGATCATATTAAACTATGAACGATAATGAAATAGTAGCGCTCTTTTTGAGCCGTGACGAGGCGGCAATAAAAGAGACGCTGGAAAAGTACAAAAGCTATCTGATGAAGATAGCGGAAAACATCACCGGATCGCATGAGGACGCGGAAGAATGTGTCAACGACGCGCTTCTGAACGCATGGGAGAGCATACCGCCGAATAAACCCGAAATGCTTTCTACATATCTCGGCAAGCTTACGCGGAACATAGCGATAAACAAGCGCAAGCGCCGGCTGACGGAAAAGCGCGGCAGGGGAGAGGCGGAAGTGGCTTTTGAGGAACTGTCCGATATGATAAAAGGCTCGGAGAACATCGAGCAAGAGTTCGACCGCCGCGAGCTTTCGCGGGAGATAAACGCGTTTCTGGAGGAACTTCCCGACTACAAGCGGATTTTGTTCGTGAGGAGATATTGGTATTGCGACAGCGTAAAGGTGATAGCCGCGGAGCTGGGAATGAGCGAGACAGGCGCGTCGGTCACTCTGCACCGACTTCGGGAAAAGCTCCGCAAACATTTGAGAAAGAGAGGTTATGATATATGAAAACAGACGACATTTTTGAAGCTATAACAGACATTGACGACAAATTTTTGGACGAAGCCCGTCAAACCGATTTCAGCGGCGATCAGCCTATTGTGGTACGTCCCGCGCCAAGAAAGCCTCTTTGGAAAACGCTCGTGCCGATAGCCGCGTGTATCGCGGTGCTTTGTACGGCGGGAGCAATCGGAGTAAAGTATCTGCATGGGCGCGGCGGTATCGAAACGTCAGGTTCCGCGTCGTCCAATGAATACCCCTCGTCAACCGAGGAGTTCCAATATCCCGATGAAGCTAAATTCATAGTCAGCGAAAAGTATTCCGAGGATCCGTCGCTTTTTAATTCCTGTTATCAGAGTTATACGATATGGGACAACGAGGATACTTACGCAAAAAGCTATAAGGAGCTTGCCGCGCAGAGCGACCTCATAGTCGCGGGAGAATTCGCGGACCACACTCACCAAACGCAAGACCCCGGTCAAATTTATGTAAGCGATCCCAATATAGAAGACCTTGCTTTGAATTACCTGCGCGTTGAAAACGTGATAAAAGGCGACATAAAGGCGGGGCAATATGTTCTGATAAATCAGAGCGTTCAGATAAGCGCGGGCGGTGATCGCGCTGTCCAGATAAACTCCGGTGACCGCTTGACGCCCATGTTTAAAGGCGACAGGTGGATATACTTCCTAAAAAAGAACGGCGACTGGTACGAATCCGTAAACGGTCCGCAAGGACGTTATCCGATGCCCGGAAACAACAACGTTGACGTTTCAAACTCCGGGGAAATAGGTATGGTGGATAAATACTGCGCTTTGTCGAACGCCGCACCCGCCCGCGACGAGATATACGATACTGTTGTGTCTATTCTGGAAACGGCAAAACCAAAGCTTGAAGAAATATCCGTTCCGGACAATAATGGCGAGCAAAACACCTTCGTTATGGAAGAGTTCCCTGAGTTTTCTTTTGTTGTATCGAATAATTATGTAAGATACATTCTGAAAACGTCACCCGAAACGGATACAGTATTTGATTTCGATATTTTTGGTGTAAATTCGAAAATCAACAATCTTTATCTTGCTGATCTCAACGGCGACGGCAAGCGTGAGATATGCGCAACGGTATATGAAGCGGAAAAAGGACAAAGTATTATGGTCTGCGATTTTGCTGACGGACTTAACGAGGAGGGCACTGTTGTTGATACCATAGCCAACTCGCTATACTCGCTCCCTTCGATGGCTTGGGAGTATGAGTACGCGCTTGCGGCGGAGGACGGCATACTCAAGGCGGTGAAAACCGAGTGGCAGCCGATGTATGCATCGACTATCCCGAATGAGATATCCCGTGAGCCGCTCACCTTGGATATGATGGTGAGAATAAACGCATCATATGAATTTAAAGAAGTCACCGTTCCTCTGCCCGGCGCGCGGAATGACTTCGTTATGGAGGAGTTCCCCGGTTATAACTTCACCGCGACATACGAGAACGTTCTTCTGAACGCGTATATGATGAATGCGGTGGATGTGGCGATCATAAGAGGCGACCCAATGGAGAACCTGTTCCTGTGCGACCTGAACGGCGACGGCAGGCGCGAGCTTTGCGCGACGGTGGTAACCGACGGCGTGAAAAGTGTTGATGTAATTGATTTCGCAAACGATAAATGTTACACAATGCAGGGCAAGACATGGTGTATGTATTCGCTTGAAGTCGAGAATGGGGAACTTAATCTTGTTGAGAGCGAACCTATGGAGGGCAACCTCGCGCCTACGTATGTAACGAATTTGGTACTCTCGCTTGACAATATGATGCCGGTACTTCCCGGTAACGATGTCACAAAGATAGGTGACGAAAAGCGTTTCATGCTGGTTGAGTTCCCCGACAAGACATTTGAGATCATAGACGGTAAAATCGTTATGGACGATATAAAAGCGCCGGCGGGTACTATGCGCAATTCCGTGATAGGTGGCATTGAGTACTATCTCACCGACCTCAATGGTGACTTCAAGCGTGAGATCTGCGCATGGGGCAGTATCGGAAGCGGTATTGTTAGCACTTATATTGTGGTTTACGACATTGCAAACAACGAAAGCTATTATTACAAGCCACCCAAAGCGTTAAAAGAGCTTGTTTCGCTTGATATGGAGAAAGACCCGCTGGATGACGTGCTGTATGTGGTAACTAACGAATACCACTCCGACAAGGAAATATCCCGCGAGCCGCTGACGCTTGATATTCTGGAGAAAGTGTCGAAATCGGATAATGCTTATGAAGAAATTCCGTTGTTCATCGATCAGACGTTCACCAAAGAGGACTTCCCGGGCGTTGAGTTTACGGTCGACACAACCACCGAAGTACCGACGTTCCGTTTCGACTGGGAAAGTTCAAGTATCGCAAATAATGTCAACCGTGTATTTCTTTATGACGCTGACGGCGACGGTAAACGCGAGATATGCCTGAACTGTCCGTTTGCCGGCAACGGTATTATCAGAGTTTACAGCTATATGGATAACGGAAAAATGGGCTGCGCGGTTTATTATGAGGACGGCGGCTGTTGGCTTGGCGGAGGAGAGAACGGCACGTTGAAGTATTATACAAACGACAAGATCGAGCCGTTCAAGTTCTCCAAATCGGATCTCAAGCCGACTTTCGCGCAAAGCTATTCTTATGAGATTTTGGGTTGGGATCATACCTTGGATTTCAGCGAGATCGCGCCGGTGTTCGGTACCTATAATATATCAATAAAGGATCGTACATTGAAGATCAATGGTAAAAGCGCCGATAGCGAAAACAATGTGCTTTTCGATTCGGGTGCACAGCTCTCGGAACTGTATACAATGTACGATAAGGAAGAGCGCACTCTTACTTTCGTCTTTACGTGCGAGGAGACCGGTAATGTAAGCGCTTTAAAGGTCTCGGAAAGAAATACCGCTGAAATATATCATTATGAAAAAGGCGTAACCTTATT
>DKXD01000108.1:5760-8217 GCA_002492075.1 Ruminococcaceae bacterium UBA7135
GTAACCTTAAAGCCCACCAAAGACGAGCTTCTTATCGTAAACCCGGACGGCACCGAAGAGCCGTTCAAGTTCCCCGAAAATTCGGATACGCTCACTCTAGGCGAGTAAATAGTTACAATGCGCCCCGCGATAAACGGGGCGCATTTTCTTGTGTTTTGGAAAATTATTTCAGCTTTTCCGCTGCCGCTCTCATTTCGCGAGCCGCCGCGGTGATGTCCTTTTGAGCCACGACCGCCGAAACGACCGCCGCGCCGTCTATTCCCATACCGTAAAGCCGCGTTATGCTTTTGGCGTTCACGCCGCCTATCACCACAAACGGAATAGTAACCGCCGCGCGTATCTCACGCAGCGTTTCAAGCGAGACCGCCCGCGCGTCGTCCTTGGTGGAGGTAGGGAACACCGCGCCTATCCCGAGATAGTCCGCGCCGTCCGCCTGCGCTTGCCGCGCCTCCTCGGGCAGAGCGGCGGAAACTCCGATAAGCTTGTCCGCGCCGAGTATCCTTCTCGCCTCGCGGCAAGGGATATCGCTTTGTCCGAGGTGAACGCCGTCAGCGTCAGCCGCGAGGCAAATGTCTATTCTGTCGTTGATTATAAGCGGAACATTGTTCGACTCGGTTATGCGCTTTACGCGCAAAGCAAGCTCGTAGAACTCCCGTGAGGAGCAGTCCTTCTCACGCAACTGAACAACACTTGCGCCGCCCGCTATCGCCTGTTCAACTGATTGCTCTATAGTTTCACAGCTCATAAGCTGCCTGTCCGTGACAAGGTACAGCGTGTAGTCTATTTTCGATTTGTCAAAGCTCATTTATCTTTGCCCTTTCAATGAAAATTTCGCCGTTCATCAAGCTGATTTCGTCTATTAAACCAATATGGAAGCTGCCCGTGCCCGCTTTTCCGTGCTTTTCAAGAGAACGCTCTCCGGCGATACCCATAGATGCCACTGCGCAAACCGCCGCCGCGAACGGCTCGCTTACCGCAGCGAAGCCGCCCAGCAGACCCGTAGTCATACACCCCGTACCCGTTACGCGTGAAAGCTCCGCCGTGCCGTTCCTTATCTCAACGGAGCGATCGCCGTCCGTTATTACGTCGACCTCGCCCGTTATCGCTGTCGTGCAGCCGTACTTTTCGGCGACCGTTTTCGCGATCGAAAGCTTATCGCGCTGCTTGTCGCTGTCCGAAACGTCCACGCCCTTGGTGTTCGCCGAAACGCCCGCAATATACGATATTTCCGAAACGTTACCTCGGATAACCGCGAACTTGACCCCTTTAAGGAGCTTTTCGGTAGTTTCGTTGCGCAAAGCGGAAGCTCCCGCGCCTACGGGGTCGAAAACCACGGGGATTTTCTTTTCATTAGCGGCTTTTCCCGCTTTCATCATAGACTTTATGGTTCGAGAGTTCAGCGTGCCGATGTTTATCACGACCGCTCCCGCAATTGAAGCGATATCGGCGGCTTCGTTCTCATCGTCCGCCATTATCGGAGAAGCGCCCATTGCAAGCTCTATGTTTGCTACATCATTTACCGTGACGTAGTTTGTTATATTGTGGACAAGCGGCGATTTCTCGCGGACGGCAGTCCAAGCCGCTTGACATTCCTTGATAATATCAGGCATTGTGAACACTCTCCTTTTTGCTGCACTCTCCGAAAAACGAATCGATTATCTTTACGCGCTTGAGCGACGTTACTACAACAGCCGCAATTACAGTTCCAACAACGCTTGACACAAAGAACGGGAATACAAAGCCAAACAGAGTAGCCACCTCGTTTTTCATTATCAGATAGGCGATAGGGTAGGAAGCCATTCCGCCGAGAACGGACGTACCGAAAAGCTCGCCGATATAAGCGCTCGGCAGACGAACGGAGAGCGGCTTGCCCTTGAACACCCAGTGATACATTGCTCCCGCGAGGAACGCGCCTATCATCGACCCGGGGAAAGCCAGCGGTGTACCCAGTCCCGTGATGTTGCGGATAAACGCAGCGCAGAAGCCCGCTCCCAGAGACCACCATGGACCTAAGTACACTCCGCCGACGATGTTTACAAAGTGCTGCACCGGCGAGCATTTCGCGCCCAAAAACGGGAACGTGAGCAGCGAGCCGACAACTGCCAGCGCGGTCAAAACTGCCGCCATACTTAATTTTCTGATGTTTGTTTTTTTCATAATGATACCTCTTTCCGCGCGGATATTTTCAGCCGACAGAGACCGAGCCTCCGCGCAATGCGTTACGCACAGAGTTATTCCGTGTGTCGGTCGGCGCTTTTCGGCAGCACCCTCTCACCGCAGCCATAATAGTTGTTAGTAGTTAGTAGCTGGTAGCTAGTTATTACTAGCAACTAACTACTATAAAACTAACAACTATATTGCGTTCCCTCGCTGAAAATATCCTCGGAACGGCGCTCCCCGCCCGAAGTGTATCATATCGGAGAAAATTCTCCGTCTGTACCTTAAATCAAGTTTTCG
>DKXD01000108.1:8471-8872 GCA_002492075.1 Ruminococcaceae bacterium UBA7135
ATCAAGTTTTCGGCTGCCAATGCTTAAGAGTTGGCAACAGCTTTTTAAAATAATCCCGCACCTGTTCGGGCGTTTGATTTTCGTTCGACATATGACCGGCAAGAAAATCAAGAAGCTCATCAAGATTTGAGTAGACGAATTTCCCGTCGGTATAACACCACTTGCAGTATTCCTCGTTGAACTCGCCGTCCGGCTCTCTGCTTGTCGAGCTGTCGTCAAGCGGCATACCGCAGCATTGACAGATAAGCTTTCTCGGAGAACCCAGAAGCGTGTTTATTGAAACGTCAAACAGCGCCGACAGCAGCTTCAGGGTTTCCGTGTTCGGCACGGTTTCGCCCGTTTCCCAACGCGAAACGGCTTGGCGGGTAACGTAAATTTTCTCCGCAAGCTCCTCCTGCGAC
>DKXD01000108.1:9199-12637 GCA_002492075.1 Ruminococcaceae bacterium UBA7135
CATACCGTTTTTTGTACGCAGCTCAAGAATAACATCTTTAGTATCCATAAAAATCACCTCAAGAATATTATAACACTGCTGTTTTCTAAAATCAAGCAACCCGCTGTTGCGTCAAATTCAAGCCAACAGTTTATCTGCTTGCTCATAACTTCTCTTTATCAGCAGCACTGCCATCCATATTCCACATTATCGAAGCTGCGGTTTATTAAGTCCTCTTTGGAGATCAGGAAATAGCAGTTTCCCGAATCGCCAAACATGATCTCGCACTCATCGTCGCAGTCGAGTTGGAGCAGCACCTCAGTAAATTTTCCGTTGTCATAATACGCGGGAGCTGACTGCACAAACAGCGGATAGCCACCTACGCGCGAGTCCGCGGCATAGCAGACCTTGTACAGCGCGTCCCACTTGTCTTCGGATACCTTGTTCTCGAATTTGTCGTTGAAGTCTTGACATTCCGTGCAGATAAATCTGCTTGACGGCTTGAACTTCATTTTTCCCTCGGCAGCAAAAGGCGTCATTCCCATATAGCTGTTCTCGAATGGATTTTCTGTCAGCAGCACGGACGCGTCCTTTTTGTATTCGGGGATGTACACGACCTTGCACGCGGAATCCCCTCCAAAATAATCGTCGTCTCCAATATAGAATTGCAAAAGCCCGTGTTCGGGGAAGTCGGGGAGCGGCGGCATTTCGTCGAGATTTATCTGCGCCAAAAACATCATGGGTCTGCCCTCATCATCGCGCGGATAGTCGTTCTCGCTCGTCAGATACGGACAGCCGCCGCATTTGCTTTCCCAAGGCAGAGTGTCGCCTCGCTTAAACGTTATCTCAACGGATGGCTTTTCGGTGCTTCTGAGGTATTCCTCATACTGTTTTAATTTTTCGGGTATTTCCTTCATAACGCTCTCCTTATCATAAAATGGGTTTATTTGTCAGCCTTAAAATGCAAAAGCGAAAGTATGCCTATCGGCAGAAAATATACGCACCAGAACACAAGCGCAACAACGCCGCCAACGCTTGTTCCGCCGTCGGACATTTCGCTGAAAACTCCCGTCATCGGCATTATAAAGCAGCTAATGAAAAACACTCCGTGTATCATCATCAGATATTTGAGCCATTTGTCCGCTTTACTTTTCGCCTTTATCGTCAGTCCGATAAAAAATGTTGAGACAGCCATCATTCCGTATCCGAGCAGATCGTAACTGAAAATCAGTCCGCCGCGTTTGAAATCAAGTATTTTCATAGCTTGTTCGTTCATATTGTCTAAGCGGACACTTGTCGTCTGCGCAAAATATACAAGAAAAATCAGTACGGCATATATCGCGGAAAAGATCATTCCAACATTTGCCGCGACCTTATGCTCTTCGTCGCTTTCGTGATGAAAGCCCGCCGACATCATAATATATCCGATAGGTAAAAACATACAGACAAAGTATGATCCAAAGCTAAAGTCGGTTATCAGACATACGGCGAAAAGAAAAACAGAAACAGTAACGACAGCCGCACCGATTTTTGGTATCGATCTATTCATCAATATTTCCTCCTACTATCCTATTTCCGCAATAGCCTTTTGAATATCCTTGTAAACCAATTGACGCATACTGTCGGCATAACCGGAAATATTCGCTTTTTTTAGCGCCGTAACAATGTCGTTTTTTAATTCGGATTTGTTCTTTGCGATTATCGGCAGCAGCTTAATGCATTGCCTTGCCGTGATCGGTTTAATATCGCATATATGCTTTAAATATTTGTCAATGATCTCGTCAACTTTATAATCCTTATCCCACTTGGAATTATAGGCTATTAAAGTCAATCCTCTCGTGCGGATATAAGAATTATCGCTGTCCAGCATGTCGCCCAGCTTGTCCATATACGGATAAACCTTATCGGAGCGTTCGCTCTCTTTCTGTAAGGCTTGCAGCGCGGCATATGCGGTGCTGTTGTTTTTATCAAACAGCTGCTCAAACAATGTTTCAATACTTTCGGACACGATAAACTTTCCTCACTTCTCCGAGCAAAACTTAACTTCCTTGCCCTCCAGTATCATATTCGTGGTGCGAACCGCGCACATCTTTCCGCACATAGAGCAGGTGTGCCTGTCTGCGGGAGGAGTGCTCTCAAAGTAAGCGCGCGCCTTTTCGGGGTCGATAGCTATTTCAAACATCTTCTCCCAATCCACCGCGTGCCGAGCCGCCGCCATTTCGTTGTCCTTGTCGCGGGCGTGAGGAACTCCCTTTGCGATGTCCGCGGCGTGAGCCGCGATCTTGCTTGCGATTATGCCCTCTTTAACGTCCGAAAGGTCGGGCAGGCGCAAATGCTCCGCGGGAGTTACATAGCACAGGAAATCCGCGCCCGAAGCCGCCGCTATAGCGCCGCCGATAGCCGAGGTGATATGGTCGTAGCCGGGCGCAATGTCAGTAACAAGCGGACCGAGTACATAGAATGGCGCGTTGTGGCAGATACGCTTTTGCAGCTGCATATTCGCGGCGATCTCGTTCATAGCCATGTGCCCCGGACCCTCGACCATAACCTGAACGTCCTTTGCCCAAGCGCGTTCGGTGAGCGCTCCCAGCTCTATAAGCTCGGAGATCTGTCCCGCGTCCGTGCTGTCGTCAATGCAGCCGGGGCGGAGAGCGTCGCCGAGAGAAATTGTAACGTCATACTCCCGGAGAATGTCCAGAACCTCGTCATAATGCTCGTAGAACGGGTTCTCGTTGCCCGTCATCATCATCCAAGCGAACAGTAAAGAACCGCCGCGCGACACGATATTCATCTTGCGAGGATCGCGCCGGAACGCTTCAACGGCGCGACGGTTAATTCCCGCGTGGATAGTCATAAAGTCCACGCCCTCCTCCGCGTGAGCGCGTACTACTTTCAAAAAGTCCTCGGCGGTTATCTCCAGCAAGTCCTTTTCAAGATATCCGATAGCGTCGTACATCGGCACAGTACCGATCATAGCGGGCGATTTCGCGATAAGCTCGCGGCGGAAAGTATTGGTCTTGCCGTAGTTTGACAAGTCCATAATAGCTTCCGCGCCGAACTTTATCGACATATCGACTTTCTGCATTTCAAGGTCGTAGTCTTTTGCGTCTCCCGAAATGCCGAGATTAACGTTGATCTTTGTTTTAAGTCCCGAACCGATACCCTCAGCGGAGAGAGCCGTGTGATTGATGTTCGCGGGTATGCACACGCAGCCCTCGGCTACTTTCGCGCGGATAGTCTCCGCGTCCGTATATTCCTTTTCGGCAACGGTCTTCATTTCGGGAGTGATTATCCCTTTCTTAGCCGCTTCCATTTGTGTTTTGTACTCTCTCATAGTTTGTCTCCTTTATTATTATTTAAAGAACCGTCGAATTAAGCGTGTTTATGAATTTTCTCCGCTTACGGCGGGGAAATAACCATTGAACCCATTTGCTCCGAAGACAGTACCATTTCAACATG
>DKXD01000108.1:12901-14728 GCA_002492075.1 Ruminococcaceae bacterium UBA7135
GAAGACAGTACCATTTCAACATGAAAGATACCCTCTTCAAGAAATTCCTCCGAAGTCGTGATAAATCCGAGCTTTTTGTAGAACCCCTCGGCGTGCTTTTGCGCGTCCATTATAATATCAAGCGTACCGAACCGCTCACGCGCCGCTTCAACGCTCCGCACCATAAGCATTTTGCCGTGCCCCTGCCCGCGCGTTATCGTCAGCACTCTGCCGATACGTATCTTCCCGTTGTCGGGAAACGCGCGAAGATACGCCGCAACTTGTCCGTTCTCCTCGAAAAAGCAGTGCAGACTGTCATAATCAACGTTATCCTCGTCGAGGTAATGAATGTTCTGTTCAAGTTGAAACACCCGCGAACGTGATTTCAGTATCTCGTAGATCTCGGCGGCGGTGAGTTCGCTAAACAGCTTTGCTTTGAAGTCCATATCAGCCTCCGATTCAGGCGAATGTCTTTTCAAATTCCGTGTAATTCCTGTTTTGACCGGGAATAGCGAACACCGCGCGTTTCAAAGAGCTTTTCCCAAGCCGCTCTTTAAACAGCCGCGCAACAACAGCGGGGTCCTGACCGAATACGCCGCAGCCCCACGCCCCGAGTATCACGGTATCGCACCTTTGCTCCTCAGCTATGCTTATCACAAAGTCTATGCGGCGCGCCAAAGCGTTCTCGTTTTCGCGCCCGGTAACTCCGTGGTTTTTCGCGGAGCCGAAATTCGGAGCCGCGCACGTTATCACGCCGCATTTTGATGCTTGACCTCCGCGTTCAAATATGATATTCGGCGAGAATATCGCTCTGTCCGTATAAAGCGAACGGTTGAGGTTATGTTCGTTTTCGGCGTAGAAGCTCTCAAAGCGGCACAAAACATTGTACAGCGTGGAATCATGGCATATAGCCTCCTCCTGCGCCCAAGCCCCTGTCACAAACCCGCCGCCCGCGTGCCTGTATGACGCGAAGTTGAGCAGCGCGGAGTTCGGGTATCGCAGAACGGCTTCTGTGGAATCAACGTTAAGCACTTCTGTTTCCACACTTGAAATCTCGGTGCTTTTTTGAGGAGCTTTTCCGCTGCCGCCGTATATCACCGAGCCTTTTATAGAGTTTTCTATCTCCGCGCCGTAATGCTCGTTCATTTCCTTGATGTGAGCGGCAGCGCGTTCTTTGTTATCATCTCTTCTTGTCATTTTCCCCTTTTACCTCCTATTCTCACATTGGTTCTCCGATATTGTTAAGAAGCGTTTTCATGCGCTCAAATTCACGAATATTGTTCGCGGCGTAATTCATTTGAATATCGCCGCCGTTTTCCATAATGGCTATTCGTCCGCCGTTTTTGCCGTACACGGTGATGTTCTGATCGTACAGCCAATTGCCGAAGCTGCCGAGCTTAGGAAACATATTTTCGATTTTCGCTTTTTCCTCTGCGGTTATGAAATAAAATTCTTCGGTATTAAATTCAAGACATATACTCGCCTGATAATCGAACATAGCGCGGAGAAATTCCGAAAAGCGCGGCGCGGACAGCCTCCACTCGCCGTTATCAACGCTTGTGTATACGGGCGGGTCGTCAAGAGCCGCGTCCGTTTTCTTGATCGCCGCTTGACAAACTCCCTGATTTTCGTCAAAGAAAACAATGTAATCAAGGTTCATAAAAGCGGGGTAACGGTCAGGCAGCATAAACTCGTCCTGCAAACCGTGAAGTTCGGGAGTGTTTCCGCAGTAAAGATAAAACTCTTTCAATTTTTCGGGAATATCTCCGACTTTGGACTTCGCCAATTCCACTTCCTCGGCGGTATAGCCGACAGGGTCTTCGGCGTTAAAAAGCCGAAAAATTTCGT
>DKXD01000016.1 GCA_002492075.1 Ruminococcaceae bacterium UBA7135
TAATATAACTAAAGTTATATAACATAAATTATAGAAAGGAGATCCCCAATGCCCCCTAAAATTAAAATAACACGTGAAATGATAATAGAAGCGGGATTTGAACAGGTTCGCGAAAGCGGAATAGAAAGTGTGAACGCGCGGACGATTGCCAAGCGCCTGCAATGTTCCACGCAGCCTGTCTTGTACAGCTTTCGGACTATAGAGGAGATAAAGCTTGCTGTTTATGAGAAGACCGATGTTTTCCACACCGAATATCTGATGAATATTCGTGACGATGACGTTATGCTGGGAATAGGGCTGAATTATATCCGCTTTGCGACAAACGAACCCAATCTGTTTCGTTTTTTGTTTCAATCTGGTTACGCCAAAGGGCACAGCTTGCTTGAGATGATCGACTCCGAGGATGTAAAGCCAATTTTGGGGGCGATGAGCCAAGCAATGTCGGCTAGCGAGGAAAAAACCAAGGAGATATTCCTCACGATAGCTATGTTCGCGCACGGCTACGCAAGTATTATAGCCAATAATTCGCTTGAATTTGACGAGCGTACGGCAGCTCGTCACTTAACAAACGCATATCGCGGCGCTGTTCTTGCCGCAAAGGAGGAAATATGAAAAGGGTCTTTGAAAAATTTGATTTATTGATAGCAATATTGTTTATAGTGGTGTATTGCGGCTTTACCGTTCCGATAAGGGGCAAGTTGGGCGACGAAAGCCCCGCAATGCTGGGCGTTCTTGCCGCTATTGCGGTGGTTATCTTTGTTTTGGTCAAAGTGACACATACCGAGGAGCGTTATGGATTTGTAAAATGGAAAGGTAAGGCATCGGATTATTGGTTCTTTATTCCTATGCTGATACTTATGACGGGAAATCTGTGGGGCGGCTTCGGAATAGCGTACGACGGGATAAATCAGGTATATGCGGTGCTTTCGATGCTGCTTATTGGATTTATCGAGGAACTGATCTTCAGAGGCTTTTTGTTCCGTTCTCTTTTGAAAAGAGACCCTGCGCCCGTTGCCATAATCATCACAGCGGTTACGTTTGGAATAGGGCATATCGTCAATCTTTTTGCGGGGCAGGCAAACCTTGAGACCGTAATACAGGTGTTCTTTGCTATTGCGTGGGGTTTTATTTTCACGTTCGTTTTCTATAAGTCGGGAAACCTTGTAATATGCATTATTGTTCACGGAATGGTTGACGCGTTCTCCAAATTTGCTACTGCGGAACGCAACATAGTGACTGAATATGCGTATGTGTTCGCAACAATAGGCATAGCGATCATTTATTGCTTATATTTAAGCCGAAAGCAGACAGCGCTTACCAAAGAATAAAAATCGTCCGCTCAGTGTAAAAACAGAGCGGACTTAACTTATTATTGTTTTATCAATCGTTGATATGCTCTTCGGGGAGCTTTACCATACTGATAGCTTCGGCGATAGTCTTTTCAAACGCTTCTTTTCCGTACTTGTCGACCTCAGCCTTGTTCTTTTCACCGTGAGTGAGACATCCCGCGCCGCCGATACAGCCGCCGACGCATGCCATGCCCTCGATAAAGTTCGCGTCAATGAGGTTTTTGCCCTTTTTGAGAAGAGCAGCCTTGCAAGCTTCAATACCGTCGCAGGATATCGCTTTGAGGTCAAAGTCGATGTTCTGTTCTTTCAGAGCCTGGCGCACAGCATCCGCCAATCCGCCGCTCCGCGCGAAGATACGCCCGAAGTAGGATGCGTTATCGAGAATATCCTCGTCCAGGTCGCGCAGATCAATGTCCTTGCTGTCGAACAACGCCTGAAGTTCTTCGAACGTGATAACGCTGTCGATATACGGGCGAACCTCTTCCTTCTGGAATTCCATTTTCTTAGCGGTGCACGGACCGATAAATACGATCTTTGCCTTCGGATCGGTAGACTTTATATATCTTGCGATCGTGCCGGCAGGGGAGAGGTTGTGCGAAATGTGATCCGCCATATCGGGGAAACTCTTGTGAATATAATCCACGAACGCAGGGCAGCAGCTTGAAGTGAGATAATCGCCACATTCCGCCAGCTCCTTGGATTCCATCCACGCTACCATATCCGCGCCCAACGCCGCCTCGATAACGGTAAAGAAGCCAAGCTCCTTGATCCCCGAAATGACCTGACCCAGTTTTGCGTAAGAATATTGCGACCCGATAGCGGGAGCGACAAGCGCATACACCTTGTATTTCTTGTTTCGATCGCTTTTCTGAATCATATCGATGACGTTGATGATGAACGACTTATCGGTGATCGCGCCGAACGGGCATTGATAAACGCATGCGCCGCAGGAAATACACTTGTCGTTGTCGATCTTCGCAGCCTTGTCCTCGTTCATCGAAATGGCGTTCACCTTGCAGGCGCTCATGCACGGGCGCTTAAAGTTCATTATCGCAGTGTACGGACAGCTTTTTGCGCACAGTCCGCATTCAACGCATTTGCTCTTGTCGATATGCGCTTTCTGATTATGGTCGAACGAGATCGCCCCCTTGCGGCAAGCGTCCATGCAGCGGTGAGCCAGACATCCGCGGCAGGCGTTAGTTACCTCGTAACCGCCCATAGGGCACTCATCGCAGGCGGTCTCGATGACCTCAATAACGTTGGGGTTGTTTTTGTCGCCGCCCATCGCGATCTTAACGCGCTCGCCGAGAATAGCGCGCTCCTTGTAAACGCAGCAGCGCATAGTCGGCACCTTGCCGGGAACGATAATCTTCGGAATATCGAGAACGTTTTCCAAAAGCGTTCCCGCCCACGCCTGACGCGCGACCTCGCGCAGCACCTTGTATTTTATGTACTGCACCTTGGTGTCGAATTTATAGATCAGCTTTCCGTTTTTATCGTAAATATAGTCAGTTTTATGCTCCATATCAATTTCTCCTTAGAAATAGTTTACCTTGATACTCTTGCCCATTTTCTTCAGACTTTCGGAAAGCTCGTTTACAAGCTGCATTTTAATGTTGAAGTTTATGGGAAGATTTGGGTTTTGATGAGCGGGGTTTATCGCTCTTCCGACGTAGAAGTTTATGTCCGTCGCTTCTTCAAATAACATACGTGATATCAGCGCGGCGCCGTCTTGTTTGTAATTCCATTTCTTGTAGCTGTCATTGTCGGAGAGATAGTCTTTTGCGTACTCGTTGACGCGGTTAATGGTGATAACTCCTTCGGTGACGAGATCTATGCCCTCTATTGTTGCGGTTGGCGGTATCTCGGGATCGAAGTAGTTGATGTTGGGAATTATGGGTTTGTTCAGATAATTAGATACGATAGTTGAGGTGGTGCCGCCGCAGACTATCCGTTTTCCTCCTTTTGAAAGGAACAGCGATACCATTTTGTCGCAATCGTTGCGGTCGGAGGGGGGACCTATCATAAGATTGATCTGCTGACGCGGACGTATACGAACGGTCATAGCGGTGGTGTCGTCGCCGGGGTTGCCGCCATACAGCTTCAGGCACTCATCGGTAAGTACTGTCGAAAGCGTTTTGGCGGTAAAGCCAACTTCTGTAAGCGATTCCATGAACTCGGCGATGTCCTTGCGCTCCCAGCCGAAGTTCAAAGACATTCCCACGCCCGCATGGATACAGCCGTCGCTCATTGCGATAAAAGTATCTCCCTCCTGCAGCTTGATGCGTGCCTTGTGTATCATCTTGCCCTCAATGTTAAGTTCTTGAAACGGGTACTCAAATATCTTACCGCTGCGGTACATGATAACATCGGGGTTATCATAGCAAAGTATTTCCGCTTCTTCGTTGCGTATAATGCGGATTATTGTAAATGTGGAATATGCCACCTCGCGCACTTTACATATCGGCAGAGTGGCGGCGATCGTTTTTACGCACTCTTCAAGAGCAATGCCCTGTGAAGTCATGGTCGCGATTATCTTAGAAGTGAGCGTTGACAGAATAGAGGCCTTAACGCCGCTTCCCAAGCCGTCCGCCAATACGCATACCGTAGAGTCATCGCCTGTTTCGATTATCTCAATATGATCCCCGCAAAGCTGCTCTCCAACGTGGTTGAGGCTTTTCCAGCCGATATCGGCACACAGATTATTCATTGGCGATCGACTCCTTCAATTTCATCAAAGCGACCTTTGTCTCAGCGGCGGTTTCACCGAGCAGAGACGCTATCTCCTGAACTATGCGCATCTGGTTTTCGACTACCTTGTCAGCGATATCCGCTGTGGTGCGGTTGACGTTCTCCTTGCGCGCCTTGACCTTTTCCTCATCGGTGACGTCGCGCATAAGGCAAATAATGACATGATATTCACGGTCGTAAAGCACGGTTTGTTCAACGTACTTGTCATATTCGGTGAGGTATATTTTCTCGTCATGCACGGATTTGCCGCTGTCCATAACGTCTATAAACACTCCGGGGTCGAGTACGCGTATCACTTGTTCGCCCATAACGTCGGATGCTCTGCCAATGTTCATCAGCTTCAGCGCTGCTTTGTTTATTTGCTGTATCTCCAGATTTTCGTTCAGCGCAATTATGGCGTTGGGAGTGTTAGAGATTATCGTGTCGGAGAAGCTTTCAGCTCTATCCTTGAGGAATGGCAGACACATCGAGATATCCGCTTTGCCGCGATATATCGCAATAGCCTTTTCGCGGCAGGTGTCGTAGCCGCAGGAGCCGCAGTTCAGCTCTTGCTCGGGACGCATCTTGCCCATTTTGTGAAGTATTTCGGTGATTTCCTGTTCGGACGGCACGGAGGCTCTTGTGGGCAGGACTTGCATATTCTTATGTAATTCTTTGCTGTCGGGCTGAATTACGTCAAAGTCCTCGTCGCCCGCGTACTTGTTTATCGCCACAGCAGATGAAACAGGCGATTTTTTGTACTTTTCCATTACGGGACCGTTCGCGCAGCTTCCCGCGCAAGCCGACATCTCGATGAAACAGTTATGGAGCTTGCCTTCAAGTATCTCGGTGAGCGCTTCCTTGCAGTTTTCCACGCCGTCGAACACGAGGTAGGAATAATTTGGATCGCGTTCGCGCATTGTGCGCAGAATACCGCCCGAAGTCGGGAAAAGACGCGCGCGGCTTTTCTTGTTGGAGTCAAGGTTCTTTTCGGGCGTAACTCCCGCCTCTTGAAACCAATTTGTAAGCTCCTCAAAGGTCAGAACTTCGTCGGTGTAGTCGGCATAGCGAGCAGCCTCCTCTTTTTTGGAAACGCACGGACCAATGAACACGGTCTTGCATCCGGGATAACGATTCTTTATGTCGCGGCAGTGCGCCTGCATCGGAGAAAGCACATCTGCAAGGTAGGGGAGAGCTTCGGGATAGTATTTCTGAATGAGCAAGTTTACTGAATTGCAACACGATGAAATAAGAACATCGCGCTTATCCTCGCGGATAAGCCGCTCGTATTCGGATTTGACGATAGTAGCGCCTATGGCGGTCTCTTCCGCGTCGATAAATCCGAGCTGCTTCAATGCCTTTGCCATTGATTCAATTCCAACGCCGTCATAGTTCGCCGCGAAAGAGGGCGCTATGGAAGCATAAACTTTCTCTCCCGAGCTTATCAGGTATTTCACGCGTTCGGTGGAGTCCGCAATCTCTTTGGCGTTTTGCGGACATACCACAAAGCATTGTCCGCATAGGATACACTCATCGGTAATGATATTCGCTTGATTTCCCGAAAATCGGATAGACTTTACGGGGCAATGTCTTATGCATTTATAACAGTTTTTGCAGTTGGATTTTTTGAGCTTTAAAAAATCGGTCATAACTAAAACTCCTTATTTCCGAATTTCCCGCTGCAAAACAATGCAGCGGGAAACAGAGATGTTGTAAATTTCAGAGTGTGTTCACATTAACGCCAAACTCCCGTCTTTTGGCGGATTTCCGCATAACAATGTGAACAGCCTCTATATTATACCTTTGCAAGTATTTCTGTTTTAAAGAATTCTTCAATGGTGTCGGGGGAGGCGGAGAAATTCTTGTCATCAACAGTGACACACACGCCGTTCTGGCAGTTACCCATGCAGAATGTGCCGCCAAGATCTACCTTATCCTTAAGGTTGTTCTCCGCGATGAGGTATTGCAGACTTTCAACAACGCGTCTTGAACCCTTAAGATGGCAGGAACTTCCGATACATACAGTAACTTTCATAAAATAAGACCTCCAATATATAAGTTGACAGTTATATGATATCAATCAGCAGCAGATGTTGTCAATTGTGGATATTATTCGTATTCAACAACGTTTACCCATTCAAGCAGGAACTCGCGCTCCTCTTTCTTGCCCTTTACCGACTGCGACGCGGCAACGATAGGCATCCACTTCTGAATATACTGCTTTGCGGTATCGCTCTTTTGGCAGAAAAGGTCGAGGTAGCGTTCAGCAAAATCGAGCTCGCCCTGCAGCTTGAACAACAGATATGTTCTTGCAACATCTGCGGCGGCGTTACCTTGTGTAACGTGGCTCCAGTCGATAATATACGGAGTTCCGTCATCTTTTACGATTATGTTTGAAGGGTTGAAGTCACCATGGCACACTTTATTGTGCTTAGGCATGGACTCCAAACGAGTGTGCAGCTCATAACGCGTGGTAGCATCAAGATCGGCTTCGCTTATCTTGCGATTCATCTTGTCCTTTATCTTGTTGAGCATAGGGCAAGTGCAAGCGTGAACCTTCATTTGAAGGTCTACGAACATTTCGAGATATTCGTCTTTTTTATCGGGATTTTCTTCCATAAGCTGCTCTAAAGACTTACCTTGGATATATTCAAATACGATAGCCCATTTACCGTCATCAACGGTTTTGACTTCAAGAACCTTGGGCACGTTGATGCCGATATTCTCGACACGTGCTTGGTTAAGCGCCTCGTTCAATACATCGTACTTCGCGTAATCTTTATCGAATACCTTAACGGCAGTATCGCCCTCGCGGTAGATCGTCTTGCGTGTACGAACAGCAATAATTTTATCGGACATAACCTATTCCTCCTAAAATTTTATTTTTGCGCAAGAGCAGGGCTTGGATGTTTTGTTCAAGCCCGTTGCTCGGAAAACATCGATCAAAGCTCTGCTTACTTTTTCAGCAGGCTGGTGGTCTTGCCGTAATATGCGTTGGTATACATTTCTTTTATTTCGGCGATAAGCGGATATCTGGGGTTAGCACCCGTGCACTGGTCGTCAAACGCTTTCTCGCACATATCGTCAAGGGTATCGAAGAAGTACTTTTCGTCAACGCCGTAGTCCTTGATGCTGGACTTAATGCCGATATATTTCTTAAGCTCGTCGATCTTTGCGATCATAGCCTCGACCTTTTCCTCGTCGGTCTTGCCCTTGCAGCCGAGCTCCTCCGCAACTTCCGCGTACTTGCGCAAGGTCTTGGGGTACTGATATTGAGAGAATGTACCCATTTTCGGCGGCTTTTCGCAAGAGTTGAAGCGAATGACTTCATCTATCAGCAGAGCGTTGGCAACGCCATGAGGAATGTGGTGGAACGCACCAAGTTTGTGCGCCATAGAGTGGCATACACCGAGGAACGCGTTAGCAAACGCCATACCGGCCATAGTAGCCGCATTAGCCATCTTTTCGCGAGCCTCGTCGTCGGTGTGTCCGGGGTCATCTCTGGAGGGTGCGGAATCGTAAGCTCTGGGCAGATAATCGAATATAACTTTAAGCGATTGTTTAGCCAAACCGTCTGTGTAGTCGGTCGCCATAACGGAAGCGAGAGCTTCAAGGTCATGCGTTACTGCGTCGATACCGGAAGCGGAGGTAAGTCCTTTGGGACCGGTCTTCATAACATCGGGGTCAACGATAGCCATGTTAGGCATAAGCTGATAATCCGCCAAAGGATACTTAACATTGGTCTCCTGATCGGTAATTACAGCGAACGGAGTTACCTCGGAACCTGTACCCGCAGAGGTGGGAACAGCGATAAAGTACGCCTTTTCTCCCATCTTCGGGAAAGTGTAAACTCTCTTGCGAATATCAATAAAGCGCATTGCCATATCTTGGAAGTCCGCATCGGGGTGCTCGTAAAGAACCCACATGATCTTGCCGGCGTCCATTGCGGAGCCACCGCCCATAGCGATGATAACATCCGGCTCGAACTTGCGCATTGCTTCCGCGCCAAGCTGCGCGGACTTCAGCGAGGGATCGGGCTCAACATCGGAGAAGATGGTGAATGTAATGCCCATTTCCTGAAGTCTGTCGGTGATGACGGAAGTAAATCCGCTCTTGAACATAAACGAGTCTGTAACGATAAACGCTCTCTTTTTGCCCATAACCTCTTTAAGCTCACGGAGAGCAACGGGCAGACAGCCTTTCTTGATGTAAACTTTTTCGGGCGCTCTGAACCACAGCATATTCTCTCTCCTCTCGGCAACGGTTTTTATATTTAACAGATGTTTTACTCCAACGTTCTCGGATACGGAGTTACCGCCCCAAGAGCCGCAGCCGAGCGTGAGGGAAGGCGCAAACTTAAAGTTATAGAGATCGCCGATACCGCCCAAAGACGACGGCGTATTTACGATAAGGCGGCAGGTTTTCATTCTGTGCGCCCATGTGAGGAGCTTTTCTCTTTCGCCGGGGTCGATCCAGAGAACCGATGTGTGACCCAGACCGCCGTTGTTGCGAAGAAGCTTATCGTTTATTTCGATCGCGTTTTCAAAGTTCTCGGACTTGTACATACCGAGAATAGTTGTGAGCTTCTCGTGACCGAACGCTTCATCGGTATCGGTTCTGGTAGCCTCGCCGATAAGTACTTTTGTGTCCTCGGGAACCTCAAAGCCTGCCATTTTGGCGATGGTAACAGGTCTCTGACCAACAATTTTCGCGTTCAAAGCGCCGTTTATCAGCATTGTGTTGCGGATCATCTGCGCTTCCTTTGAATTAAGGAAATAAGCGCCGCGCTTTATAAATTCTTTCTTTACGTCGTTGTATATTTTCTTGTCGGCGATAACGGTCTGTTCGGTAGCGCATATCATACCGTTATCAAACGTCTTGGAGTGCATAATGGAATTTACCGCATTGACTATATCGGCGGAGGTGTCGATAATAGCGGAAGCGTTGCCCGCTCCTACGCCGAGTGCGGGTGTGCCGGAAGAATAAGCGGACTTGACCATTCCGGGACCGCCGGTCGCGAGAATTAGGTCAACTTCCTTCATCAATTGGGTTGTAAGATCCAGCGAGGGAACATCTATCCACGCGATAATGTCCTCGGGAGCGCCCGCCTTAACAGCAGCCTCGTAAACTATTCTTGCCGCTTCGATCGTGCACTTCTTTGCACGGGGATGCGGGCTTATGATGATACCGTTTCTTGTTTTAAGGCAGATAAGGCACTTAAAAATAGCGGTTGACGTGGGATTGGTCGTCGGAATGACCGCGCCGATAACTCCGATTGGCTCAGCTATCTTTGTAATGCCGTACTCCTCGTCAGTCTCAATAACGCCACAGGTTTTAACGTTTTTGTAGGCGTTGTAGATGTGCTCGGCTGCGTAGTTGTTCTTGATAACCTTGTCCTCTACAATACCCATTCCGGTTTCTTCAACAGCCATTTTTGCAAGAGGGATACGCTCCTTGTTTGCGGCGGATGCGGCGGCAAGAAAGATCTTATCGACCTGCTCCTGAGTGAACTCACCGAACTTCGCCTGTGCTGCGCGAACTCTCGCGAGAGCGGCGTCAAAGCTTTCCGCGCTGTCTACGATCTTATGCTTCATAGTCATCTTCTCCTTACTGTTATATTATATGATAGGTCTTTGGAGCTTCATACTGTTCGTTCGCTCTGAAATAGCGGGCATCATCTCTTTTTTGAGAGTACACGCTGAAATGCCAAGCGTTCGTCACGGTTAAGCACCCCATTAACAGATGTCGGAATCAGAGTTTTTCTGGAAATATCTGTTGAAAAACTTCAAATATCCGTCCTTGTTAATATTTTAACATAATATATTCAATATGTAAAATGTAAATAAAGCATAACGGTATTTATATTTTACATATCAAACGCACTTGTAAATTGGCAGCTAAGTGCCGATAGTTATTGGAAACAGCGGCGTTTTGCTTCGCACATTTCCGTAATAAACATTTTGTCGATATCCGATAGTTTGTAGTCCTTACGATATATCAGAACGTCCTTAAATGTTCTTGTATTCCATGGACATATCAGCGCCGCAAGACTGTATCTGTCAAGCTGCCTTTGAAGCATGGGGCACACCCACATAAACGAGCGCGGTACGCTTGCCACGAGCTCGAGCTGTGCCGCGCGGTCGATTGTGAAAATGCGCTTTTCCACGTTCTCGGTGAACTCCGCTTTTTTTATGTCAACAAGCGGAACGGAGGGAACATAGGTGTCGCCGCGGGATATCTCGGTGAAACCAGCAAGGTCTTCGGGAGAAACGCTGTCTTTTTTCGTCAGCGGGTCGTCCGCACGTATCAGCAAAAGTGGCGAAAACTCCGCCGCCGTCTCGCCGATCAGCTTTTTTTCCTTGATAAGATTGTTGAAGTATCTTTCAAATACCGTTTGATACCGTACCACGCCAAGATTGCAGTCTCCGCGCAGTATGCTTGAGATTGCGTCGCCGGCGTTGGTTTCTTTATACAATATCTCGCAAGTGTCCTCGGGCGGGAGATGTTTCGCAAGCTCCGCCATTGCTAAGGTTATATAGTCCGTTTGGGGGGCGCATATTGAGAACATTCTTTTATGCGAGCGTCTTGTGCGGTACAGATCTTCCACCTCGTCCACCTGCGCGACGATACGACGAGCCTTTCGCAGGAATTCGTCGCCGTCGGGGGTGGTGATGATACCCTTTGAGGTGCGTTTGAATATCGTTATTCCAAGCGATTCTTCAAGCTCTTTTATTGCTCTTGAAAGGTTCGGCTGACCCATATACAGGTTATCCGCCGCTTTGCTTATCGATTGGGTTTTCGCGACCTCGACCGCGTATTTAAGGTGCAGAATATTCATATACAGCCGTCCCTTTCGTTTGTTAAATCAATCCCCGTGCTTCTTAGGGAGTTATCATTGACGATACAGCTTTGCTGTAATCAATATCGGCAAGCGTGTTCAAAGCGTCGCCCGTAAGACCGGGAGTTGCCGACGCGCGGACTTTCTTGTCCGACTTTACGAACTCTCCGTTTTCATAAGTGTAAACGCCGTTCGTATTGATTATGTAGTACTTCCCGCCGATAAGCACCGCGCTGCGTACCTCTCCGAGCCTGCCGCCTTTATCCATCGCCTTGACGGTTTCGGGGGAGAGTTCTTTTCCTTGAATGGCTTGATACCGCGGTGCTTTTCGTAGAAACGGAAGAAGGGCGGCTTTCGGCTTTGCTCTGTGTACTTTGCGGAGCACTGCTTACCGCCGAGGAAATCGCCGTACTTAAAGCGTTGTTGCTTTCGGGCTTTGAGGTATCTTGCTTACTGCACCCGCTGAGCAATACGATAGATGTAACTAATGCTAAGATTTTTTTGTGTGATGTCATATAAAGTTCCTTCTATAATTTTCAACTGTCAATTGTACATTGTCAACTGCTGTCAGTCGCGTTCCAGCGCGGTGATACCCGACCGCACCATTTTGATGATACCGAAAGGTTTGAGCAGATCGATAAAGCTGTCTATCTTGGCAGGCTCTCCGGTAAGCTCGAGCATAATGGAATCTGCCGCCACGTCTACGGGTTTTGCGCGGTAGAGGTTCGCTATCTCGATTATCTTGTGACGATCCTCTGCGGAGTTGCCCGCGCGGATAAGTATGTGTTCGCGCGTTACGGCGTCGGTGAGTATCTTGACCTCGTGAACGTCATAAAGCTTCATAAGCTGATTCTTTATCTGTTCGAGTATGCGCAGATCGGCAGACACGACGATAGTCAGCCGCGAGATATCACGCTCCTCGGTCTCGGCGGCGTTAAGCGACTTGATGTTGTACCCGCGCCGTGCGAACAGCCCGCTCACGCGCGGCAGAACGCCGGTACTGTTTGATACTTTAACGGATAAAACGTATTCCTGTTCCATAATTCACACCCCCAAATCGATTTCCGTTATCGGGTCAACAACAGGCTTGCCCGCTGGTATCATCGGAAGTACGTTGATGTCGCGGTCTATGCGCACCTCGATCATTACGGGCGCGGACTTTGAGATATCGAGAGCCTTTTTGAGTATTGGCTCTATGTCCTCGTTCTTTTCGATAACGAACGTTTGTATACCAAAACTCTCACCGAGCTTTACATAGTCGATATGACGTGCGTCCAGTGTAGTATGCGAGAAATGCTTGTTGTAGAACAACCTTTGCCACTGACGAACCATTCCTAGCACGTTGTTATTGATGACCATTTCGATTATCGGGATATTGTGCGCAGAAGCGGTGATAAGCTCGTTTAAATTCATAGCAAAGCTGCCGTCGCCCGCGATGTTGACAACGGTCTTGTCGGGTCTGCCGACCTTTGCGCCGAGAGCCGAGCCCAAGCCAAATCCCATAGTTCCCAGACCACCCGAGGAGATGAAGCTGCGCGGCTCCTTGTATTTGTAGTACTGTGCCGCCCACATCTGGTTTTGCCCAACCTCCGTTGCGATAACAGCCTCTCCGTTGGTCAGCTCGTCCAGCTTTTCGATGACCGCCTGAGGAGTTACAGGGAGTTTATCCGTGCCTTTCTGCACAGGTTCTCTGAAATCCTTGGAGATCATATCGTCCGTCCATGGGCATTTCTTTTGTACGATCCTTGCGCAGAGAGCCTTTAGTATATCCTTGACGTCACCTTTTACGGTGCAGCCGACCTCCACGTTCTTGTTGAACTCGGCGGGGTCTATATCTATATGAATGAATTTCGCGTTTTTACCGAATACCTTAGGGTCGCCGATAACACGATCAGAGAAACGCGTGCCGATACCAATAAACAGGTCGCAGGAGTTGAGAGCGGCGGCGGCTTTCACCGTGCCGTGCATACCCAGCATACCTATGTAGCGTCTGTCGGTTTGATCGTATGCTCCCTGCCCCATAAGCGAACAGGAAACGGGAGCATCGCAAAGCTCGGCGAGCTTTTTAAGCTCCTCTTCGGCATTTGCAGAGATAACGCCGCCGCCTGCGTATATATATGGTCTCTCGGAGCGCTCGATAAGCTCCAAAGCCGTGGAAAGCTCGTTTTCGCTTAATTTCGCGGGCGCTTTGGATATTGGCTTTACGGGAGTGTATTCACAAGTTGCCGCCGTTATATCCTTGGGAATATCCACCAATACGGGACCTTTTCTGCCGCTTCCCGCTATATCGAATGCCAGACGTATAGTATCCGCAAGCTGCGCGATGTTCTTGACAATGAAATTGTGCTTGGTTATTGGCAAGGTTACTCCGGTGATATCTACCTCTTGGAAGCTGTCCAGCCCCAGCAGTTCGGTGGACACGTTGCCCGTGATAGCCACAAGCGGTATGGAATCCATATTCGCGGTGGCAAGACCGGTCGTAAGATTGGTCGCACCGGGACCGCTGGTCGCGATGACAACGCCGGTTTTTCCCGTAGCTCTTGCAAAGCCGTCCGCCGCGTGGCACGCGCCTTGTTCGTGTGCTGTGATGATGTGGCGCACCTTATCGCTGTACTTGTACAAGCTGTCGTAAATGTTAAGCACCGCGCCTCCCGGATACCCGAAAACGGTATCCGCTTCTTGTTCGAGCAAGCACTCAACTATGATATCGGAACCTGATAATAGCATAAGTTATCTCCTTAATTCTAATTTAATTTTCAATTGGCAGACGACTGCCAATTGAAAATTATGAGCCGCCGTTTTGACGCTGCCGTAAACGGCGTAGAAATCAAATTATCATTACTATTATATCATATAACGGCTATGTTGTCAATGATATATCACGAAATTATGCAAAATTTCTCAAAAGCAATAAAACCCGCCGATATGAGCAAACTAACGGCGGGATGAATAAATCGGTAGACTTAGAAATCATCAATGCGGTTCAGAGCAAAATTTTTGCGTTACCGAAAAAAAGCAAATTAAAGAGTTTTAAAAAAGGAGAAGAGAATGCGAAAATTTTTTGAGGGAACACTTATAGGATTTCTGAACGGTTTCTTCGGATCGGGCGGGGGAGTGATAGCCGTGCCGCTGTTAGAGCGCGAGGGCGACGAGCCAAACGCTGCCCATGCGACATCGGTAGCGCTTATATTTATGCTTAGTTTGATAACGGCACTGTTTTACGGCTTCTCCGGGAATCTGGATTACGCAGCGGCGTGGCGTTTTATCCCTTGGGGAGTCGCGGGAGCGATCACTGGTTCAATATTTCTTAAGAAAATCAAAGCGGCAGCGTTGAAGCGTGTTTTTGGCGGGATAGTTACTTTGGCGGCGCTGCGGATGTTGTTCTCATGAGCGCAATAGTCGGTTTCCTTACGGGAGTACTCGCTTCAATGGGTTTGGGCGGCGGCTTTATACTTGTGGTCTGGCTGACGCTCGCCGAGGAAACGGCTCAAAGAGCCGCCCAGGGAGTAAATCTTCTTTTTTTCCTTCCGATAGCGCTTCTCTCGCTGATATTTCACCTTAAGAATAAGCTCATCAATAAAGAGCTTGTAAGGAAACTGGCGTTGGGCGGCGTACTCGGCGCGGTTATCGGAACGTACGGTGCACAGCTTATCGATAACGGTTTGCTGCGAAAGCTGTTCGCGCTGTTTTTGCTGGCGTTTGGAATTAAGGAGCTGTTCGCCAAAAAAGCAACCGTAGTGTCGTCTAACACCACTGAACAAAATAGTCCTTGATCTCATCGCTGCAGCTGGTAAAATTTCCCTTAAATAACGCATATCTTGTGATCTTGCGGTAACGCGGCGAGCTTTTCGCGATATTAACGATATCGACAGCACTTTTCCAATCATCGGCGTTTCCGCCGTTATTCATAAATTCGCACCACTGATGATAATCGGAAATTATTTCCTGTGCGGCGTTTTCGTCTATGGTCGTGAGATAATAATCGTTTGTGTAATCGTCCTTTTCCTCGGAGAATACACGCTCGAAAACGCAGTGTTCGCCGTTGAATGTGCAAAGCCCCAACAACGGACCGTCCCACCAATTATTCATCGTCAGAACCTTGTACATGGCAAGTCCGCTTATAAATTCCGCCAGACCCAGTGCTATATCGAAATGCCCCGCGTCGTGCTGTGTGCCTTCAAGCTCTTCGTCCTCGTGACGCTTGTCCCATTCGGGAGCGTCCAGCAGATCGCCGCTTGTAAAGAACGTGTAAAGCTCCAATCCGCGGAAGTCGCACATAGCCTGAAGCGCGGCACATTCCATTTCCACGGAAATACAACCGTCCGCTTTACGCTTTTTGAAATTGTTTTCCGTTTCGCGGTAAAACGCGTCGGTAGTCCAAGTTAAGCCCTTGACAAAGGGAATACCGCTTATTTCCATAAACCGTGTGACTGCTTGATGATTTCTCACTGTGATGTAGTCGGCGGCGGGGGCGTAGTGGTATGAGGTTCCCTCGTCGCGGTAGGCGGCGGTGGGTATCATAACTTTTCCGTGAGCTATTTCCTTATCAAGACAGCCTGCGCCGCCAAAAACTATGTACTTTTTCGTTTTTATTGCGGCGAGCGAATCTTCTATCGTTCCTACACAGGCGGGTGCGCCGATCATTGTCTTGAAAAACGCAAACCGCCGTCCGTTATGCTCCAGCAGATAAACGGGAGTTGAACGTGTAGCACAGTTAAACTCTCCGATTTGGGTACAGTTATGATTTTGCAGCACGGCTAGTTCGATTTTGTCCGAGAACGTTACGATACACGCATCGACCTCGGGCGCGCTTTCGTTTATGAACGGCTCTATTATCACCTTGGATTTATCGTCAAAGCTGTCTGTTATCATGGTTTCTTCTCCTTTCGGCGGCGCGTATCTCCTCAATGCGCTTAATTATCTTTTCGGTCCATTGCCCGTCCTCCGCGCCGACTATAAGAACGCGAAAGCCGTAGGTGTCGCCGTTCTGCTTGACTGAGATATCGTCGTCGATATGAAGATCAATTCGGTATTTCCCCGGGTATTTTGACGGAAGAGCTTCTCCGCTGTTCTTTTGGACTTCGCGGGCGTGGCGCTCTCCGTTTACGATTTCACAAAGCCGTATTCCATAGCACCTGAAAAGCCCTCGAATGTAGCGCTCCGAGCGAAAAGAAGTGGTGTATATCCACGCTTCTATGCCGTTTTCTTTAAGGTATTTAAACAGCGCGATCGTTCCGAGCCGCAGACGCTCCCGATACAGTTTGCCGAAAGGGAAGGGGAGCGCCTTTTCTGTTGAGAACTTCGCGGGATTGACGAATAAGGTGTCGTCCAAGTCAAATGATACTCGCATAATCATCTAACCTCTTTTGTATATCAAAAATCTTCCCATTCACTCCCGAAAACCTTGATAAGCCGTTCCTTGTTCACTCAATTATAGGCTCGCCACATATTTATCGGATATCCCCACTCGCTGAATTGCAGGCACTTGATGTCCCAATAGCCCACAAACTTTTCCTCGAGAGCGGGCGCTTTTCTGTCGGTAAGAACGCCGCATACTCCCAAAGTCGTAAGCAGTTTTTCCATTTCGTAGGAGTTGGTCTTTAGTATTTTTTCGTGAATAGCGGCTTTTTGAAGCTTTGCCGCTCTGTCGCGCCATTCCAGCGTTTTCACACATCCGAGTATTCTTTTGAGTATCTTGCGATCCTCGGAGCAGGGCGTTACGGGTGGCAGCTTTAGAAACTGTTCCAAGTCGAACAGTGCATAGTTCAGCCCCATATCGGCAAAACCGCCGAATTGGTATCTGATGTAGTTGAAGTAGTTTGGCGCATATTGCATATCCAAAATGTATTTTAGACTGCTTTCTTGCGGCGGGGTTTTCCATTGCTGCCACCCGCATACTTCGCAGCTGCCGTATTTGTTCGGAGAGAATTGGTGCGGCGGTATCGCTATGGCAGTGTAGTAGCTTCCCAGCGCAGAGCGGTATTCCAAGCGTCTTGTCGATAGACTGTATAAAAACGCATTACCGACTGTCTCGGGTGTTATTTTCGAGAGCGCGTCCGCAAGACGTTCCATAGCTTCATCGTGGGTTATCTGTGTGGGAAAGTCAAACATATATCCTTCGGCTTTGGCAAATTCGAAATTTGCAATTTGCTTATCGGTGAACTGTTCGTTATCGCCTGAACGGTAAAAGTCCTTTAGAATTTTCAGACCCTTATTAACAGACATAATGGTACTCCCATAATTCGATTGAATAGTATATGCTTACGAAAAACGCCGTTTTGATCGTTGTTGACCAAAACGGCGCACATTTGGCTCGTGTAATTACGATCCAAGATTTCCGGCGAGCTTCAGGCAATCACCGCAAATGGAAATTTCAACATCTCCCAGCTTTGTGGTCGAGCCGCCGCTTGAGAACTCCTTGCCGCAGATAGAGCAGGTTTTCTTACCGCAAGCGGTAAGCGAAAATGCGAGCGCAGCGACAACAGCGACAGCGCCGATTTTTTTAAGTATTCTCTTCATATATGTTCCTCCATTTTTTGTAATTTTCAAAAAACTTTCATTACTTTTTCATTATACCATAATTTTTTGAATATGTCAAGAGGAAAAATAATA
>DKXD01000214.1:0-12011 GCA_002492075.1 Ruminococcaceae bacterium UBA7135
TCGGGGAACTGTCTTTTGCTCCCGCATAAAATTTATAAGTGATAAGGCTCGCCATTGACGCTATCAGCGTACCCAATCCGCCGAGATTAGTGCCTATAATAAGCGCGTTGGCATTCTCCGAAAGACGTGACAGCAGTATCGCTGCCGGTACGTTGCTGATAATCTGCGACAGTAACACGGATACCCCGACCTCTCTGCCCAAAAGTATGCTCTGTAAACTCTCCGAAAGAGCGGGAACAGAACCGAGGTTCCCCACAAATACAAAGAAAAACACAAACGTCAGCAGCAGCGAATAATCGACTTTAAGGAACAGTTTTCTGTCGATGATAAGCACCGCCGCCGCAACTGTCAAAAACAGTATCTTATCGTCCAGAATACGCAGAATAGTCAGCATATTCACGGCAAAAAGTATCACGAATACAACCGCCTTCAATCGGCTCTCTATCTTCACCGCGCCGCTTGGCTTTTCCGTTTGCAGCTTTGGCAGAAACAGAAAAACGGAGCACACCAACATTACAAACGACAGCGCGGAATACGGAAAGATTATCCCGAAGAACTCCGAAAACGAAAGATCAAAGCTTGTGTACAGATACAAATTCTGCGGATTTCCCATGGGAGTGAGCATACTGCCAAGATTTGCCGCAGCGGTCTCCAGAACCAGCAAAATTATCTCCGCGCGGGCTTTTTTCTCGCCCGAAATATTTCCGAACATCAGCAGCGTAAACGGCACGATCGTTACAAGCGTAACATCGTTTGTCAAGAACATACTCATTAAAAAACTGAGCAGCACCAACACAAGACCCACCGTTTTTATGCTGCGGAATTTTTTCAGCAGCGCCTCGCATATTACCGTAAACGCACCCGTCTGCCTTATTCCCGCCACCACCAGCATTAAACAAAACAGAAGTATCAGCACCCGCAGATCTATGTACTCCGCATACGCCGCGGACGGCGGTACGATAAAGCAGGAGACCGACGCCAATATCCCCGATATACACAGCACGGCTTCCTTTTTGAAAAATTTTATGATGTTCTTCAACGCTGTTCAGCCCCCAACAATGTTTTACTTGATCATTATAACACTATCAAATAATTTTTTCAACAGCTTTTTTGACGCAATCGTCCGATCTTTGATAAATCCCCGATATATTCAAAAAAAATTCTTCGATACATCCCTTGACATTTCATAATTTATATGGTATAATGAACAAAAGCATGCATATAGTGGTGATGTTATGAACAGCAAAATTTATATAGCTATTGACCTAAAGTCGTTTTACGCAAGCGTGGAATGCGTGGAACGCGGTCTTGACCCGCTTAACACCAATCTCGTTGTTGCGAACGAAAGCCGCACCGAGAAAACGATCTGCCTTGCTGTTTCCCCCGCACTGAAAACGTTCGGCACGGGCGGACGCCCTCGGCTGTTTGAAGTCGTTCAAAAGGTGCGCGAAGTCAATCGTGAACGCAAACGACACACTCCCGGAAAGATGTTTTCGGGAAAGTCCGTTTTCTTGTCCGAACTTATCGGCAACCCCTTTTTGGCGGTCGATTATATCACGGCAATGCCGCGAATGGCTCTTTACATGGAATACAGCACACGTATCTACGACATTTATCTGCGGTACTTTGCACCCGAGGACGTTCATATTTACTCCTGTGACGAGGTGTTCGTTGACATCACCGATTATCTTGACTTATATCAAATGTCCGCGCACGATCTGACTATCAAAATAATTCGCGAGGTGCTGTCCGAAACGGGTATCACCGCGACGGCGGGTATAGGCACTAACCTGTTTCTTGCAAAGGTCGCTATGGATATAGTCGCGAAAAAAATACCCGCCGACAAGGACGGCGTTCGTATCGCGGAGCTGGACGAGCAAAGCTTTCGGCGGCAGCTTTGGGAACACCGCCCGCTTACCGACTTCTGGCATATAGGCAGAGGTTACGCTAAAACGTTGGAGCAGAACGGAATGTACACGCTGGGTGATGTAGCGGATCGCTCGACTTACGACGAGGACAGCCTGTTCAAGCTGTTCGGGGTAAACGCCGAACTGCTGATAGATCACGCGTGGGGCATAGAACCCACGACTATCGCGGACATCAAAGCGTACAAGCCGCAAACCAACAGCTTGAGCAGCGGACAAGTTTTGCAGGAGCCGTACTCCTGCGAAAAGGCGCGTATCATCGTTCGGGAAATGGCGGACGACTTGTCGCTTTCACTTGCGAAAAAAGGGCTTGTTACCGACAAGCTGACGCTCACGATAGGCTATGACGCGGAAAGCCTTGCCGACCCGCGTATAGCAGCGGATTATCGCGGGGAAGTAACTACGGACTTTTACGGTCGAAATGTACCGAAACACGCGCACGGCACGGAAAATCTCGAACGCAAAACATATTCCCCACGAGCCATAGGAGAAGGCGCGGTGCGACTGTTCGACCGTATTACAGACCCAAGACTGCTTGTGCGGCGAGTGACGGTCTGCGCCTGCGAGGTCACGGTGAGATCCGAACAAACTGCCGAATATGTCAACGAGCAGCTGGATCTGTTCACCGACTACTCAGCGCGCGAAGCCGAGATCGCCGCGCAAAAGCGCGATGAAAATATGCAGCTTGCCGTTCTAAAAATAAAGAATAAGTTCGGCAAAAACGCTATCTTAAAGGGAATGAATCTTGAAAACGGCGCGACAATGCGCGAACGCAATCAACAGATCGGAGGACACAAAGCATGAGGTATAGTGAAATTATGGATAGGCAGCGCCCCGCAAGTTCGCGCCCGAAGATGTCCGCAATAGAGCGTGCCGCGCAATTCTCGGCGTTTGCGGCGCTGGTCGGGCTTGACGAGCAAATGGATGAAACGGCGCGACTCGTTGACAAAAAAATCGAGTTGTCCGAAGACGAGAGCGAGATACTCAACAGAAAAATTCAGCGGCTTGTTCAAAAACTGAAAGAGGGAGAAGAGAAACCTAAAGTCAAAGCGACTTATTTTGTTCCCGACACGCTTAAAGACGGCGGTGCGTATGTCACGAAGCTCGGCGAAGTAAAGCGGATAGACGAGGTTTTCTTCAAGATAGTGTTCGCCGACCGAACGGAAGTGAACATCTCCGATATACTTGAGCTTTCGATGTCACAGCAGAGCGGCTGATAAACATTATAACAATTTCTATTGACATTTTCAGCCGCCGATGTTATAATAACATCAAGACAAACCAAAGCATTGGAGGTTTTATAATGATATATACGGTAACGTTCAACCCCGCAGTTGATTATGTGATACACACTAGTGAAGTTGAAGTTGGCGGCGTGAACCGCGCGGAAAGCGAGGAGATATATTTCGGCGGCAAGGGCATAAACGTTTCTATGGTTTTAAACGAACTTGGCGTCAAGTCCAAAGCCTTGGGATTTATCGCGGGATTTACAGGCGACGCTATTGAAAAGGGCATTTCCGAAATGGGCATTGAGACCGATCTCATTCGGCTTGAAAACGGCTTCTCGCGAATAAACGTGAAAATAAAATCGGGCAGCGAAACCGATATAAATGGTCAAGGTCCGAAAATCGGCGGCAAGGCGCTTGATAAACTCTTCCAAAAGCTTGATAAGCTGACGGACGGCGACACTATCGTGCTTGCGGGAAGTGTTCCGAACTGCTTGCCCGCGTATATTTACGAAAAGATACTCGATCGCCTGCAGAACAAAAACGTCAAAACCGTTGTGGACGCCGCAAAGGACTTGCTGCTGAACGTTCTGAAATACAAGCCGTTCCTTGTTAAACCGAACAATTATGAGCTTGGAGAGATGTTCGGCGTGACGATAAAAACCAACGAGGAAATTGAGAAATACGCGCGAAAGCTGAAAGATATGGGCGCAAAGAATGTGCTGGTATCAATGGCGGGAGACGGCGCATTGCTGCTTGACGAGAACGGCAAAACTCACATCTGCGGAGTGTGCAAGGGCACGTTGAAGAACTCCGTGGGAGCGGGAGATTCGATGGTCGCGGGATTTATCGCAGGGTCGGAACAGGGCGATTACGAATATGCCTTAAAGCTCGGAACAGCCGCGGGCGGCGCAACGGCTTTCTCGGACGGTCTCGCGCAAAAGTCTCTGATAGACGAGCTTCTAAAGCAACTTTGACCTCGACAAAGATGCTCCATCGGACGATCGACTTTTACATATCCGAAAACCGGACGGAAAACAAAAAATTTTCTCACAATTTAATGTTTATTTTAACTTCATGGTTTATTATATAATCAAGGCAAAGTTTCCGCAAGGTTTCCCCGCCGAAGGCTTGGTAAAATCGGCTTTTACTGTGATACTAAAAGCTCCGCAAAAAATATGCGCGTCTAAATCGTTCCGAAAAGAGGAGGATAAGATATGAGACTTTTACTTGCCGAAGATGAACAGGCGCTTTCAAAGGCGCTTAAAGCAATATTGGAAAGAAATAATTATTCAGTGGACACGGCTTATGACGGTCAAGAAGCACTGGATTATCTGGGGGCGGGCAATTACGATGGCGCTATTCTTGATATTATGATGCCGAAAAAAGACGGGATCACGGTTTTAAAGGAAATTCGTAAAAAGGGAAACCTTATCCCCGTGCTGCTGCTGACGGCGAAATCCGAAATAGACGATAAGGTCGAGGGGCTTGACGCAGGCGCTAATGATTATCTTACAAAGCCCTTTAATTCGCGGGAGCTGTTGGCGCGTATCCGCGCTATGACGCGAACACAGACAGTTCAGACAAGCTCTAAGCTGCAGGTCGGGAACGTCACTTTAGACTGCGCCACTTATGAGCTGTCTACCGCGTCGGGCTCGTACCGACTGGCAAACAAAGAATTTCAGATGATGGAAATGCTGATGAGCAATCCCAAAAACCTTATCTCCTCCGAACGGTTTATGGAAAAAATATGGGGATATGACAGCGAATCGGAAATAAACGTGGTTTGGGTATACATCTCCTATCTCCGCAAAAAGCTGAACGCGCTGCACGCAAATATACGAATAACTGCCATGCGAAACGCGGGCTACAGACTGGAGGAGGACATATGATACGAAAACTGCGGCATAAGATGATCCTCGCGTCTATGCTTTCCCTGCTGTTCGTTCTTGCTGTGATACTCTCCGTTGCGGGCGTGCTGAACTATCAAAAGATCGTGACGGACGCGAACAAGGTATTGACTATCTTAGTGGAAAATGACGGAAAGTTCCCGATGATGGAGCCGCCCGGGAACGGTTCGCTTTTGGACGACAAGCACCGCAAAGGCGATCGGCGGTTTTCCGCGGAGCTGCCCTATGAATCGAGATATTTTTCCGTATTTTTCGCCGCCGATGAAAGCGTGATCTCCGTAAACACGGGAAAGATCGCTGCTGAAAATACGCAAACCGCCGTAGAATACGCGCGAGCAGCCATTCGCGCCGGCAAAGAGCGGGGATTTTCGGATGATTACCGATACGCTGTCTATGCCGTTGGTGAAGAAACGCACATTGTTTTTCTGGACTGCGGTCGCGAAATGAGTTCGTTTCGGTCTTTTCTGTTCACAAGCGGCGCGGTATCCGCGGTGGGCTTGGCGGCGGTACTGCTTTTGCTGTTCTTCCTGTCCGCAAGGATTGTCAAGCCCTTTTCGGAAAACTACGAAAAGCAGAAGCAGTTTATCACCGACGCTGGGCATGAGCTGAAAACGCCGCTGACAATCATCGACGCTGATGCAGAGGTTCTTGAAATGGATATCGGAGAAAATGAGTGGCTGAACGATATCCAAACGCAGACAAAGCGCTTGACGGAACTTACGAACAGCCTTATTCAGCTATCCCGAATAGAGGAGCAGCCGCAGATCGAAAAGATAGAGTTTCCGCTTTCGGATCTGGCGGAGGAAACGCTGGAGAGCTTTCAGACGCTTGCGAAAACGCAAAACAAGCAGCTTTCCGCCCATATTCAGCCCATGCTTTCCATGAACGGAGATCAAAAAGCCATTCGTCAGCTGATGTCGATACTTATGGACAATGCCGTAAAATATTCCGACGACGGCGGCAGGATAGAATTTACCCTGGAAAAGCAGAAAAACGCAATACACCTCAGCGTATTCAACACGGCGGAATACGTTGCCAAAGAGAGCCTGCCGCATTTGTTTGACAGGTTTTACAGAACCGACCGCTCGAGGAACTCCAAAACGGGCGGATACGGTCTGGGACTTTCGATCGCGGCGGCTGTTGCGGCGGCTCACAAGGGAAAGATCGCCGCTGCCACGGACGACGAGCGCTCCATTTTGATAACCGTTACTTTTCCCGCGTAAAAGCGCTTTCAAATAATGTTATCTCTCCCCCGATTTGCGAGGGAGAGTTTTTCTTCGGTTTTCCCGCCGCGCTCAAACAAAAATCAGACCATAAAAATTTTAAGCATATTTAAGGTTCGATTTTAAGTTTATTAAAGGAACGGTTGTTATAATATGATCATAACAACAAAAAAACGCGAAAAACAGCGGTCAGGAGGAAAACAAATGCCTTATCAATCAACATTCAAGCGGTACGAGATAAAGTACCTGCTGACATACCGGCAAAAGCAGGCGATATTACAGGCAATGATGCCGTTTATGAAGCTCGATAAGTATGGGCGCACCACCATTCGGAATATTTATTACGATACGGATAATTTTCGGCTGATAAGACGTTCTCTTGAAAAGCCCGTATACAAGGAGAAACTCCGTATACGCAGCTATCAAGAAGCGGCACCGAATGATCGGGTCTTTGTGGAGCTTAAAAAGAAGTACAAAAAGGTAGTGTACAAGCGCAGGTTGACGCTTTCGGAAAAGGAAACTATGGAAAGCTTCGAGCGGGGCACTCCCCTTCCCGTTCATTCGCAAATAGCGGACGAGATCGAGTATTTCCGCTCGTTTTACCAAAACCTCCGCCCCGCTGTATTCCTCACCTATGAACGTGAAGCGTACTACGCGTTGGACGGCGGCGATTTCCGTATTACCTTTGACGAGAATATTCTTTACAGAGATCACGATATTTCCTTGGGCAGCGAGGTCTACGGAACTCCCCTGCTGAACAAAGGCGAGACCTTAATGGAGATAAAAACAGCGGGAGGTCTTCCGCTTTGGATAACTCGCGAGCTTGACAGGCTTGGAATCTATCATACGTCGTTTTCAAAATACGGAGCCGCTTATATGGATATGATGACGCGTTCCGAAATAGATGAACAAAGGAGAAATTTATATGCTTGCTGATATTTTTAAGGGACTTTTTGATACGGATATGACGAGCGTTATCTCGCTTTCCGATTTTATGATCTGCATAGGCAGCGCTCTGTTGATAGGGCTTTTCTTGACCTTTTGCTATATGTACCGCACACGGTATACAAAAAGCTTCGCCGCGACGCTGGCGCTGCTCCCCGCGGTGGTCTGCGTGGTGATCATGATGGTCAACGGAAACGTTGGCGCGGGCGTTGCCGTAGCGGGCGCGTTCAGCTTGGTTCGGTTTCGCTCCGTGCCCGGTTCGGCAAAGGAGATCGGCGCTATTTTTCTGGCGATGGGCACGGGTTTGATCGTTGGAATGGGGTATATAGGCTACGGGTTCCTTTGCGCGATCGTTTTCGGGCTTGTGAGCGTTCTGTACAGCAGGCTGAATTTTGGCGGAAAAAAGAACTCCGTGCTATATAAAACGCTGCATATCACAATACCCGAGGATCTGGATTATGAGGACGTATTCGAGCCGATCATAAAGGAATACGCCTCCGAATGTGAGCTTGTGAACGTCAAGACAACAAATATGGGGAGCCTTTTTAAGCTCACCTATAATCTCAGACTAAACGGTACGGGCAGCGAAAAGGAAATGATAAATAAGCTGCGCTGCCGCAACGGAAACCTTGAAATTTCCATATCCAAACAAGAAACGACTGTAAGCGAACTGTAATAAGGAGGACATTAGTTATGAAAAAAAGATACATTTTTCCGCTGATACTCGCGGCTGTTATAACTCTTTCGGGGTGCAGCTTGTCGGGAACATCATCATCGGACAGCTTGCCCGCCGAAACAAGCGAAACATCGGAAAAGACCTCTGAGGAAAGCGCGGTAAAAGACGCCGCACCAACATTAAGCTCTTCGGATATGTTCACGAACAACGATATCGAGATAGGGTATGACGAGGAAACAAGCGCTAAGATAATTCTGTCGGGAGACACCGCCGCCTGCGACTCCGACGCGGTGGAGATAAGCGGCAGCACGGTAACTATCAAGGACGAGGGCACTTATATTCTTTCCGGTAAGCTTGACAACGGAATGATAACAGTAAACGCCGAAAAGACGGATAAGGTTCGGCTGGTGCTGAACGGAACAAAGATAAACAGCGCGACCTCCGCCGCCGTATATGTCGCGCAGGCTGATAAAGTATTTATCACCACTGTTTCCGGCTCGGAAAACACTTTGTCAAACGGCGGAGAATATGTCGCTATCGACGATAACAATATCGACGCGGTAATTTACTCCAAGGACGATATGACTCTGAACGGAGCGGGGACGCTTACGATAAACGCCGCCGCGGGGCATGGCGTGGTCTCCAAGGACGACTTGGTTCTGACCAGCGGAACGTATGACATCACTGCCGCAAGCCACGGTCTTTACGGAAAAGACAGCGTCCGCATCTCCAACGGAGCATACACGATCAAATCGGAAAAGGACGGTATTCAAGCGGAAAATTCCGATGACGCCGAAAAAGGATTTATATATATAACGGGCGGGAGCTTCAATATTACCGCAAACGGTGACGGAATAAGCTCCTCCGCGTACCTGACTATCGAGGATGGGGATTTTGATATCAGCACGGGAGAGGGCAGCGAAAGCGTTACCATGCCCACCGAGACCTTTGGTCCAAGAGGCGGTTTCGGAACGGAAACGACCACGTCCGAAACGACCGACACAGTAAGTCGTAAAGGTATCAAGACGGACGGAGCGCTTAACGTTTCGGGCGGCAGCTTTAAAACGGACACGGAGGACGACGCGTTCCACGCAAACGGAAACATTCTGATAAGCAGCGGCTGCTTTGATATCAAGGCGGGCGACGACGCGGTTCATTCGGACGCGGACGTAACGATAAAGCAAGGTGCTTTCAACATCTCCTACTGCTATGAGGGTATCGAGGGGCAAACGATAACGGTTGAGGACGGCGAGTTCGACATTACCGCTCATGACGACGGGTTCAATGCCGCGGGCGGCGCGGACAGTTCGGGCTTTGGCGGCGGATTTCCCGGCGACCGTTTCAGCGGCTCTTCCGACTGCTCTATCACAATAAACGGCGGTACGTTTGTAATTGTTTCTGACGGCGACTGTATCGACTCCAACGGCGCTTTGACGATAAACGGCGGTAAACTCAATCTCACCTGCAACGGAAACGGAAACACCGCGCTGGACTGCGACGGAACTTACTCTAACAACGGCGGCGATATTACCACCAACGACGGTTCCGAAAGCAATCCGGGTCAAATGGGCGGCGGTATGGGTCACGGCGGCATGGATAGACCTGACGGCATAAACGGCGGTATGGGAAGACCCGGCGGCATGGAAAGACCGGACGATATGGACAGTAATTTCAATCCCGGAGGAATGGGCAGACGCTGAAATAATAAATACACCAAAAAGACGGGGAAACTGCTGTTTCCCCGTTTTGCTGCTATTCCGCTTCCAATACCGAACCGCTGTGAAATCCCCGAAGCTGCTCCCCCATGACCTCTTTCATTATCTCAAAAGCCCTTTGCCCCGTGCAATGTCCCGTGTAAAAAAGAGCCTTTGTTTTCATAAGCTCTCGGGCAGTCTGCTTGATATACTCCGTTTCCTCGTCCGTGAGAGCAGTCTTTTTCATCATATGAAAACCGCTTATCACCGTATCGGGATACGCCCCGAACAGCTCCGAATACTTGTCGAGTATACTCAAAATGCCGTTATGCGCGCAGCCTGACATCAGTAGGCGCCGATTTTCTTGAGAGATCACAAGGCATTGCTCGTGAACAAAATCGTCTCGGACAAACTTATCCCCTACCTTCTTCACCAGTTCCCTGTTGCTCCATTCCGGATAGCGCTTTCCGTTTATATCGGTGAACAAAAACAACTCGTCGTCTATTTGCATATTCCCGCTTACCTTAACGACCTGCGGCAGCTCCATAATCCTTTTATCGATACCGATATACTTTTCAAGCTCGGGCATCAAATGATAATGCTCCCCACCCGCCGAAACTTTCAGATAAATTTTCGCGTTTGGAGCAATCTTAGCGAAAGCCGTCAGCCCGCCCGAATGGTCGTAGTGTCCGTGGCTCAAAATAAAGGTATCTACCTTAGCAAGGTCAACTCCCAGCATTTCCGCGTTACGCACAAACATATCTGTAGCGCCGCTGTCTACAAGCAGCCTGTGCTTTTTTGTTTCCACATAAAAGCTAAGCCCGTGCTCGTTCAGGCAATCTCCGCCTTTTGTGTCTTCCACAAGGTTTACAATCTTCATTTTGCGTTCCGCCTTTCATGTATAATTCGTGATCCTATTATAGCATATTCGCGGCGGATCTGCAAGGGTTTATTCCAGCATAATTTCTTTTACGGATATTTTCTTTATTCTTTCGGAGTACGCATACATCACGATCTCATAAAACACTATAAATACCGCAAGCGACAGCAGCATAACGGGAAGATCGAATTTGTATTCCGGCACACCTTCAATGTCTTTGAACACGATATCCACCATTATCCTTAAAAGCGCGTATTGATAAACGGTACCGACCGCGAACCCGATATATCCCAACGGTCGATAGCCGCCGAGAAGCGCTTTGCAGCACTCCTTTTGCGAATAGCCGAACACGCGCATCATGGCGATGGTTTTTGTGTTGCCGTTAATTACGGTCGTAATGGCGATAAACAGCGTCGTAAAAGCGAGCGCAAGCCCGATAAGCAGTATCATCATGCCCATCATGAAGCTTGCAAGATCCCTCATTGCTGCCGACATCTGCGTCATGGCCGAAAAACAGAATGAAGCAAATGTCATAAAGAACACAAGGCTTTTTCTGCTTTTTAGTGTGTTTTTCTTTAAATCGTCAACAAAAGAACCGCCCGTATCTTTCTCCGGCTTTTTCTTATGCGATTTAGCGGAGTTCTGCATACTGTCTTTAAGAAGCAGCAGAGCGGGCTTTTTCAACGCGTGAGCGGCGTAACAAACCGATAAGACCGCAAACGCCGCAGTAGGCACGATAACCAAGCATACGAAAAGCTCAGGGTGAAAACGCATGGAAATTTCGGGCAGTATCTTATCTTCATTTTGCAGCGAGTAAAATGTCGGCATCAGGAGAAACGCGCCGCCGAAGCCGAGCGCCGTACCGATAAGGACGCTCAGTCCGAACACATAGAAATTTTTGGCAACTCTCATATTGGAATATCCCAAAGCCTTTAAAATACCGAGTTCCTTTTTGTGCGTATCTATGTAGTGCTTAATATAGAAGATCAGCATTATGACCGAGGTGATAAACAAACAGCCGCCGCTGACTATGCAGACGACCTTTGAAGTGGAGACTTGAGCGTCATAAAACGTCATAGCCTGTTCGGACGTGATATCATCTTTAATTCCAACGATGTCCGTATGGAAATTCAAAAACATAGTGCAAACAAGCACCGCGCAGCAGGAAATTATCGATATGCCGATAAGTTTTGCCGCGTCTTTTATTCCAATGACCACAGTATCACCACCCGATCTCATAAGCGGTTTTCTTCGTATCGTTCACGACTGTTTCCGATATCTTGCCGCTGTTTATTTTTATCACGGTATCCGCCATTTGGGCTATGTTTTGATTGTGCGTTACCATAACTACAGTAAAGCCGTATTCTTTTTGCAGCTTGCAGATATAGTCGAGGACTTGTCTGCCTGTTTCTTCATCAAGCGCGCCCGTAGGTTCATCCAAAAACAGCACCTTAGGTCTCTTGGCTAACGCTCTGGCAACGGATACCCTCTGCTGTTCGCCGCCCGAAAGCTCGCTTGGATATTTGTGCAGC
>DKXD01000214.1:12250-12527 GCA_002492075.1 Ruminococcaceae bacterium UBA7135
CTCGCTTGGATATTTGTGCAGCTTGCTTCCCAGACCGACGGCTTCTATGATTTCCGCATAGTCTTTATTGTCGGCAAGCTCCGCGCCCATTTTTACGTTTTTGGATACGTCCATATTTGGAAGTAGGTAGTACTGCTGAAAGATGAATCCGATGTTTTCCTTGCGGAACTCGGTCAGGCGGCTGTCAGAAAGGGTCGTGATATCATTTCCGTCATAAATGACCGCCCCGTTTTCGGGGCGCTCCAGACCCGACATAACATTCAGCAGCGTGGATTTT
>DKXD01000054.1:0-3870 GCA_002492075.1 Ruminococcaceae bacterium UBA7135
GGGCAGAAAGTGCATTTCGATCTTTAAGATACCGTCGCCCTCGCATGCTTCACAGCGACCGCCCTTGACGTTGAACGAGAACCGCCCCGCCTTATAGCCGCGAGTTTTCGCGTCAGTTGTCTGCGCGAACAGTTCGCGTATTTCGGTGAACACACCTGTGTAAGTTGCGGGATTGGAACGCGGAGTCCTACCTATCGGTGATTGGTCTATCATTATTACCTTGTCGAGATGTTCCAATCCCTTCATATCTTTGAACTTCCCCGCGCGAACACGTCCCTTGTTCAGCTTGCCGAACAGGTGCTTGTAGATTATCTCGTTTACAAGCGAACTTTTGCCGCTGCCCGATACTCCCGTAACGCAAGTGAACACGCCTATAGGAATATCAACGTTGATTTTTTTGAGGTTGTTTTCCTCCGCTCCGGTTATTTTCAGCCATCGGTCATCAGGTTTGCGCCGCGCTTCGGGAACGGGTATTTTCAGCTTACCGCTGAGATACTGCCCCGTAACGGAGTTCTTGCATTTGAGTATTCCTTTGGCGTCGCCGCTGTACACAACATTTCCGCCGTGAACTCCCGCTGCGGGACCTATATCGACTATCCAATCGGCGGCGCGCATCGTGTCCTCGTCATGCTCGACCACGATAAGCGTGTTGCCAAGATCACGGAGATTTTTTAGTGTTGCGATGAGCTTGTCGTTGTCGCGCTGGTGAAGACCGATAGACGGCTCGTCCAGAATGTACAGCACGCCCGTAAGTGCGCTGCCAATCTGCGTTGCCAGTCTTATGCGCTGACTTTCGCCGCCCGAGAGCGTTCCCGAACTGCGCGCCAGCGTGAGATACTCCAATCCCACACTTTTCAGAAATCCCAGCCGTGATTTAATTTCTTTGAGTATCTGTCCCGCGATCATTTTGTCGCGTTCCGATAGCTTTAAATCGTCAATGAATTTCAGAGCGTTCACAACGGACATCTGCGTAAACTCATAGATGTTCAGCCCGCCGACCGTTACAGCCAAAGCCGCGTCGTTAAGCCGCTTGCCGTGGCATTTCGGACACTCCACGTCACTCATAAAATCCTCAAGAGCGTCATGTGAATACATAGCCGCGTTGGATTCGTCATAACGCCGCTGAAGATTATTCACAACACCCTCAAAATCGGTGTAGTATTTTCCGCCGCCTTGGGTTTTCGGGCGCTTTATCAAAATCTTTTCGCCTTTTGTACCATAAAGCAGCTCATCGATCGCTTTTTTAGGTAGCTCTGAAACAGGCTGATCAACCGAAAAGCCGTGTCGTTCCGCAAGCGCATCGAAATACATTGCGGCGATCGTACCCTCGCTGTATTTCCAGCCATAGGCTTTGATAGCCCCGTCTCTAATCGACAGATCTGTGTTTGGCAGTACAAGAGCGGGATCAATACGCATATAACTTCCTATACCGGTACATTCTGGGCAAGCACCGAACGGGTTGTTGAACGAGAACATTCGCGGCACAAGCTCTTCAACGGAAACGCCGTGTTCTGGGCAGGCGTAACTTTGTGAGAAGTGTAATTCCTCACCGTCTATAATGTCGATGTAAACAAGTCCGCCCGTAAGTGCACCTGCTGTTTCAATGCTCTCAGAAAGGCGCGACTTTATGCCGTCTTTTATCACAAGGCGGTCTACGATTATTTCAATGCTGTGTTTGATGTTTTTTTCGAGCGTTATCTTCTCCGAAAGATCGTAGGTAATGCCGTCTACGCGAACACGCGCGTAGCCCGATCTCCGTGCGTTCTCGAATTCCTTCTTGTATTCGCCTTTTCTTCCCCTTGCGATAGGCGCAAGCACCTGAAACTTTGTTTTTTCGGGAAGCTCCAGCACTCTGTCAACAATTTCATCTACCGTTTGTTGTTTTATTTCCCGACCGCATACGGGGCAGTGGGGGATACCGATACGCGCATACATCAGTCGAAGATAGTCGTATATCTCCGTCACCGTGCCGACCGTGGAGCGCGGGTTTTTTGAAGTTGTCTTTTGGTCTATCGATATAGCGGGGGATAGTCCGTCGATGCTGTCAACGTCGGGCTTTTCCATTTGCCCGAGAAACTGCCGCGCGTAGCTTGAAAGGCTTTCCATATACCGCCGCTGTCCGTCCGCGAATATCGTGTCGAACGCAAGCGAGCTTTTCCCCGAGCCGGAAACGCCCGTAAGCACAACTAATTTATCGCGCGGGATAGTAACGTCAATGTTGTTGAGGTTATGCTCACGAGCGCCCTTTATGATTATCTTATCGTTTGCCATTTTTATCTCCTGCTTTTGCACACATTTTTTGATTTCATGTTTTTTCCCGCTGTCGGCGGAAGAAACACGAAAAATATCTCGATATATTCATTATATCACGCTTAAATGAATTTGTCAAGTACATTTCTCATTTTTTGTGCTGTAATTCCCGAGAGAAAGCCGCATTGTTCGCAACTGCCGCCGCAGGGAGTAACTTTAGAAAAAACCGTCATTCCTGTAGCACCCTTATTCTGTCGCACAAAGCAGAGTTTTTCCGCATCAGGATCACGCAGAGCAATGCTGAAACGATTCCGGCAGCTATTGCGATTACGAGTTGAACGGTAAAATCTGTGCCGTTCAGCATATCGGGAATAAGTCCGCCAAGATTTCCTGCCAGATGAGCCGCGATTGCCGAAAAAAGAGAACCGGTTTTCTCATACGCAAGACCAAAAATCAGTCCGCCGAGCATAGCGTGAACAGCCGTTATTATACTGCCCGTCATCAGATGGATCGCCCCAAACAAAACCGCGCTTACGAGAACGGACGGAACAGCACTCAAGGCTCGGCGCAGCCCCGTCATAATCATGCCGCGGAACACAAATTCCTCGGTGATCGGCGCGATAACGTAAATCGCCGCGATAAATGCCGCGACGCTGTTTCCCACGGTATTTGCCGTTTCGCCCATCAGGAATTTCGGGATCGTTAAGATTTCCTGCAACGTGCTTGAAAAGACAGAAAAGCAAAATCCCGCGCCGACCGGAAGCAAAAAGGATATAAACGGCGCACCGACAAGTCCGCATTTTTCGGAAATTTTCACTTTTCGCAGCTTTAAAATCACAACGGCGGCAATAAGGTAAATAAGCTGCGCCCCGCCGCTGATAAACGAGATGTGATCGCTTGGGTTATCGAATAACATCATAGCCGCCGAGGAAATTATCCCCACAGTAAGAACAAACGATAACGTTATGAGTATCGCTTTTAATACTTTTTTCATTCCTGTAACTCCTTTATTCTGTCGCGAAGATACGCCGCGTGCTCGAAATCGAGCAGCTTTGCGGCTTTTTTCATTTCTGTGGTGTAACGAGCGATAAGCTGCTCGCGTTCGCGGCGCGGAAGCTTCTTTATCTCGGACTTGGAGCGTTTCTTGGTCTCCTTTTTGGTGATCTCCAGAACATCGCGCACTTCCTTGATAATCGTTTTTGGGATTATACCGTTTTCGGTATTGTAGCGCTGCTGAATTTCACGGCGGCGCTGTGTTTCGGTAATAGCAAGCTCCATAGAGCGCGTGACCTCGTCCGCGTACATAATGACCGTGCCCTCGGCGTTTCGCGCGGCGCGTCCTATCGTCTGCACGAGCGACGTTTCAGAGCGCAGAAAACCCTCCTTGTCCGCGTCGAGTATTGCCACAAGCGACACCTCGGGAATATCCAGCCCCTCGCGGAGCAGATTTATCCCGACAAGTACGTCAAACTCACCCTCGCGCAGATCGCGGATTATCTCCATACGCTCGATAGTGTCGATGTCGTGGTGCATATAGCGAACCTTTATGCCGGCTTTGTCGAGATATTCAGTCAGGTCCTCCGCCATTTTTTTGGTCAGGGTGGTGACAAGCACCCGCTC
>DKXD01000054.1:4165-4360 GCA_002492075.1 Ruminococcaceae bacterium UBA7135
CAGGTCCTCCGCCATTTTTTTGGTGAGCGTTGTGACAAGCACGCGCTGCTTTTTTTCCACACGGGTGTTTATTTCGGAGATCAGATCCTCTATTTGACCGTCCGTGGGCTTTACGATTATTTCCGGGTCTAGCAGCCCCGTAGGTCTGATGATTTGCTCGACTATTTGAGTTGAACGCTCCTTCTCGAAATCTCC
>DKXD01000194.1:0-13762 GCA_002492075.1 Ruminococcaceae bacterium UBA7135
TTGGAAATTCGTGTAAATTGTGTAACGCCGCCTTAAAAAATGTAATCGTTTATTCTATTGCTCTCCCCAATTAAATATTTCTGATTTCTTGTTTTGTTTTTTCATTTTTTCTCCCGCCGCAGGCGGGGAAAACAATGAAATTTTGGAAATGTTTTATTGGAACATCAATATAATTTTATTCTACGCAAAACCGTTGAAAAAATTCCGATTGACTTTTATTTACAATTTACGGAAAGCCATAATTTGCGGTGCAGCTTGCCTCATCTTGTATTATAACCAAAATAACAGAAAAACGGCGAAAGTGCTTCACCGTTTTTGGTTATGTTTTTTACATCAGCTTCCGAAGTTCACTCAAAAGCTGCGTCTTCATTTTATCAAGCTGCTCGGGGTCAGGGCGCGTACTGTCATCGTACATCAAATCCATTGGCAGCCACCATACGGGTCCCTTGCCGCGATTTCCGTAACCGCCGAGGTCACCCGCTCTGCGCGGATACAAGTGCCAGTGCAAATGAGCGTCTCCCATGCCGAGAAGCTCGTAGTTCATCTTCTCCGCGCCGAACGCTCTCGCGGCAGCTTCGGCAACTATCGACATCTCCTCGAGGAACTTCATCTTGAACTCTCTGTCAAGGTGAAAAAGCTCCGTTTCGTGCCGTTTGCAGAGAAACAGCGTAAAGCCCTTGAAATACTGATGATCGCCGATAACGACATATCCTGTTTCAAGCTCCTTGACAAAATACGGGTTTTCGCCGTTTTTTATCATCTCTATCCTGTCGCATATCAAGCACATTTTATCGTTCCTCCCTTTTATGATTAGATTTCACATCTGTAAAACGTTTGCAGACTATATAGAAATTTCATTGTCAGCAATCCTTTATGACGCTTCTCAACCTCTTTCCATACCTCCGGCTCGCCCCAGCTCCAGCTCGGCGACCAGCTTCCGTCCTCATTCTGTGACTGTATCAAAAACGTGTGATTGTTGTCAACGTCGGTTTTGTATAGCTCATAATACGGGTGGTCGGGCGTGCTTATCCAATGACACAGCTTATATGCGTTTTCCGTTCCCCAAGTACCATCAAGCAGAGAAATAAGTTTACCGCTGCCCATAAGCTTTTTCAGCAAGCCGCTTTTGAGCTTTTCGTTGCCCAGCGCATTTACAAAATAAATATCCGACATCATGCCATATTGAAAGAAATCATCGTTCAGATTTATTTTATCCACAACGATTTTCCGAATATATTGCACAAGGTCGTCGGAAACGTGCCTGCTGTACTTCATAACCATTCCCGCCAGCGCCGAATTGGTGTTCGGGTTATAGCGCTCAATAAGGTTGGCACGATCTGACGAAATGTGTTTTTTCTGTTCCTCATGCTCCCACCAAGGTGCATGAGGGAAATTATTTACTTCCGGCACTGTAAGATTATCCCATTCGCCGGTCGTTTTGTTATAATTGCCGACAATATAGTTCATAAGTTTAGATACCATAGGGTGCGTATCGGGAATATCAAGCGCGAAAATATATCTGCACGCGCTTTCGGTTTGTTTAAGACAGGAACCGGAAAATACAATGTCATAATCCAACGTTCCGAAACCGCCGTCCTCGTTTTGGTATTTTTCAAGTATTTCTATGACCTCCGACTTTGGCTTTTCCTCAAAATAATATTGAAACATAGCCAAGTCTATATCCTGTGCATAGTTATACATGAAGTCCCTTGCCTTTTTAAACTGCGCTTTTGATAATTTTTCCATATATGCAATCCTTTCATTATTCCGCCTTGGTCACATATATTACCCGCAGATAATACACCTATCAATCGCTCTTAAACAAACACATAATAAATCGTTTTTTAAGTTCTTTTTTATTGGCACTTCGCTAATCTGCCACGGCATTTCCGAACAGGACAAACCCTCCGTGCCAGCCCCATTCGCATAACATAATCAAATGCCTGACATTCTCGCCGTCCGTAAAGATAAGCCGCCAGTCTCCGCAGTCGCCCTGTGCGTCAAAGCTCGAATACTCCCAACCGTTCCACGTGAAATCGGGCTGTGTATATTCTACGAAGCCGCCGTTATACAGACGATCCACCTTACACACGGGGTAACGCGTACACATTTCGGGCAGTGGAATAACGCGTTTCACAGTGATCTCTATCCACGCCATGTACTCGTCTGCGCTGATGATATTTTCAAAAAAACATTTTACGATAGCCGAACGCTCCAGCTCCTCAGGCGCGAGATCCCATCCGTTGAGCGCGGAATATGCGGGCTGATAAAGCGCATTGAAGCTATCGCCGACGTCACGGTCAAACGGCGTATAATATCCTACCTTGATGATACGCCGCTCGCCCGCCTTCGGAAGAATGTCCGAGCGAAGCCAAAACCGTTCATCAAGCGGCGGCACAGGCTCGCCGACCTTAAGCCATTCGGGGTTGTACGCATACCGAGTAAGACCCCCGGTAAAACGCGGCTTTTCATCTACTTCCTGTTTACAGCATTTACACTTAAAAATCATAATTATACCTTGCAGTACAGCACAGCGTAATCGAACGGCGCAACGTAGACTTTGCCGTCCGCGATACCCTTGCCGTAACGGTCGAATGCGGGCTTGAAATCATAAAGCATTGCGGTTTTCTCATTCTTTATCTCAAACGTTCTGCCCTTTGTGGACTTGTTAAGATAAATTACCGCCGCCTCGCGGGTTATACGGTCGAAACGCGCGAAAACGCAAACGTTCTCATCACATTCAACAAAGCGCATTGCGCCCTGCTCGAACGCGCGTGTTCCCTTGCGAACCATGGAGAGTATTTTCACAAACTCAATAAGCTCCTCATTCTCCTCGCCCCACGGATAGCAGCGGCGGTTAAACGGGTCGCGGTATCCCTCCATACCCGCCTCGTCGCCGTAATAAATGCTGGGAATACCCGGCAAAAAGAACTGCAATACCATAGCGCATTTCAGCAGCGCTATTCCCAGAAGATACTGCGCTCCGTCAAGCCTGCGCTCCGCCTGCCAGTTCTTGTCGTGCCAGCCCACCTCTTCGCCGCCCAAACGCGTAAGGGCGCGTTCGGTATCGTGCGTCGAAAGAAAGTTCATCAGCATATCAACGGCGGGCTTCGGGTAGTGGTCAAGGATAGACATAACGCTGTCCACAAACTGCTGACCGTTCGCGTACTTGACGTAGTTCAGAATAGCCTCCTTAAACGGATAGTTCATTACCGAATCAAGCTGACCGCCTATAAGATAGCGGCGGCGTATGCCATAGCTCTCCTTGTTGGAAGCGTCCTCCCACACCTCGCCGTATATCACCTTGTCGTCGCCCATGGACTTCACGGACTTGTTGAGATTATCAAGGAACTCGTCGGGCAGCTCGTCGGCAACGTCCAGACGCCAGCCCCGCGCGCCCAGCTTTATCCACTTTTGCAGTATGCCGTCCTCGCCGCAAATGTATTTCGTGTAAGCTGGGTTGTTTTCATCGACATTGGGCAGCGTGGAAATGCCCCACCAACTGTCGTAACGCTCGGGGTAGGCGATGAAGCTGTACCACGAATGATAAGGACTGTTGGGGTCACGGTATGCGCCCGTTTTCTCTCCATAGCGCCCGAACTTGTTGAAGTAGATCGAATCCGCGCCTGTGTGAGAGAACACGCCGTCCAAGATTATGTCAATGCCCATTTCCTTTGCCTTTTGGCAAAGCTCGACAAAATCCTCCTCCGTGCCGAGCATGGTGTCGATCTTCTCATAATTCGCAGTATTGTAACGGTGATTTTCGTGAGCCTCGAATATCGGGTTCAAGTAAATTATAGTCGCGCCAAGCGCCTTGATATACGGCAGCTTTTCGATTATGCCGCGCAGATCGCCGCCAAAATAATCGTTGTTGCGCACAATTCCCTTGTTATCAGGCAGATAGTTCGGCGTGCCGAGCCAATCGTCACGGATAATTCTGTCCTCGGGAACGTTCTCGTGCTTAACGCCGCTCTTATAAAATCTGTCGGGGAAGATCTGATACATTATCCCGCCGCGAACGCACGCGGGCGTGTACATATTCTCATCGAACACCGTAAGCTGAAAAAGCTCCTCGCCCTCGAACACACCAATATTCGCGCCCGTGCGCTTTATATAGCGCCGCCTGCCGTCCATGATACAGGTGAAATAATAGTGATGAACGCCGCAATTATTGGGCGTGAAAACGCAGGAATATATATTGTCGTCACCGCTTTCGTCCTGAAGCGCAAGCTCGATAAAACGCTCTTTAAAGCCCGGGCGGAACATCACCAGCGTCAATCCCGAGACCTGCATATATTTCGGTATTCGAACGTTGTACATAGATGGCTGACCGCGCCGCAGCGCTCCGAAAGGGTGCTTGTAGCTTGTGTCAAAACAATCGAACAAAGGCAAATTGCTCATAGCTTTTCTCCATATCTTCATTTTTTTGGTCGTGCTGTTTCGCCGCCCCAAACGTGTCAGGGAAAGCGAATAAAGCTATTCCGCCGAGAGATCCCGACGGAAAGCGAAATATTAAAAAATTACTTCAAATTCCAGATGTCGCGGGCATAGTCCTGAACGGCTCTGTCGGCGGAGAAACGACCTGCGCCGGCAATGTTCATCAGCGACTTCTTGTTCCATTCCATGGGATCTTCGTAAACGTTCGCGATATAGAACTGCGTACCGCGGTAACTGTCGAAGTCCGCAAGCGCCATATAGAAATCCTTGTTCTGAATGGAGCTTGCCACTTCCTCAAACGTAGCGCCGTTAATGCCGTTGTACATTCTCTGCATAACATTATTGATAACGGGATTGTTGTCGATATAAGTCTGCGGATTGTAGCCCTTCATGCGCATCTCGTTCACCTCGGGAGTTCTCATACCGAAAATGAAGATGTTGTCGGTGCCGACAGCTTCGTGTATTTCAACGTTCGCGCCGTCATAAGTGCCGAGCGTCAAAGCGCCGTTCAGCATAAGCTTCATATTGCCCGTTCCCGAAGCCTCCGTGCCTGCGAGCGATATCTGCTCGGAAACCTCCGCGGCGGGCATAAGAATTTCGGAAAGAGTTACGCGATAATCCTCAAGGAAGATGACCTGCATTTTCTTGGAGATAACGGGATCGTGCCTTATTTCCTCGCCGATGCACCAGATCATCTTGATGATCTGCTTTGCGATATAGTAGCCCGGAGCAGCCTTAGATGCGAAGATATACGTTCTGGGAACAAACGGTCCGTCCGGATTTTGCTTCAGATAATTATAGTCCGCGATGATGTTCATGGCGTTCAGCTGCTGACGCTTGTATTCGTGCAGACGTTTTACCTGAACGTCAAAGATACTGTCAATGTTCAGCTTCGTGCCTGTCGTTTTCTCAACATACTCGGCAAAGCGCTCCTTATTGCGGCGCTTTATCGCGCCCAGCTTCTCAAGCACGCTCTTGTCGTTTGCGAAAACTTGGAATTTTATCAGCTCCGAAGCGTCTTTTTTGAAGCCCTCGCCAATGCACTCGGAAAGCAGATCGGTAAGTTCCTTGTTGGACTGGAGCAGCCATCTTCTGTAAGCAATACCGTTGGTGACGTTTTTGAACTGGTGCGGACGGTCGAGATACTGAAGACGGAAAACGTCGTCCTTAATGATCTGCGAGTGAAGCTTGGACACGCCGTTTACGCTGTGTGAAGCCGCCACACAGAGGTTTGCCATGTGGATCTTTCCCTCTTTGACGATGGACATCTTGCCAACCTTGTCTTCGTCACCCGTTCTGTTTCTTATGTCCTCGCAGTAACGGCGGTTGATCTCACAGATTATCTGATAAATTCTCGGAAGGATCTTGCGAACCAAGTCCTCGTCCCACTTCTCCAGAGCCTCCGCCATAACGGTGTGGTTGGTATAAGCGAACGTGTTTGTAACGATATGCCAAGCTCTGTCCCAACCGTAGCCGCACTCGTCAAGGAGTATTCTCATAAGCTCGGGGATAGCGAGCGTAGGGTGCGTATCGTTGATGTGGATAGCGACTTTCTCGTGGAAGTTGTCGAGACTGCCGTACACTTTCATGTGACGCATTACGATATCGGAAACGGAAGCGGCGCACATAAAATACTGCTGGCGCAGACGCAGCGCTTTGCCCTCCGCGTGGTTATCGTTCGGGTAAAGAACCTTCGAGATAGAGTGAGCGATGTTATTCGCTCCGAGAGCCGTCGCGTAATCTCCGGTATTGAACGAAGCCATATCGAACGACATACTTTCCGCGCTCCAAAGGCGCAGCTTGGAAACGCCCTTGCTGTCGTAGCCGGAAACGTACATATCATAAGGCACGGCGCTGACGCTGTTGTAGTTTACATACTCAAGGCGGTGATTGCCGTCCTCCCATGTTTCGTTGACCTGACCGTCAAAACGCACCTCGACCGTCTGATCGGTTACGGGCACGAGCCATGCGCCGCCGCCGGGGAGCCAGTTATCGGGAAGCTCGGTCTGCCAGCCGTCCATTATCTTCTGCTTGAAGATACCGTACTCGTATCTTATCGAATAGCCCGTTGCGGGATAGTCGCAGGTAGCCAGACCGTCCATATAGCAAGCCGCGAGACGACCCAAACCGCCATTTCCGAGACCTGCGTCGGGCTCTTCCTCGTAAACGCGGTCGATCTTAACACCTATCTCCTCCAGAGCCTTAGCAGCCTCGTTCTGCAGTCCGAGATTATACAGCGAGGTCTTAAGCGAGCGCCCCATAAGGAACTCCATAGAAAGGTAATATACCTGTTTTCTTCCCTTGGAGTTGCAGTCGTGCATAAATTTATGGCGCTTTTCTTTCATGTAGTTTACCACGATCGTTGAAAGCGCACGGTATATCTGCGTTACGGACGCGTCCTTGGCGTCGGTGCGGTAATCGTATTCCAAAATAGTTTTGAGCTGCTTTAAAAGCTCTTCCTTGCTTATAGGTGAAGTCATATACTTTATCCCCTTTCATTAAAACGCAAAATAATAATTCATTTAATATTATACACCCTTTTTGCGCAAATTTCAACCCATTATTCATAAATACGTAAATTTAAACCAAATTTCACCGTTTAATTTCAGAGATTTGCACAAAAACTCGGCGATTATCTTTCTCAATATATGCAAAAAGCAAATAAAGCGATCACCGACACAAAATGCGCCCCGAGTTTTCAGGGCGCGAGAACATATTGATGTTCCAATTATATATTTCCAAAATTTTGTTGTCTTCCCCGCCTACGGTGGGGAAGACAACAAAAAGAAAAAACAGAAAACATTTAATTGGCGGAGCAATATTAAGGAAAAATCATTTTCTCTTCTTGGAAACCGCGACAACGGCACTTGCTGCCAAAACAGCGGGCGCTGTTGCCAGAGCGATACCGGTCGATTTTTGGTCGCTGTTCGAGGGCTTTTCGGCGTCCTTTTTGATGTATAATTTCGCCGTGATATCGGCTGTACCGTCCTTGGCGATAAGCTTTACAAAGGGCTTGTCTTTCGACATCAGCGAGGTGTCGAAGGTCCATTCGGTGTTCCATATACCGTCGTCCTCCGCTCTTGCGGCGGTCTGTTCGCCGAGCGTTTTATTTGTGCCGTCAGCGGCGGTGTACTGAACAGAGAACAATTTATCCGAGGCAAACTCTATCTTCTCGACCTGCTGCCAAGTCCAGCCGCTGTCGCCGAAAAGCTGCTTTTCAAGCTGTTCGCCCGAAAGACCGTTTTCGCTGTCAACGCTTTTGAGAGTTGCGGATATCGTTTCCTGCTTGTCCTCGTCAGCGCCTGTGTCGCCGGGAACTACAGTGCTTTCGGCGGGGGCGCTCGTTGCAGGCTCACTTTCGTTGAAAACGCCATCGGTGCATATTATTTTGGCGTCTGTTAAACAATCATTATAATAATCATCTATTCTTATTGCTTCCCAATCGGATTTGCTGCCGCCGTAATTAACCGTCTCAAGTGAAATGCTGCCAGCGAAACCCTCCGAACATACTGTTGTCACACTTTTCGGCATTGTAATGCTTTTAAGCGACATGCAGCTTACAGCTCCGGTGCGTATCGTTGTTACACCGTCTGGTATTTCATACGATTCGTTTTCCTTTGCATAAGGATAACAAATCAGCTCGGTCATATCACTGTTAAACAATATACCGTCAATTGATCGGAAGTTCTTATTGTTTTCGCCAACGGTAATCGATGCTATCGACGAACATGCGCAGAAAATATCATCGCCTATCGTTGTCACGTTGTCGGGTATTGTAACATCTGTAAGTGATGTTTCAGCGAAAGCCTTCTTACCTATTGTTGCCAAGCTATTGGGCAATGTAATATTTTTAATACCGGGGGAGCGGTCGAAAGCCATCTCATTTATTACCGTTACACCTTCGGGGATAACAACGCTTTCAAGTGATGAGCTGTATGTGTAGTGACCCCCAAAAGCAGAATAGCCTATTTCTGTGACCTTCTTGCCGCCCAATGTCGAAGGAATAACAGCCTCGGTATCTTTGCCAACATACCCGCGCACTGTGACTGTCTCTCCGTCCTCATTCACAGAATAGTTAAAATCGCCTTCATTATACTTTACGTCATCTGCGCTTGCCGTAACCGAAAGCGCGTTATCCGCCGCGCCAGCCAAAGATGCGGAAACCGCCAACATCGCCAAAGCCGTGGCTGATATTTTCTTAAAATTTTTCATAATTTCTCCTTCACTTTCCTGTCCATTTAGGACATAATATGCATAGACCATACGGTCTATAATATATTATATTCCAAAAGTTCCAATTTGTCAAGACCATTTGGTCTATTTTTGTTATAATATTTTAAAGAGGTGCGTTTATGAACAGATTAAGAATGTTAAGAGAAGCCAATTTGCTTACACAGGATGTATGCGCCAAAGCCGCCTATATATCCAAGAAAAGCTATGAGCGCTACGAAAACGGCGAGCGCGTTATGCCGCTAGATACGGCGATGTTCTTTGCCAAGTTCTACAAGGTCAGCCTTGATTATTTATCAGGTATGACGGACGATTTCGACACTCCCCCAAACGGTCGAACTTCCGAGACTATCACCGCCGCCGATATCGGTATCGACCCCAAGTTGTATTTCGAGCTTCGCCGACTTTCCGAAAAGCAGCAGAAAGTACTCACCGCATTTCTGAAAAATATAGTAAAATGATCCCGTGTGATGTTCGCACGGGATTTAAGTTTGTAGAAAAGTCTTTTGGGGCGTAATAAAATTCCCTCGAGCAACCTCGGGGATAAATTTTTCATGACAGCTTGAATATTTTTGAATTTTTTAATATAAGCGAGTGATATTTGCGTTTGTTTTGTGTCAATATGTATGAAAGGAGGAAACGACATGACCGACAGCGAAATAATAGAGCTATACAACCAACGCGACGAACGCGCGATCAGAGAAACGCAGACCGCATACGGAAGATACTGCCAAAAGATAGCGCGCAACATTCTCGGGGACGAACAGGAAGCTCTGGAATGTGTCAACGAAACGCTCCTGAAAGCATGGGAAAATATCCCGCCCGATCAGCCGCAGATACTCTCCGCATATCTTGCAACGCTGACGCGAAACTACGCGCTTTTGTGCTATCGGCGCGGAACGGCGGAGAAGCGCGGGAAAGGTTCGGTGCCTTTGGTTCTTGAAGACTTCGCCGAACTGATACCGAGCAGCACGAACGTCGAGCGTATAGCTGAGCACCGCGAGATCATCGCCGAGATCAACCGGTATCTGGAAACTTTGCCCGAGGTCAACCGCACAGTCTTTGTGCTGCGGTTCTTCTGCTTTGAAAGCATTCCCGACATCGCAAATCGACTGGGACTTAAGAAAAAAGCCGTTTCCGCAACTCTTTACCGCACCAAAAAACAAATCAGAAAACATCTCGACAAGGAGGGTTACAGTTTATGAAAAATGAAGAACTATTTGATTTGATCACGGAATTGAAGGTTGACGACAGGTTCATCGAGGAAACGATCTCGGACGATCTCGACGAGAAATCCCCCATAAAGGCTTACGCTGGAAACACCAAGCGCTCGCCGATGAGGATAATCGCGCCCGCCGCCGCGTGTCTGGCGGTGATCGCGGGGGCGGGGATCGTTTTCGCGAACGTGAACGGCGCGAAAAAAGCACCTGTTACACCCGCCGATACGAGCGCTTCGGCAAGCGGCGGCGTTTCTCCAGCCGTTTCGGGCGAGGATTTTATCGAGCAGTGTAAAAATATCGTCGCGGGCGAAAACCCATTACTCGCGCAAAGCGAAATGACGTGGCAGACAAGCAGGCTTGACGTCGATTTCGACGGCGAGGACGAGTATCTCGTGTATCCGCAGACGGATGGCAAAACTGTGAAAGATATCGGCGTGCGCGTTTTCAAGAAAGTAAACGGCGGCGATATCCGCGATCTCGGCGCGTTTGGCAAGGACAGCGACTGTATCGATCTGAACAAAATACGCAAAGACGAGCGTGACGGCTCTGATAATCAATATTATTACTGCTTCTCGCACGACGACGAGGACGGCTTGTACGATGGGATACGTTTCGTTTCCTACAACGAAGAAGAGAACACGGTCAGCGACGAAAAGCATTTGATGCGAGTGACCGACCACCGGACTAATAATTATCTTACCGAGGGATCCTATGAAAACGATGAATATATTGGCAGCGAGCAGAGCTTCATCGTAAGAATACGCGATTTCCCCGATGATATAACGGAAACGTTCTGCGAATTCACAAAAGCCGAGATAGCGAAGTGCGAAAATGACGCTCTTACGCGCAACGGAAAGCTTGAGCTGGAGGAGCTGCTCACACCCGGTATGTGGCATTCGGGAGAGTATGACATCAACGGCGACGGGGAAACGGAGCTTCTTATATCCCTGTTCAATTTCTCAAATATGAGGGGTGTGTTCGTTTACAACAAGAACTGTGAGTATCTCGGTTCGTTTGAAACCGAAAACGGTCTTTGCGATCCCGAATTGTTAAATCTTTATGACAGGGACGGAGAGAAATACTGGTATTATCTCGGAGTGGAGGGTCCGACGATACGCGACGGTTACCGTTACACCACATGGATCGAGAGAGTGAGCCTTAACAAGATAAACGTTGAAAACAACAGCTTCTCAACCGAAAGACTTATACATTACGATGTGATCTGGGACAGCGACGACTACCACACCCACACCAAAAACCATTGTGTGTATTGGATAGGCGACAAAGAGGTTACGGAAGCAGAGTTCCGAAAGGCGGAACATTTCTACCATACCGTAGGTATGGGAAGTCACGGATTTGATCTTACCGATCCTATCGAATGGAAATATACGATGTATTTTGAGGATTCCGAGCTCACGGGATCATATAAAGAATGGAGCGGCCGCCGGGACATTCTAAACAACCTTAAACCGACTGACTAAAGGCAACTGACCAATAAGTTTTCGACGACTAATGCTTTGAAACAAAAATTCTCCCGCTTGATTTTTCAAGCGGGAGAATTTAATTATTGCGCCATGATCTCACAAAGCTTGTTCGCGAAGTCCACGGGGTTCTCTATCGGCATACCCTCGATAAGGAGCGCCTGTGAGTAGAGCAGGTCAGCGTACTCGCCCGCCTTGTCCTTGTCGGTTTCGTAGAGCGTTTTCAGCTTGCCGAAGATAGCGTGGTTCGGGTTTATCTCGAGAACTTTCTCGGCTTTCGCGCCCTGAGCATCCGGCATTGCGGAGAGCACCTTCTCCATTTCCACGGAGAGCATTCCCTCGCTTGTAATGCACACGGGGTGTTTCTTCAAACGCTGCGAGAGCTTTACCGCCTTTACCTTGCCGCCGAGCTTTTCCGTGAGGAACTCGAACATATCCTTGTTGTCCTCTTCCTCTTTTTTGATCTCTTCCTTTTCCTCCTCGGTCTCCAGCCCAAGATCATCGGCGCTGACGGATTTGTACTCTATGGGCGTTGTCTCGTCCGAGCCGTCGGTTTTTTTATCGTAAGCGTGCATCATCTGCAAGCAGAATTCGTCAACGTGGTCGGTGAGGTAAAGTATCTCATAACCCTTGTCGCGCACAAGCTCGGTCTGCGGCAGGCTCTCTATGCGGGAAACGGAGGAACCACTTGCAAAATAGATGTACTTCTGATCATCTTTCATACGCGAAACATATTCTTCAAGCGTAGTCATAGCACCGTTCGACGACTTGAACATCAGCAGATCTTGAAGCTCGTTCTTGTTCATTCCGTAGCTTTCGTAAATGCCGTACTTTATCTGCGTGCCGAACGCCTCAAAGAACTTTTCGTATTTCTCGCGGTCGTTCTTTTGGAGCTTTTTAAGCTCGTTCTTTATTGACTTCTCGATAGCCTTTGCGATTATTTTCAGCTGACGGTCATGCTGGAGCATTTCGCGCGAGATGTTCAGCGACAAGTCCTCGCTGTCGACAAGACCTTTCACAAAGCTGAAGTAATCCGGCAGCAGGTCGGCGCACTTCTCCATTATCATAACGCCGCTTGAATAAAGCTGCAAGCCCTTTTCATAGTTCTTGGAGTAGTAGTCGTAGGGCGCTTTTTCGGGAATGTAGAGCAGCGCGGAATAGGTCGCCGTGCCCTCGGTTTTGGAGTGAATATGCAGCAGCGGGTCGGTGTAGTCGTGGAACTTGTCTTTATAGAACTGATTGTAGTCCTCGTCCTTAAGCTCGGATTTCGCTTTCTTCCAGATCGGTATCTGCGAATTGAGCGTTTCGGTGACTATCTCCTTATCGTACTCGGGTTCTTTGCCGTCAACTCCCGTGCCCTCTTTCAGCTTTTCGTGCTCTACGTCCATTCTGATAGGGTATCTGATGTAATCCGAGTATTTCTTGACAAGCTCTCTTATTTTATATGGAGTAAGATACTCATCGTAATTCTCATCGTCGGTATTGTCTTTGATGTCGAGCGTTATCGTTGTGCCGTGCGAATCCTTTTCAGCCTCGGCAATCGTGTAGCCGTCCGCGCCCTCGCTCGTCCACATATAAGCGGTGTCGCTGCCATAAGCCTTAGAAATAACAGTGACTTTCTTTGCGACCATAAACGCGCTGTAAAAGCCCACGCCGAACTGTCCGATTATGTCAACGTCCTCGGTTTTTTCATTTTCGTTCTTGAACGCGAAAGAGCCGCTCTGTGCGATAGTACCGAGGTTGTTTTCCAGCTCCTCCTTTGTCATTCCGATACCGTTATCGGAGATCACCAGCTTGCGGTCGTCCTTGTTCGCTTCAAGCGTTATCTGCATATCCGAACGTGAGACAGCCTCTCCCTCGCCGCTCATTGTCTTGAAGTAGAGTTTGTCCATTGCGTCCGAAGCGTTTGAGATAAGCTCACGCAGGAATATTTCCTTGTGCGTGTAAATGGAATTGATCATCATTTCAAGCAAACGCTTGCTTTCCGCTTTGAATTCTTTTGTTTCACTCATTTAAAATGCCCCCTTGTTTCTTTTTAGCACTCTAGACAAGAGAGTGCTAATCCATAATTATATTATACACCATTTGAGAAAAAAATCAAGTGCCAAATCAACAAAAAACGCCGTATAAAGCGGTGTCTTTTTGTGCATTTTTGTTTGACATATTATCGACAGAGATCGCTTGGCAAATTTGCGTTCATAATAAAACCATAACAGTAACTTCCGCAAGCCACACGGACGTATCGCGCAAAAGCAAAAAAATCTAAAAAACCCCTTGACAATCAAAAACAAAAGTGATATAATATACAAGTACTGATTTTGCGGGTGTAGTTCAATGGTAGAATTCCAGCCTTCCAAGCTGGTTACGTGGGTTCGATTCCCATCACCCGCTCCA
>DKXD01000194.1:14037-14849 GCA_002492075.1 Ruminococcaceae bacterium UBA7135
GTGGGTTCGATTCCCATCACCCGCTCCATCTCTCGAAATAGTATCGCCGCCTTTGGCGGTAGTTTTTACGGGCTTCGGGCTTTCTAAATTCGCGCCATTAGCTCAGCTGGATAGAGCAACCGCCTTCTAAGCGGTAGGTCAAAGGTTCGAATCCTTTGTGGCGTGCCAAGAAAATATCGGGGCGAGGAACAACTCGCCCCTCTATTTTCGTCCAATAATGCTTTGCCGACGAAGTCGGCAATTTTTGTTACACAAAAACCGCATTATTGGACAAGTGCTGCGGTTACGCTGTGTTTGTTGTAATTAAAATCTATTTGGTCGCAACAACACAGCAGCGTGACGCTGCACACAATAAGCTCGGTTTCGACCGAGATTTTTTTATCTGTCACACCATCGAAATTTTTTTGTCAATGAAATGCAGTCGCAGGCAATCCCTATTACGTTCTCAGTATTTTAGAGAGTGTGTGGGGGAGAGGCAGAGGACAAGGAAAAAGAAGAAAGAGAAAACAAGGGCGGTTACTCTGCTGACAGTCTCGAAAACGGTATGCGGAAGTAAGCCTTAAGTAAGCGGGAGAACAGGTGAGCGGCGAGGATAAGGAGACGCTTGTCGCCGCATATAAGGAAGCAAGCTTTAGCCGACCGTTCAGAACCGTTATATTGTCAAGGAGATCAGGAAGAAATACGGGATTTCCTTGAATGCCCCGGAGAGGCTTATAAGAGAATGGAAGAAACGCCTGTGAACCCTATAATCAAAATCCGGATATTCCCCGCCTTTGCGGTAAGCAAACGGCATAGCCTCATTAGGCGGCGGG
>DKXD01000098.1 GCA_002492075.1 Ruminococcaceae bacterium UBA7135
TGGCAGGGATTTTGCTCCCTTATCTGAAAAAGGAAAAAAACAAGCAGAAATAACGGCAAAAGATACTCGTCTTAAAAATGCAGAACTTATTGTGTCTTCTCCATATACAAGAGCATTGCAGACGGCTCAGATTATTTCACGAGAAACAGGAATACAAGTTGAAGTTGATATTGATTTACATGAGTGGATACCTGATGAGAACAATCAGTATGAAACATCTGAAGAAAGTTTTGCATTTGCCAGAGAATTTACTAAATTTAGCGGTGAGTATCCACCGGGTGAAAAATTCAGATGGGAATCGCTTAGCCATATGCGAAAAAGAATGATACGTGTAGCAGATAAATATTCAGATTGCGATAAGGTTGTTTTGGTTGGTCATGGGATGGTTTTCAGGTGCTTAACATATATTGAAAAAATGAATCCTGCTGAAATAATTGAGTGTACCTATCAGAAAGGACAGGCAAAGTGCGAATATTCATTCACATAAAGATGTAGTATAAATACCAGTTTATCATTAGAAAGATAAAATAGACGAAAAATTTAATATGCACCTGTGGCGAAATTGGCATACGCGATAGATTTAGGTTCTATTGCCGCAAGGCGTGCAGGTTCGACCCCTGTCAGGTGCACCACAAGTAAGACAAGTTTCTCTGCCATGCAGGGAAGCTTGTTGTATGCAAGGAGGTATTATTATGATTTTTTAAGAATTTATATTTGAATATGCTCTGACTAAGATAATAAAGCAAATCTCGGTATTTTCATTTTTTTACAATATTAGGAGGATTTATGTTTTTTTATCACGTTGTATCTGATGTTCCCAAGCAAGTCGGACAGCGCTTTGTGTTGGATGAAAAACACCCTAACGGCGTATACGAGCGCGTGCATGCACAGATGAACATAGTTGAAGATATATACAATAACCCCGAAAAGTATGAAGGGACGCAATTGAGCCATGAGGTCGATGTTGCTCTTCGTGAGCTAGCGCTGGAAAAGGTCAGAAAGGAAAAGTATCCGCATTATCCTTCACGCATGGCTGCATTGTATGTCTCCAAGACGTATGAGGAAGCGGAACGTTGGGGCGAATATTTTGCCCGTATCGGGCGTCCTACTTATTGTGTAGCAAAGATAAAGGTCAACGGTAATTGTTATTGCGGAGATGCTTACAAGTGCTTTGACGGGACGATCTCCGAGGAGGAAAATCTTCGAATGGCAGAGATCTATTGGTTAAACGGTCCCAATGAGGACGGTCACGAACCGATAACCGAAGTGCTTGCAGACGGGGAAATAGAAGTCGTTGAGATATTAAAAGAAATAAACGCGAACATCAAATAAGAATAATTCATAAGCTCAGGTTGCGTTTTAACCGTTTTTTGAAATCTGACGCAAAAACGTTATAATTCACATTGAAAAATTTTATCAATGAATAGCACAAACCGCTCAATAAACCGCAAATGGTTTTGTTGAGCGGTTTTTTCTTTACCCATTCCTTGATGATCTGTTCGTCTTTTCGCTATCAGAATGGCTTTGCAGTCGCCGCATCTTATCAGCCCCAAGTAGCGGTATCTGCCCGCGGCTCGCCTTCGACGAACCGCGGATGCTCATTGTTTGCATTGTTTCCCCCCTTGCGGACTTCGTCCGCAATTTCGCTTCGCGAAACCCGCAAAAACAACGCGGGGTTGCTCATCTCTCCTTGCGTGGATTTTTCCGTATTTGCTTGCCCTTTTTTTCGACAAATTACGGCTTTTTCCGCAGAATGGTCGTTTCTCTTCCCAAACGGCATTGCCGAAAAGACTGTATAAAGGCACTTTGTAAATAATCACCAAAATCCAATGAAAATTTTTTATACCCGATATGTTGATTTAAACTTGATTTATTTTAGTCGATATAGTATAATAAAGTTATAAACAAGAAATTAACTGCAAGGAGATCATATATGGATATAAAAAACTTGACATTGCTTGATGTTATAGACGTCAGAACATTGCAGGCGCTTCAGGATTCTTTTGCGGACGCCACGGGCATGGCTGCGCTTGCTACAGATGCCACCGGCTCGGTAACACATTTGAGCAACCCTACCGAGTTCTGCATGGATCTTACCCGCAGATCGCCCAAAGGCTGTGAACGCTGCAACAAGTGCGACCTTCAGGGCGGCGAGGCGTCGTCGCTCACGGGAAAACCGTCCGTGTATTTTTGCCATGGCGGTCTGGTCGATTTTGCCGCGCCCATAATCGTAAACGGGCAGCACATTGGCTCTCTTATCGGAGGTCAGGTGCTGACGGAGGAGCCGGACGATGACAAATTCCGCAGAATAGCCGCCGAGATCGGAGTAGACCCCGAGCGTTATGTCAGAGCGGTACATAAAGTTCCGATAGTTCCGAAAAAGCAGATAGACGCTTCGGCAAATCTGCTTTACCAAATGGCGAACGCGCTTTCCGATGTGGGATATCAGCGCGCTCTCGCGCAAAGCAAGTCCGAGAGTCAAGAAGCTATCGTTTCGGAGATACAAGAGCGTTTTACGGAGATAAATACACAGACCGAAGAATCCGTGGCGGCGATCAGAGAATTGGGCGAGAATTTCAATGCGATAAAGAAAGCCGTTGCCGCTTCCGCAAAGGCGGTAGAGAGCACAGACAGCATAATCAAGACTATCGAGAATGCCTCCACGCAGCTCACGCTTATCGGCTTTAACGCGTCTATTGAAGCTAAAAGAGCGGGCGCGGCAGGGCAGGGCTTCAACGTTATCGCACAGGAGGTTCGCGTCCTTTCCGACAAGAATACAAAGCAGACCGGAGAGATTGAAAAAACTCTTTACGGGATCAGAAAAGCAATGACGGACATCAACGAGCAGATTAACGGTGTTAATTCCGCGATAGAGCAAAACAGCGCTGTTATCGAAAAGCTGCGCGAGATGCTGGCGGACGCAAGCGCGCTGATCTCTGAGATCAAGTAAGAATATTCTGTTTTTTAACGGATATTATATTTATTAAGAAAGGAATGTTTACAATGAATCGTTTTATTCTCAATGAGACCTCGTATCATGGAAAGGGAGCTTTGGCGGCTATTCCGGACGAAGTAAAGGGCAGAGGATTTAAGAAAGCGCTGGTATGCTCCGACCCCGACCTTATCAAATTCGGAGTTTCCGCAAAGGTTACGGATATCCTCGATAAAGAGGGTTTGGCATACACCGTTTTTTCGCAGATAAAGCCCAATCCCACCATTGCGGACGTTCAGGCGGGCGTTGCCGCGTTTAAAGAAAGCGGAGCGGATTACATCATCGCTATAGGCGGCGGCTCGTCCATTGATACGGCAAAGGCTGTCGGTATCATTATCAACAATCCCGAATTTGCAGACGTTAGAAGTCTTGAGGGCGTTGCGCCCACCAAAAAGGCTTCCGTACCGATAATCGCCGTTCCCACGACTGCGGGCACGGCTGCTGAGGTAACGATAAACTATGTTATCACCGATACCGAAAAGAACCGTAAAATGGTTTGCGTAGACCCGCACGATATTCCTATAATTGCGGTAGTCGATCCCGATATGATGAGTACGATGCCCAAGAGCCTCACGGCGGCGACGGGTATGGACGCGCTCACTCACGCGATAGAGGGATATATCACCAAGGGTGCGTGGACGCTTTCGGATATGTTCCACCTTAAAGCGATAGAGATAATCTCGAATTCTCTGCGCGGCGCTGTAAACAACGAGCCCGAGGGACGCGAGGGAATGGCGTTGGGTCAGTACGTTGCGGGAATGGGCTTTTCCAATGTCGGACTTGGCATAGTACACTCCATGGCGCACCCTCTCGGAGCGCTGTATGATACGCCGCATGGCATTGCAAACGCTATTATCCTGCCTACAGTCATGGAGTATAACGCTCCGGAAACGGGCGAGAAGTACCGCGATATTGCAAAGGCTATGGGCGTTAAAGGCACGGAGAATATGTCTCAGGAGGAATACAGAAAAGCGGCTGTTGACGCTGTAAAGCAGCTTTCCAAGGACGTTGGTATTCCCGATAACCTTAAAGACATCGTAAAGCCCGAGGATATTCCGTTCCTCGTGCAGTCCGCGTTTGACGACGCGTGCCGTCCCGGCAACCCGAGAGACACATCCGTTGAGGAGATCACCGAGCTTTATAAGAAGCTTCTGTAAATAGTTTATGCCCGCCCGGAAAGGCGGGCATTTTGTTGCGTCGTAAACCGTTTTGTATATATTAAAATCTCTTTTTTACTTGCCGAAAATCGTATCATATAGTATAATACGATTAAAGAAGACTTTTTGATTTGACTGTTTTTTAGGAGGAATAGCTATGGGAGCGGGCAATGTTATTGTAGGACAATCGGGCGGACCAACTTCTGTTATCAACTCCAGTCTTGTGGGCGTTTTCAAGACTGCAAGAGACGCGGGATGTCCTCATGTATACGGCATGAGGAATGGTATTGAGGGACTTTTGCAGGAGCGTTGGGTCGATATGTCTATGTATGTGAGAAACGATCTGGATATCGAATTGCTCAAGCGCACACCTTCGTCGTTTTTGGGGACCTGCCGTTTCAAGCTCCCCGACTATACCAAGGACGAGGATACCTACAAAAAGATATTCGCTGTCTTAAAGAAGCTTGATATCAAGCATTTCTTCTACATAGGCGGCAACGATTCCATGGACACCATAGATAAGCTGTCAAAGTACGCCGCCTTTATCAACAGTGATATTACATTTATCGGCATCCCCAAAACGATCGATAACGACCTCGCCATGACCGATCATACGCCCGGTTATGGAAGCGCTGCTAAGTACATCGCGTCCGCGATGAAGGAAATAATCCGCGACGCGAACACCTACCCGACCGAGAGCATAAATATCGTTGAGATAATGGGGCGTGACGCCGGATGGCTCACCTGTGCGGCAACGCTTTCTCGCTCGGAGGATTGCGCGGGTCCCGACCTCATCTCACTTCCCGAAACGGTTTTCGATTACGATACTTTCATCAAGCAGATAAACGAGGCACGTTCACGCAAAAAAGTGATCACCATAGCGGTCTCCGAGGGTATCAAAACGGCGGACGGCAAGTATGTCTGCGAAGCCAACAAGCGCTCTATGAGCGAGGACGCGTTCGGTCATAAGACTCTTGGCGGTACGGCACTCTATCTTGCGGATTTCCTTGGAGCGGAGCTTGGCATAAAGTCAAGAGGCATCGTGTTCTCAACGTTGCAGCGCTGCGCTTCTCACATCGTTTCCCGCAGAGATATAACCGAGGCGTTTACGGCGGGCGCTGACGGCGTTCAGCTTGCGCTTAGCGGAGAAACAGGCAAAATGATCATCTTTGACAGGATCTCAAATAATCCTTATCAGCTGAAAACATCATCTTGCCCTGCTTCTGCAGTAGCGAACGTTGAGAAAAAGGTTCCTTTGGAGTGGCTCGTGAACAACGGCTCTTATGTGACGAATGATTTCTTTGAGTACGCAAGACCGCTCATTATCGGCGAGCTTTCTCCGTTTATGGTTGATGGTCTTCCCAGACATTTGTTTATTGATTGACGGATCGCAAATATACAGACACACGCTCCCCACTGTTCGGCGGGGAGTTTTTGTTGTTTAGGCGGCGGGTTTATTCACTCATAACGCTCTGTTTGGAATAAGTTTTGCTTGATAATTATGTGCTTGACTTCCTATGCATACTTATGGTATAATAGGTGTACAATGTTGATTTATGCGTTTTTGCGGAACGTTTGGCGTATTGTGATATGCAGCTTCAGGTCGCGGAGGTATTCTGAATGAAAATGTCTGGAAAATTATGCAAGAATTGCTTTTCGCGTATCGAAGGGCACAACAGAATATGCCCCGTATGCGGCTATGCAAAGGATGTGTGCGATCCGTCCTTGCCGGCTCGCGGCACAAAGCTTTGCAAGCGTTATGTTATCGGCGGAGCGATCGGACGCGGAGGCTTTGGAGTAACCTATCTTGCATACGATACAAGAGATGAAAAAACAGTTGCGGTAAAGGAATTCTTTCCGTCGATGCTTTCGATGCGCAGCCGCGGTAAATTTGTTGTTCCCAACAGCGAAAAGAACGCAAAGCAGTTCAATATCGGCGCGGAAAAATTCTTCGATGAAGCGGAGCTGGTGCGGCAATTCAACGGAAACCCGAATATCGTAAGCATTTACGAATGTTTTTACGAAAACAACACCGCGTATTATGTAATGGAATATCTGGACGGAATAACGCTTGAAAACTACATAAAAAAATACGGCGCGTTAAATTGTGAACAAGCGGCATATATTGCGGATAAGCTGACTATGGCTCTTGTGGTGCTGCACAGCGGAAAGGTCATTCACCGCGACATTTCACCCGATAACGTGATGATATGCAAGGACGGAAACGTAAAGCTTATTGATTTCGGCGCGGCAAGACAGTTCGTATCCGACGGCGCGGCGGGCTATACGGTCTTTATGAAAACTGGTTTTTCGCCTATGGAGCAATACACGCGGGAGGCGGGAGCGGATATCCGCGCGGATATTTATTCGGTTGGAACGCTGCTGTATTACGCGCTGACCCAAAAGACTCCCGAAAGCCCATATAAGCGTCTGGAAAACGGCGGCGCGCTTGGCGAAGAGATCGAGGACGGCAGTTTGCGGCGAGTGATAGAAAAAGCCGCCGCGGTAATGCCGTCGGAGCGTTATCAAAGCGTTGAGGAATTCAGAAGCGATTTGTTGGAACTCAACATAAGTATGTCCGCACTCGTCGTTCCCAAGGATTATAATTCGCTTAAAGAGGGGAATTTTACCGAACACAATATCTCCAAAAGGCATACAAAAGCAAGACTTTTTGTCACCGCTGCGGTCTTGGTATGCATTATTGCCGCAGCCCCGTTTGCGGTAAACGGCATATACAAGCGTTTTTCGCAGGCTAAGGACAAAACGGTCGAGCTTACCCTTGACAGCGAATACGCAGGGCATTTTAATATCGGCGGAAAAATACCGTCCTCGCAGCTGGAGAAATTCAATGACGGCGTAGAGATCACCCTGCATATCGAGCCGTGGGAGGAGATGCCGTCAAACGATATACACGGCGTTATACCCGTCAACTCGGACGACAGGAGCGTTCTGGAATATCTCACGTCGGCAGATGAGCTTTGGGCGGACGAAAACGGCTGGATTAACATTGAAAAGGGCAGCGAGGAAATTTCGCTGGTAATGTCCCGCGAGGGCATTGAAAGCCTTGGTGGTGGCGGACTGGGCTTTGAAACATATAATCTTATCATAACCTCGGCAGAGCTTAGACCCTCCGAAAAGAAAAGCAGTATCGGAATAAACAGCTATCATAAGCAAAGAAACGCGCCATACAGCGTTACCGACAACGAGGACGGCAAAACGGTGACTGCGGAGCTTGGCGAATATCCTATGACGTCGTGGGCGACCTATGAATCTCAGGGAATACCCAAAAGCGCGTTTTATGAGTTTAACGGCGACGTTAAAGTGACGGTTCCGATTGAGGATATCGATGGCGGAAACGACACATGGCGCGTTGTTTATGTACGCAACTCGGGCTACTGCTTTAATGTTTTTGACGATGATGTTCTTGTTCCCACGATAACCGATAATATCGGAAATCCGCTTGTAAGCCGCGATGAGGTTTATGGTATTCATATTGATAAGAGCTGTAAGCAGTTAGTGTTTATAATTCCGCAGCGCGTTAAGGAAAAAATGAGCGGCGGCTTATTTTTACAATGCATGAACTTGCGGGTAACTCATGTTCGGCTTGAAAGATATAACGGCGAATACGACACATTTTTATAACGGAGGAGTTAGATGAAAACATCACAGATTGAAGAACGGCTGAGCGCCGAAGAAGAATTCGACGAGAATTTGATAAGAGAAAACGGCTGTCCCGATTTTTGCACGGTGATAGCGGAATATATTAAGGAAAAAGGGATCCCGCGCTCTGAGCTGATAAAGCGTATGAACATCGATATGAATATCGACAAAAACTACGGATATCAGCTGCTTAACGGCACCCGCGCACCCACAAGAAACTACATCATACAGATAGGCTTGCTGCTTGGGCTGGATATCGGGAGCTTTCAGGCTCTGCTGAAAGCCGCGAAGAAAAAGCCGCTGTATGTGCGCGATATGTTTGACGCTAAAGTGTTTTATGCGGTAAAGCATAAAATGGAGCTTGACAAGGCGATAGATTTTATCTGGAACACGTGAAGCCGGGCTGTTTTTAAAAATAATGCAGCCGTGCACAACAAAAACGCAGTGTGATATGTTATAATAGAGTTATAAGTATGACCGTTCTTCCCGCCCGAAGCGGGGGAACCGAAAGAACGCTTTTGATCGCAGAAAGGCAATCATATCGGCAGCCACATAATGTGTTGGCTATATGACAAAATGCGATCGACCGCCAATAGAAAGGATGATATTATATGTTTTGTAAAAAATGCGGAAGCGTTATATCAGACGGCGCTTTGTTCTGCAAAAAGTGCGGAAACAAAATAATCAGAAAAAACCCGACATTCGAGGGAGACGACGCGCAGAACGGTGAGAGCTTGAAAAGAGCCGTATTATGCGGAAAATGTGGCGCAGTTATTTCCGACGGCGCTTTGTTTTGCAAAAAGTGCGGAAACAAGGTCGGGGAAAGCCCTGCGGCAGCAAGCAGCGCCAATACTGAAACATCGCTTATAGGGCGGCATATCGCGTCGCAGCATAGTACACCCGGGCTCGTTTCGCGCAAAAGTCGGATAGCGGGCTACATAATTGGCGCAGCGGGGATAACCGCGGCGGTGGTGATGTGCATTGTAGTTTTGAACAGACCGCCCAGAACTAACAGCACAAATTCCGGCAGCAACTATGTATCGCAGAGCAGCAACAGCGCTGGCATAACTCCCTCGGGAACCGCGAGCAACAGCACCGGAGAAACTACAAATAACAACACCGGAGGAACCACGAGCGTCGCTCCCTCGGGCAACACGGGCGGCAATACACAGCCAAGCTATCCGACAAACTCGCCGAGTGAGCCGATAACCGTCGGCATGGTGACGAATTTCACCGCTACGGACATAAAATCAAGTTCTATAAATCTGAAATGGGATAAAGACGATACGGCGAAAGGTTACAGAATTTACCAAAAGAACGGCTCGTCTTGGGATATTATACAAACGATCTCCCAGAACTCGACCACGACATTTGCGGTTTCAGGGCTTAATGAGGGCACGGATTACGATTTCAAGATCGTTTCGTTTAACGGTTCCGAAACGGGCGGCGAGGTCACTTGCTGTGTAAACACGGCGGTCGACGGTACGTATGTCGATGTTGACTGCACGTACTGCGTAGGCGGCGTTTGCTCGCATTGCAACGGTACGGGAGAAGCGTCCTACGGACCTTATGGGTGTGATTGGTGTGACACCAAAGAGTTTTTAGGCAAAGGCGACGGAAAATGCTATATATGTCACGGCAAAGGCTGTACGCAGTCCTATAAATCGGGGAAATCGGGCAGCGCTACCGTAGGGAACGAATACACCGCGCCCTCGGGCGGCAACGGTAACGGGAACAACGGTAACGGTGGTATCGGCGGAGGAGACTGCCCTAAATGCGACGGCAAAGGACTTATAAAATGCCCTTACTGTGATTGGGGCTTTGTAAACTGTACAAAATGCAGCGGCAGCGGAACGTATTATGATACTTACTCAAAGAGAGTCAAAAATTGTCCTTACTGCAGCGCGGGCAAAGTAAGTTGTAAGAGCTGCGGAGGCAGAGGCTCAACATTCTGTTTGGCTTGCGGCGGCGACGGATGCGTATAAAAAGGGGGAATTTAACTATGTTTTGTGGAAAATGCGGAAAAGAAAATAAAGATGGCGCGGCGTTCTGTCGGTTTTGCGGCGCGGCGCTCTCAAACAGCGGCGGTATATGCGCACAACAAGGCGGTCAGCCGCCCATGCAGGAGCCTGTTCAGCCGCACGTGCAGGAGCCGACTCAATCATTTGTTCAGCAACAACCCGATCAACCGGCGTTCCAAGAGTATCCGCAGTCGTATATGTCTATGCAGCATCAGGCGGTCGATGTTGCTAAAAGGAACAAAATGATAGCCATTATAGCCGCAGCGGTAGTTCTTGTAACAGGAATAGTGCTGGCAATAGTGTTCAGCGCAAGCTCGGGCAGCAGCGGCAGCAGCGGAAACGGCGGCAATATCGGGTATGGACAGCAGGGCGGTAACGGCGGTTACAATAATGGCGGGGGAAACGGCGGCAATGTAGGTAACGGTATAAACTGCGGGTATTGCGGCGGCACCGGTATATGTAACAGATGCCATGGCGGCGGGCGTTGTATATGGTGCCACGGTAAGGGGTATGGCACTGTTGCTACCTACGGTACCGACGTTGACGGACGCTACGACTGCCCCAACTGTACTAACGGAGAGTGCGGCAACTGCGGCGGCAGCGGACGCTGTCCCTATTGTTAAATTGCTGTTGCGGTGATTTGGTTCATTTTTGATCTGTTAGGAGGATAATTTATGTTTTGTGGAAAATGCGGAAAGCCAAACGATGAAGACGCGCTGTTCTGCGAGTTTTGCGGCGCGCCGATCGTAACCCTAAACAAGAATACAGGTTCGGAGCTTCCAAGCGCTCTGCCGCCGGTTGAACAGCCCGCGGCAATATCGGCTCAGCCCGCA
>DKXD01000061.1:0-507 GCA_002492075.1 Ruminococcaceae bacterium UBA7135
TCCCCCGCCGCAGGCGGGGGATACGACAAAGGGAAAAGCAATAAAAAAGAAATGAGGTTTGAGATCATGGCACGTTATGAATTTACAAAAGAACTGGAAACGGGAAACGCTGTTATTGACAAGGAACACCGCGAGCTTATAGACGCGGTGAATAAGCTGATGGACGCATGCAGCTCAGGCAAAGGTCTTGATCAGGTACATAAGACTTCCGATTTCCTCAACGATTACGTCAAACGCCACTTCGCGCACGAGGAACAGCTTCAGCAGCAGAGCGGATATCCCGGCTTTGAGGCGCATAAGGCGTTTCACGAGAAATACAGGCAGACCTTAAAGGAAATAACCTCGGGCTTTACAAGCGAGGCGTCGTTCGGTGATCTCACCAAGCTTAATGGGCATATCAGCCTGCTTATTGCTCATATCAAGACCGAGGATAAGAGGCTGGGCGCGTTCCTTAACAAATAAATATTTCACCGCGTTTTTTGCGTTCTCTCCCCCGCTTCGCGGGGG
>DKXD01000061.1:813-3751 GCA_002492075.1 Ruminococcaceae bacterium UBA7135
CCCCCGCTTCGCGGGGGAGAGAACGTTTTTATACTACCCTTTCGACGGGGAAATACCGCTTATGCACATTCAACGAGCAGATCAACTCTCCGTTTTTCTCTTATTGTAAACGAACATCGCAAGTGCCGCAGAAATTATGATGAAATAGCCGATAAAGCTGAAAAGGTCAGGGATCTCGCTCTTGAACACAAATCCCAGCAGCCCCGCGAAGATTATCTGAGAGTAGTCGTATATCGACACCTCTTTTGCGGGAGCGTATGAGTAACTTGCCGTTATCGCGAACTGCCCGCCCGCCGCCGCTATGCCCGCTCCCAAAAGCAGCAAAAGCTGCTGCAAAGTCATCGGGGAGTACCCGAAGATAAGCGCGGGCGCAGCGCATATCGTAGAGAACGCGCTGAAAAAGAACACGATGTAATAGCTTTTTGTTCCGCCGCTTGTGAGCTTTCGCACAAACGTATAGGCAAGTCCGGCGCACGCGCCGCCGAAAAATCCCGCGCAGGACGGCAAAAGCTCCGCGTTTTGAAAGCTCGGTTTAAGCACGAACATCGCTCCCGCAAACGCCGTTAGTATGCAAACGATCTGCACCTTGTTGGGAGTTTCGCGCAGCAGTATCGCCGAGAAGATTATCGCGAAGAACGGCGACATCTTGTTAAGCAGCGACGCGTCGGCTACTCTTAAAGCGGAAAGCGCGTAAAAGTTTCCCAGCATACCCGCAAATCCCGCCGCCGAGCGCATTATTATTCCGAAACGCTCGCCTTTTTTGGGGAGTATGTAGTGCTTGTTTTTTATCATCGTAATGCTTGCTATAAGCATTGCGAAGAAATTGCGGAAGAATGTTTTTTGTATTACTGGAACGTCTCCCGAAAGTGATACGCACAAATTCATCACCGCAAAGCAGAACGCCGAGATTATTATAAGCAGAATGGCTTTATACAGCCGTTTTTTATTATCCATTTACACTCCGAAAACAGTGTACAGTTAATGTATGGTGCGGCGCTGCGTAACATAACTATCAACTGAAAAATTTCCGCCCGCCGCGGAGAAACAAGCGGCGGGCTTTACATGGGAACATATTGAACGTCAAACGGTCTCCGATTTTTTGATACCGAACATCATTCTAAGCAATCCGGTAAACATTTTCGGGCTTTTCACAACAACGACTTTCATAACGCTCACCTCTCACATCAACGCATACCGATCTGCCGCCGTACACGGGGCAAAATCGGTATCACAGTCTTAAAAGGAACACTCCCAGCGCTATCAGCGCGACCGCGACGAAAAGAAGTATACATTTTGCCGAAAAGATCACGAGGCAGATAAGTCCCGTAAAAAACGCTACTATAGCCAGAATTAACGGCAGGTTATTCGGACCTCTCCGCCTGTGTCCGTGTGAACAGCGCATACACTTACCTCATTTCATCGTTCTTTGCCGATTGCTCTTTGAAGCAGTATATTCGCGTTGACGGATTTTGGTTACAAACCGGTTTGGCGGTTTCCCTCGCACAAGCTTTAAGACCGCCGAAGCGGTCTTGTGTTGTTTTAAAGCTGATCCCTCATTTTTCCCCCGCAAAGCGGGGGAGAAAAAAGATCAAAGGTTCATTCTGATAAGAGCAAGCTCTATCGGCATAAGAGCGTCGCCTGCGCTTTCGATGCCGTCGACAGCTTTTTCGAGGGGGTGCCTGTCGCTCTTTTCCTTGTCGAGTATCTCGGGCACTACCTTATCGGCGGTGACTTCAACGTGGTTGTTTTCGAGAAGCGCTTTTGCGGGCTCGCTGATGACCTCAGCATATACCGCGCGGATACCCATGGCTATATCAATGAACGCTGCCGCTCTTCCAACCACCTTGTCGGCGATCATATAGCCCATATAGTTGTTGCCGCTGTTCATCCAGTCAAGAAGTGGCTGAACGCCCTTGTCCTTGCTTTTGAACATTACCGTGCCAAGCGTCAGAACGCAGGTGCACTTTTCGCCCTTGAGGGCAGCCTTTGCGTTTTCAAGATCGGGGTGCATATTTGCTCCTTTCTCCGATTGCTCGGATCAAAAAATATCGTTTCGTATATTCAAGCGGGGAGCGCAGCCCGCCCGCCGTCATACTCTAAAAGCTCAACCGAGCATTCTCACAAAATCCTTCATAATTTCGGAGATCTTTATCTGCTGCGGGCAGACCGCCTCACAACTGCGGCATCCCACGCAAGTGCCGGGACGCTTGTCCTCGGGGAACGCGTCAAGAGCCATCGGTGCGATAAATCCGCCGCCCGTAAACCTATGCTCGTTGTACAGCTCCAGCAAATCGGGTATCGGAATTCCTTGCGGGCAATGCTCGGTGCAATAGTGGCAAGCCGTGCAGGGAACGGTGCTGTTCCCGATAATTTCCGCGGCGATGCCGTTAAGCGCGGCAAGCTCTTTGTCGGAAAGCGGCTTTGCCTCCTCATAGAACGAGATGTTCTGTTTGAGCTGCTCAAAGTTCGACATTCCCGAAAGCGTTACCTTGACCTCGGGCAGCGTCTGCAAAAATCTGAACGCCCACTCGACAGCCTCCGCGTCGGGGCGCAGCTTTTTGAGCATATCGGCGTATTTCGGCGAGATGTTTGCGAGTTTTCCGCCGCGAACGGGTTCCATTACCCATACGGGAATATTGTTTTCAGAGTAGTACTTCACCTTATCGCGAGCGCCCTGGAACGTCCAGTCCACCCAGTTCACCTGAAGCTGACCGAACTCCATATACTCGCCGTAAGCGTCAACGAAGCGCTTCAGTACGGGCATACCGCCGTGCGCCGAAAAACCGAGGTGACGTATGCGACCGTTCTTTTTCTGCTCGATAAGATAATCGAAAATGCCGTATTTCGGGTCGAGATACGCGTCTATGTTCATTTCGCACACGTTGTGGAACAAATAGAAGTCGAAATAATCAACGCCGCATTTTTTCAGCTGCTCCTC
>DKXD01000061.1:4028-9434 GCA_002492075.1 Ruminococcaceae bacterium UBA7135
GCATTTTTTCAGCTGCTCCTCGAATATTTCCTTTACTTTGGTGATGTTCGCGAGATCGTAGCCGGGGAATTTATCCGCAAGTTTGTAGCTCTCGCGGGGATGGTTTTTCAGCGCCGCCGCGACCGCAAGCTCCGAATTTCCCGCGTGATATCCCCAAGCGGTATCAAAGTAGTTTATGCCTTTTTCAAGCGCGTATTCCACCATTTCGGCGGTCTTGTCGTAATCGGGGCGAGCGTCGTCGCCGTCAATAGTGGGCAGGCGCATACAGCCAAGCCCCAGCGCCGAGAGCTTTTCGCCGTGAAAGTCGTTATATATCAATATTAAGACTCCTTTCATACTGATTCACATTTATTTTCTTTCTCCCCCCTCGAAGCGGGGAAAGAAAAGCAGTATCAGCCCTTTTGATCCATTTTCCTGTAAGAGCTTTTTGCGGTTGAAGCGTAGCACACTCCGCAGCAGCTGCTTTTGTTCGCGTTCCGAACCTTTTTCCCTAGCGGCGAGTTCTGCACCTGAGCTACCGTGCGTTTGCCGTCGCCGGGGAATTTGACCTGTTTTTTCTTCTTTTTAAGAGAGTTCAGCTTTTTTGCGTTGTTCTTTTCGCGCTCGAATTTGCGCGCCTTTGCAAGCTCCATATAGTATTTGTCGCGCTCCGCCGCGGTAGGCAGAGAGCGGTATTTGGCGCTTTGCGCAAAGCTTGATATCTCGCGTTCCAAAGCCATATTCAGTCCCGCTACCGCCGAGCCGTCTCCGCCGCCTTTAGTCGCTTTTTTGTACGCGGAGAGCGCCGAAAGCGCGTTGGAAAGCCGCATACCGTTCACCTCGTCCTTGGTGCGGCAGCACATCAGCTGACTGCGGAACGTTCTGCACGCGTCGCGGGTGGTGCGGTAGTTTTCATAGCCGTCGGGGTCGTTTTTTTCAAGGTAACGTTCCTCATTAGCCGAGAGCGTCAAGCCGCCGCGCATTTTCATCCTGATGTTCATAAGCTGACGGTCATTTGCCTTGTCGTAATCCTTTTTGGAAAACAGGCTTTCGATCTTTTCGGTCTGCTCCTTGATCAGCTCGGCAAACGACTTTTTGCCGTCCGTTTCTTTATCGCTTTCTTTTGCGGTTTCAGCGTTTTGCGCCGCTTGAGCCGCATTTTGAGCGTTCTCCGAAAAGAACGCCGTATCCCGCGCCGAGGCTTTCGTCACCTTTACGGGCACGCCGCGCGAGATGTTTGACACGCCGCCGTTATTCGATACAGCGGCTGTTCTGCTTATTGGTAAAAGCCCCACGAAGATCACTCCTAAATATATTTTCGCATTATTAAAAGCAGATATATTGTTTTATTTCTCTCCCCCGCTACGCGGGGGAGAGAAATAAATTTTGAACGTTTGGTTTTCTTTTCCCTCTGCGTGAGTGAGAAAACAAATTATCTGTTGAAGATTGGTCTTACATTAGTATTATCGGCAGGAGAGCGCCGTTTCTTTAGTTTTATTATAGATTTGTTCGCGGTTAGCTGCTCGTTGAAACGCACTCATTTATCCAGCATTTCTTCGGCGGCGGTGAGAGCGCTCTCACTTTCCGTGCCGTCGATTATTCGTGCGAGTTCGTGAATTCTTCCGCCGCGGTCAAGCTCGGTTATGTGCGTGAATGTGCGCTCACCGTCCGACTGCTTCTCTATAAGCAGATGAACGTCCGCTTTAGCGGCTATCTGAGCCAAATGCGTTATGCACAGCACCTGACGTTTTCCCGCCGTTTCGCGAAGCTTTACCCCGACCTTTTGCGCGGCGCGACCGCTTATTCCCGCGTCAACCTCGTCGAATATCAGCGTGGGAATATCGTCGCTGTCCGCGAGAACGCTCTTTATCGCCAGCATAATGCGCGAAAGCTCGCCGCCCGAGGCTATCTTGTTCAAGGGCTTCGGTTCCTCACCCGCGTTCGCCGAGATCAGCATTTCCACGCTGTCCCGACCGTTTATCGTTATCTTATCAGGGTTTATCGCGAAAATTATCCGCACGTTCGGCATATCCAGGAATTCCAGCTGTCTGCATATATCCCCGGAAAGCTTTTCGGCTGTCTTTTTGCGAAGCTCGGATATCTCGTCCGCAAGAACGCGCACCTCTTCTGCCAGCTTGTGACGCTGTTCCGACAGCGTATCTATCTCGTCGTCCGCTCCCGAAAGCGAAGCCAGCTGCGTCTTGCACTCCTCAAGATAGTCCACAAGCGCGTCCGCGTCCATATTGTACTTGCGTTTTGCGTGTTTCAGCGCCGAGACCTTATCGGAAAGTTCTGCCTCGCGCTCCTCGTAATCATCGGAGGTAAGCGAGAACAGCTCGTCGGCGATATCGTTCACCTCGGGAATGACCGCCCGCAGCCGTTCGGAGAGCTGCCGTGCTTTGGGTTCGACGTCCGCAATGCCGTCGATAAGGCTCGCCGACTTTTGCAGAAGCTCACCCGCCGCCGCGCCCTCTTCCGAGGATAAGGCGTTGTACGCTCCCCATACCGCCTGCTGTATCCTTGCGGTATTCTGCACGCGGACAAGCTCCGCCTCAAGACTTTCGCCGCCGCCCTTTTCCAGGCCCAGCTCGGAAAGCTCCTCTACAACGCCGTTCAAATGCTCTATTTTCAGTTCGCGCGTTTTCAGCTCCTCTTGAAGAGTTTTAAGCCGCCTTTGCACCTTGGCGAACTCGCGGAACTTTTCCTTATACGGTTCCAGTTTTTCGGTTATCCCGCCGTAATTATCCAGAATATCGCGCTGATTGTCGTTGGACATCAATATCCTGTTTTCGTGCTGTCCGTGGACGTCAACAAGCATACTTCCGATCTCTTTGAGCATTGCCGCGGTCGCCGTTCTGCCGTTTATCCGAGCATTGCTTTTGCCGTCCGCGAATATTTCGCGCGACATCAGCAGCTCGTCCTCCGCCGCAAAGCCCAGTTCCTCCAGCTTGTCCGCAACGGCTTTCGGCAGCTCGTCGAACAGCGCAGTTATCACGGCTTTTTTCGCGCCGGTGCGCACCACCTCTTTGGTCGTTCGCTGACCGAGTATCGCGTTTATTCCTCCGATAAGTATGCTTTTTCCTGCGCCCGTTTCACCGGTGAACACGTTGAAGCTCCCGCCGAACTGCGCGGACGCCTTTTCTATTACCGCAAGATTTTCTATCGAAAGCTCCCTTAACATGATCCAGACCTCTTGATTTAGATTTTTTGTTCCGTTCGTATTTGACCTGTTCGCGCTCCCCCGGGGCGGGCAGCCGTTTCGCGCTTGCGCGAAACTACGGCGGCGTCAGCCGCCGTATGCCGCGAAGCGGCAGGCTACCCGCCCCACGCAGCCGCTTTACGGCGCGGGCGGCAGCCGTTCTGCATTTCGGAGCGTTTGAGCGTGGCGCGTTTGGGTTTCTCATACTAATTTACCATCAAAGTGTAGACAAATTTCACAAGCTAACTTAGCAAATATCGTGAAATAAAGTCAGTATGTTGATTATAAATTAGTTTCACTCCTTGACGGTCATTCGTTTCAGATCCGAAATAAGCTGAGCCGCGTGAGTTTCCGTTTTGGTGAGAATGAACACGGTATCATCGCCGGCTATCGAGCCGACCACTGTCGGCAGATCAAGCCCGTCAATTACCGCGCCCGCGGCATTTGCAAGCCCCGAACGGCATTTCAGCACAACGATGTTTCCCGCGTTGTCCATAGATACTACCGATTGCGCGAAAATGCTGTTATAACCGGTGTTCGCAGAGGACAGCCCGGAATAGTAGCAGTTCACGTCGTTTTCGTTTACGCGTTTTACCAGTGCGAGCTCGCGGATATCCCGCGAGAGAGTGGACTGTCCGACATTTATTCCCTTGCGTTTCAAAAGCTCTCGAAGCTCGTTCTGCGTTTCGACCTCGTTTTCAGAGACCGCCCTTAATATCGCCGATTGACGCGCTTTTTTATCCATATCCTCTTATCACCTTTGTAAAGTTTCGTCGATTAAATGTTTCTTGTTTTTCTTTTTGCTGTCTTCTCCGTCTGCGGCGGGGAAGACAGCAAAATCTTGGAAATATTTAATTGAAATATCATTAAAACAACACGCGCGGAGCGCGCATCGAAATTCTACATTTTCCATTACTTGATCGGGGTTATCAGCTTGTTGTGAACAGCGCCGTAGAAGCCGTCTCCCGCCTCGATTATCGAAAGTCCGTACTTTGAGCGGGTGAGCCGCAGCGCGTCGCCGTTGAGAAACGGTATGCCCTTGCCGCCGTCTACGGAGAACGTCGAGCGGCTGTTCTGGTAGTGGCAAACGGTAACGGTCACGGGCTGCTTATCGGAAAAGATCATCGGTCGGTTGAATAGCGTGTGCGGACACAGCGCCGTAAATTCGATGCACTCAAGATCGGGGGAGAGTATCGGTCCGCCCGCCGACAGCGAGTACGCCGTAGAGCCCGTGGGAGTACTCAGTATCACGCCGTCCGCGCGAACCCGCGAGACCTCCGCAGAGCCGCAGCTCACCACAAATTCGGGCAGCTTCGACACGCTTGAACGCGATACGATAACATCATTCATGACGCTTTCCGAAAAGATTACCTTATCATTTCGGTGGACTTTACACTCCAACAACATACGGCGGCTTATGGGAGCTTTGCCGGAAAGCAGTTCGGGTATGCGCCCTATCTCATGTGGTTCGAGGGTCGCCATAAATCCCAGCCGCCCCATATTCACGCCTAGCAGCGGCAGGTCAAATTCCGCGGCTATCTTGCCCCACTTGAGGATAGTGCCGTCGCCGCCCACCGTCACAATAAAACTGCATATCCCCGGCGATTCCACGATCTCCGTGCCCAATCTTTCCGCAAACAGCGAGTTCTTGCCGTAAACGCAAGGTATAAGACCGTTTTCGCGCAGCAGCGCGGCAATTTTCGCCGACAATTCTATCGAGCCGTCCTTTGACGAGTTGCAGCCTATCAAAACCCTTGTCTGCATTATCAGTGCTCCTTTCATCGTTTTTTCAGTGCGAGCAGATACTCGACGTTGCCGTCGCCGCCCGTTATCGGAGACTGTGCCGTTCCCGTTATCTCAAAACCGCACTGCGCCGCAAATTCCTTGATATCCCCGACGCTTTTCATACGCGCGCTTTCGCTGCGCACAATACCTTTTTTATTGAGATTTTGCCGCCCCGCCTCAAACTGGGGCTTGATAAGCGTGACCGCCTCGCCGCCGTTTTTCAATAACCTATACACGTGCGGAAGTATCAGCTTCAGCGAAATAAACGATACGTCAGCGCCGATAAAGTCTGCGCATTCGCCTTTGGGAAGCGAAAACTCGCGGATATCGGTCTGTTCGAGCGAAATCACCCGCTCATCAGCGCGGAGCTTCTCGTGCAGTTGACCGCGCCCCACATCCACCGCGAACACCTTCGCCGCGCCGTTTTGCAGCATACAGTCGGT
>DKXD01000061.1:9740-10555 GCA_002492075.1 Ruminococcaceae bacterium UBA7135
CAGCATACAGTCGGTAAATCCGCCCGTGGACGCGCCGATATCGACGCAAAGAGCGCCGTTAATATCAAGCGTCCACAGCTCCAAAGCCTTTTCCAGTTTCAGACCGCCGCGCCCGACATATTTCGGCAGCTTTGTTTCCTCAAGCGAGATATCGTCCGCTTCGGTAACGTCCAGTGAATTTTTTGCCGCGGTTTTGCCGTTCACCAGCACGCCGCCGATATTTATCAAATTCTGCGCCGCCGAACGGCTTCCGCAAAGACCGTTTTCGGTCAAATAAACGTCCAGACGCATTTTCAGTCCCTCAAGTATATTCCCATGCTGTCGCCGTCGCCGCAATAGCACACAACCCAATCGAATCGCTCGCGCTTGGGGAGTATGTAGAAATCCTCAATGCGTGCCGAGCAGTCTCCGATAACCTGCATTATCTCGGGCAGTCTGCCCTCGTAGACCCAACCGCAGTCGTTGATGTAATAGTACTCATTCGGGCGGTTTTCTTTCGGAACAAGCTCGTCGATCCTGCCGACAAACTCCGTCCAGTCGGAGGTATGAACGCCGTTTTGGATATGTCCCGTATATCTTAGCCCATCGCGAAAATGCAGCCACAGATACTCCAAGTGTATTTTGGGATAATGCTCGTAGTCGATGAACGTGTAGTAGAACCGCTTAATAACACTTTCCCACTCGGTTTTGGGAGCTTCGTGAAAGTTCGTGCGGTCTATGTTCAGGTCCTTTATCGACTGCTCCGCTTCGTCGCGCACCTCATAGCGCAAGCTCCGTTCTGTGTTGTTTTTCGGCATTTTCAAACATCCGTGAAA
>DKXD01000078.1:0-4685 GCA_002492075.1 Ruminococcaceae bacterium UBA7135
AGGATAAAAAGGGCAACTATATCGGCAGAGAAGAGGGCACAGAACCGATTACCGATGAATATTCCGTTGATCTGTGGCCGTTTACGGGTGCGCTGATGGGATATTCCGAAAACCCCGGGTTCAATGACGCAAGGTGGTTTATTGTGAACAACGACGCGGAGTCTCTTACCAAGGAAGCAATAGATGAGCTTAAGGAAGGTGTTGTTCAGAATCGCGAGGATAATGAAGAACGTGCAAAGATAATTGCGATGTTCGATAAGTTCTATGAAGTTGGCGGAGTATTCGGTCTTGCGGGCGAAAACACGGTTTACGGACAGACTTACCTCGGATTGGATATTGTAAAGAAGCTGACGCACATAGCTGCTGATGAGAATTTTCTGGCGACTGATGAAGTGATGATAAAGAGCGTCAAGATATCTGAATTTAAGGCGGGTGACAAGACGGATACCTATCCTCGCGAACCGCTCCACCCGGCAGAGAGCGGCGATGATACCGAAAGCGCCGCAGAAAGCTCGGAGGTATCGGAATGAGGATAAAGCAAACGCTGATGTGCGGACTGCTGGCGGCGGTGACGCTGCTGACGGGCTGCGGAGCTAAATACAAGATGGAAAGCAAAAAGCCGACCGAGATCGAGGGCTTTGCGGGCAACGTGACGGATGTCTCACCGAAAAGCGGCGACCTTATCGCGACCTTTGAAATTGAGGATTACGGCACGATAAAGGCGGTGCTGTTTCCCAAGGCGGCTCCCGTGGGAGTAGAAAACTTCCAAAAGCTTTGCGATGCGGGATATTATAAGGGTTTGAAGATACACCGTGTCGTGAAGAACTTTATGTTTCAGGGCGGCAGCAAAAACGGCGACGGCACGGGCGGTGACGCTTTGGTAAACGGTGGAAAATTCAGTATTGAAACGGCTCAGAACGCCCGCCATTTTTACGGAGCGCTCTGTTACGCGAACGCGGGCGCGGAAAACAACTCCACGCAGTTCTATATCGTAAACAATAAAGTTTCACAGGATATTGAGTCGTACGGCGCTGATGAGGGTCAGAAGACAGTCGATTCGGATATGGAATATATTAACAAGAATTGCAAACAATACGATCAAGCAACCATCGACTATTACCTTTCACAAGTGCAATATAATCAAAATATGGTTGATTTCCTTAAATACGCAACGTCGGAGATCAAGGACAAATACGAGAAAAACGGCGGCGTCCCCTCTCTGGACGGCAATTACACCGTTTTCGGACAGGTCTACGAGGGCTTTGACGTAATCGACACGCTCTCCGCCGCCGAGGTGGAAGATAACGGGGCGGGTCAGGTCAGCAAGCCCGTCAAGGATATAATTATCAAAGATGTTACCGTTTCGACTTTTGAATAATAAAGCGAGGTATGAAAATGAAACTGAAAAATGTTCTTTTAAGCGGTGTGCTGGCTGTAAGCTGTGCGGCAGGTCTTACGGGCTGTAAGGACAAGGTCCCCGCCGGCAATATCTCAGAGGAGCTTAAATTTAACGACGGCGACAAGATCGCCGAGATCGTTATTGAGGATTACGGCACGATCACCGCAAAGCTGTTCCCGGATATCGCTCCCAATGCTGTGGATAATTTCGTTAAGCTTGCTGAAAAAGGCTATTACGACGGATTGAAGATACATTATGTGGCAAAGGACAGCTGTATTCGCGGCGGCTCGCTGAACGGTGACGGCACGGGCGGTTCGGCGCTTATCAATGACGAGGGCGTGTTCCCGATAGAAACATCCGTTGACGCTCGTAATTTTTACGGAGCGCTGGGCTATTTCGCGAATGATTACGGCGAAAATGCTGTTCAGTTTTACATAGTGAACAGCAAGAAAACCGATGATATCTCCAAGTATTCCGCCGATCTTATCCGAAACGAGGCTAATACCATAGCCGAGCAGAAAGAGAGCTTGGAGGACGGCGACCCTGTTCTTGACAGGCTTACTTACAACGAGACTTATCACAATAATCTTGCCGATATGATAGGCAAAGCGTCGGAAGACGTAAAGACCAGATATGCCGAAAAGGGCGGTATGCCGCTGTGGGACGGCGGTTACACCGTGTTCGGACAGGTTTATGAGGGCTTTGACGTTCTTGACAAGCTTTCAAGCGTAGAGGTTGTAGCAAGTAAGGACGGCACAAAGACCAAGCCCAAAACCGAGATCATTATCGAAACTGTCAGGATAACGGAGTATATGACTCCCGAAGCCGAGCCGGAAGAAGAGGCGGAGTCATAAAAGAAAACAAAATATCTCCCCTGCTTCGCTGGGGAGATATTTACATAATCATACACCCCCGCTCCGCGGGGGTGTAAACTTTACAATAAACCGACGAGAATGAAAAAAACTTTTATACGTTTGTCATGCCGGAATAGGTTCTGAGAATGTCCTCGGCTATCTCGCGCTGAGTTCGCCGTGTATCCATCGCCAGTTTTTGTATGTGTCTATGCGCCTGTTTTTCCGTTAGGTTTAGGTATTCTATGAGGCAGCATTTTGCTCGGTCAATTGTCTTTACATCGTCAAGCTGACCTTTCAGCTCGGCTTTCTCTTGTTCTAAACGGTTTATATTTTCTTTGGCGACAAGCGCCATTTTTATTGTTTGGGCAAGCAGACTTTTCGGAAACGGCTTTGCAAGCACGAATGCTCCGGTGAACTTTATCCGGCTTTGAACGTCCTCCGCAATGTCAGCGCGGGCTAAAATGATTATCGGTGCGGACGTTTTTTGTGACGCTTCGGCAACGAAATTCAAACCGAACTCGCTCCTGAGCGGGGTGGAAACGATAATCGCGCTGCAATCGGCATAAAGAGCGGCTTGCGCGTCGTCATAGCAGAAAACAAATTCCGCGTCGAGACTTTCAAGCGCCGCCGCGACGCTGCCGCACACCACGTCGGTTTTGGCGTTGATAAATATTTTCATGACTACCTCCCCGAAAAAGTTTAAAGCATGCTCAAGCTATATGCGGACTTCAAGTATATGCCATATATTGCCGCTCTCGAAACCGCATTTGTGGTAAACTCGCTCCGGCTTTGTGGGATTGTCACACTCGCCCGAAACGGTGGCAAAATCCGCGATGCCGTACATTTTCTTTAATGCCCGACATACTAAGGCGGAGGCTATGCCTCTGTTTCTGTACTCCGGCAGCACCTGAAGCCATTCTATCGCTGCCTCTCCGGTATGTTTATCGAATTCGCAAATAACCGAACCGATGATACTCTTGTCGAAGAAAGCGCCGATCTATAAATCCGGACAGTATACCTCCGAGGTTGTCAGAGTTCTTATATAGTCGGCTGATACGCCGATTGAAGAATATGAGTATGAACGGTTTATCATATCGCAGAGCTCGTCGGTCATATCCGTGGAAATACCGCCGAATTCAAATTCCGTGACATTGAATTCGGGGATCGCTTTAAGATAATGTATTAGCCTGAAATATTTTCGGTCGTTGTATTTTTCAAGCAGCGCCGCGTCAAATTCGCTGTCGTGAACGATTTTCATATTCGGCGGAACGGAAAGCTTCTTTGCTTTCCAATACGGGATAGAAAGCCTCTGCACGGATCGTTTTTATATTTTTCGATTGTGATCATCTTTCCGCTCCCACATGCGATATGTTTACATTAGTTATTCACATAAAGCTGCTTGTAAGGCGAAGCGGAGTTGGGAGTGAGCTTCCAGAATTTCGATTGCAGAATTTCGTCGACGTTTCCTCCGAAATGCTTTACAAAACGCTCGGCATAGTGTTTTATAGAGAACTTTTCCTCATCGGTAGCCTCTGCGCAGCATACCTGCTTTGGCAACCCCTCGGGAGCGGTCTCGCTGCGAATGAACATCTCGCCGCCGTGCATTCCCGTGCCGCAGAAAGAGCCTACGGGACAGCCTTCAACGTCGATTCCAAACACGATTATTATGCCGCCCGCCTGATACTCTCCCAAAAAATCTCCGACCTTTCCGCCTACCACGATTATAGGGTCCAGATCCTCATAGCTTTTCATATGAATGCCCACGCGGTAGCCCGCGTTGCCCTGAACGTATATCTCTCCCGAACGCATAGCATAGCCCGTGGTATCGCCGCAGTTTCCGTGAACTATTATCGCGCCATCGTTCATAGTGTCGCCGATAGCGTCCTGAGCGTTGCCGTGCACGATTATCTTAGAGCCGTTGAGGTAAGCTCCGAGAGCGTTGCCGGGCGTTCCCTCGATTATAAGCTCCTTGCCCGATGTTCCCGCCCCGAGATAGCGTTGCCCTAGGATGTGATCAAGCTCTAACTTTTCTTCGGTGCTTTCGCGGATCATCTTGTTAAGCTCCGTGTAGTTGTGATTTCTTGCGTCTATCTTCATTTCGTTATACCTCCCAGCTTATCCAATCGCCGCGCCTTGCCGAACATCATCATCTGCGGCTTTTCTTTGAGCATATCAATGTCAACTTCGCCCAGATCGATACGCTCCTTTATCATAGAGGTATAAATTCCCGCGCGCTTTACATCGCCCATAAGAATGTAGCCTACAAGTCTGTTTTCGCGGAATATCAGCTTTTTATATGTATTCTCGGTTTCCTCAACATATTCCTCGCCGTCGTAAGAACCCGCGCTGATTATGTGCAGATCGAAAAAACCGATAGCGTTCATCGGGATAGCGTTCACATAACGGAATTCCCGCCCCGCCATATTTCGCCC
>DKXD01000078.1:4953-9245 GCA_002492075.1 Ruminococcaceae bacterium UBA7135
GAAATCCCCGCCCCGCCATATTTCGCCCCGCGACCTCGCCTTGCATATATGCGTTCGGAAGCAGCGCAAGTATCTTGTTGGTATCCGAAGAAGCATCGTAGGAAACCGTGCAGTCGCCTGCCGCGTATATATCATCAAGCGAAGTTTTCTGCGTCATATCCGTGATTATGCCGCGATCCACATTGCCGCCCGCGTCCGCGATAAGCTCGGTGTTCGGGCGAACGCCCACCGCGATTATCAGCATATCGAAGTCCACGGTAACGCCGTTTTTCAGCCTAGCCGAATGTTCTGTGAACTCGTCCGCAGATGTTCCCAAAATGAATCTGACGCCCTTGCTTTCAATGTGCTTTTGCATTTTCATACCCGCGCGAACGTCCAGAATAGACGGAAGTATCCTGTCCGCCATATCCACAACAGTGGTCTGAACGTTGTATGTGGAAAGCGCCTCGGCAGCTTTCAAGCCGATAAGTCCCGCACCGATTATCAGTACTTTCATACCGTTTTTTATTTCGGAACGTATAGCCTTAACGGAATCATAGCTCATAAATGTGTGATAATGCACCTTATCCAAGCCGTTCATCGGCGGCACAAACGGCTTAGAACCGGTTGCGACCATAAGCTTGTCGTATTGTACAGAAAGCCCGTCGTCAAGCACAACTGTCCTGTTCGACGTATCTATTTTCATGACTTTTCTGCCCAACACGGGTGTAACGCCGTTCTGTTCATAATAATCCGCGGGACGGTACATTATATTCTTGTCATTTACCTTGCCTTGCAGCCAGTAGGATATCAGCGGGCGGGAATAGGTGTGGTATTTCTCATCGGAGATAACCGTTATGTTTCCCGTGCTGTCAAACTCGCGTATACCCGCGATAGTCCCCACCGCCGCAGCGGAGTTGCCTATTATAACATAATTCATCTATTCTCACCTCTCCTCAAATACAATGGCGTTGTTCGGGCAGCCCTGAACGCACGCGGGTTCGCCGTCGTGGTTTTTCGTGCAGAGATCGCACTTCTGTATTCTGTGCCCCTCGTCGTCTATCACGATGCAGCCGAACGGGCAGCTCATTACACAGGTATAACAGCCCACGCACTTCTCCTCGTCGCAAATCACAACACCCTCGGGAGTTATCGAAAGCGCGCCCGCAATGCAGCCCTTAACGCAGGCTTTTCCGTCGCAGAAACGGCACTGTACGGCGAAGTTTACCTCACTGCCCTCTTCGACCTGTATACGGGGAACGGGCTTTTTGCCGCTTTTGAACGCCTTTATCATATTCGGTGCGCCGCTGTTTGCCGCCGCGCAGTAATACTCGCACAGGTGGCAAGCTAAACACCAATCTTCGTTTACATAAACTTTTTTCATTTATCCTGCCCCCTTTATTCGCCCGCGTGCTGAATTCCGAGTATATCCAGCTCCTTTTGGGTAAGCCCTATACCGCGCAGCATAAGTCTGTTGCCGCGCAGAGCCTCAATGGAGTTGATTCCCATACCGCCCATTATTTCCTTGATCTCGTGATCCCAAGCGGTGACAAGATTCACAAGCCTCTGGTATCCAATATCGGGATTAAGACGCTTTACAAGGTCGGCTCTTTGTGTGGCGATACCCCAGTTGCATTTGCCCGTGTTGCAGGAACGGCAGAGATGACAGCCAAGAGCCAGCAGAGCCGCGCTTGCAATATAGCAAGCGTCCGCGCCGAGAGCAATCGCTTTAACGACATCCGCCGCCGAGCGCAGCGAACCGCCGACAACTACCGATACATCGTTGCGTATGCCCTCTTCTCTCAAACGAGTATCAACAGAAGCGAGGGCCAGCTCTATCGGAATACCGACGTTATCGCGAATACGCGTGGGAGCCGCGCCGGTGCCGCCTCTGAAGCCGTCTATCGCTATCACGTCCGCGCCCGAGCGAGCCACGCCCGAAGCAATAGCCGCGACATTGTGAACAGCCGCAATCTTTACGAAAACGGGCTTTTCCCAATTGGTGGCTTCTTTAAGTGAGAAAACAAGCTGGCGCAAGTCCTCGATAGAGTAGATATCGTGGTGCGGAGCGGGGGAGATAGCGTCCGTTCCCATAGGTATCATACGTGTGCGGGATATTTCCTCGTTTATCTTCATTCCGGGAAGATGACCGCCGATACCGGGCTTTGCGCCTTGCCCCATTTTTATCTCGATAGCCGCGCCCGCATCCAGATAGCCCTTGAATACGCCGAAGCGTCCCGAAGCAACCTGACAAATGGTGTTCTTGCCGTATTTGTAGAAATCCTCGTGCAAGCCGCCCTCGCCGGTATTGTAATATGTGCCGAGTTCCGTTGCGGCTCTCGCAAGACTTTCGTGAGCGTTCTTTGATATTGAACCGAACGACATCGCCGAGAACATTATCGGCACGTCAAGCTCCAGATACGGCGTTTTCTCATAGTGAGCCTTGCCGTTCTCATCGTAAGTTATCTTTTGCGATTTCTTGCCGAGGAAGGTTTTCGTTTCCATAGGCTCGCGGAGCGGGTCTATAGGCGGGTTTGTAACCTGTGAAGCGTTCAGCAGAATTTTGTCCCAATAAACGGGATAGTCCTTCGGGTTGCCCATTGCGGAGAGCAAAACGCCGCCGCTGCCCGCCTGCTTGTATACCTCGTCCATGGTCTGATGCGACCAGTTCGCGTTCTCGCGGAAACTGTTCTCGTTCGGACGTATTTTAAGCGCATGAGTGGGGCAGAGGCATACGCATCTCTGGCAGTCCACACAAGTCATCTCGTCCGATATCATTTTATCCAGATCGGGATCGTATTTATGTACCTCGTTGGCGCATTGACGCTCACAAACGCGGCATTTAATACATCTGTCGGGATCTCTTATTACCTCAAAAAGAGGGTTCATATAATTTATTGCCACGTTATCACACCCTTTCCTGCGCGTCTTTGTCTAATGTTACGATGATCGGTTCGCCGCCGCGCGGACTCCATATTTTATCCACGTCGGGACACATTGTCCTTATGGAACACTCCTCGCTGGATATATATACGGTATCGCCCTTTTCGGCGGCGACCATAGAGCGCAGCTTCAGGCGGTCGTTGAGTGCCATAAGCCCGTTGTTGAAGCCGAGGATTATCGAGAACGGTCCCGTTATAAGCAGGCTTGAATAAACATTTCTGAAATGACGGTACTTCTCGGTGTCCTCGGGAGAGAATTTGCCGCCTTCCAATTCGCTCCAGAACGGAGACGCGATAACTTTAGCTACGTCCTCAAGCGGCATTTCCAGTCGCCTGTGGAGGTAGTCTATTATATATGTAATGACCTCCGTGTCGGTAAGCAGATTGCATTTATAGCCGAACATCTCAATAAAGCGGCGGTTTGCGTCATAAGACGAGATCTCGCCGTTATGCACTATCGTGTAGTCCAGCAGAGAAAACGGGTGAGCGCCGCCCCACCAGCCGGGAGTATTGGTGGGATAACGTCCGTGGACTGTCCAAGCCCAGCCGTCGTATTCCTCAAGGCGGTAGAAGTCGCCGACGTCCTCGGGGTATCCCACCGCCTTGAAAACGCCCATATTTTTGCCGCTTGAAAATACGTATGCGCCGTCGATCTGATCGTTGATCTTTATAACGCATTTGGCGACAAACGTGCGTTCGTCAAGCTGGCTGTCCTGCAATTTTGTCGGCAAGGGATTTACAAAATAACGCCAGATAAGCGGCTCGTCGGTAATGCGCGGATTTTTGCGAACGGGTATTCTTGAAAGATTTACCACGTCAAAGTGACGGTCAAGAAACGCCTCCGCTTTGATACGCGCCTCGCTTGAATCGTAAAAAACGTGAAGTGCGTATTGGTCTTTGTACTCGGGATATATCCCGTATCCCGCATATCCGCCGCCCAAGCCGTTTGAGCGTTCGTGCATGCAGGCTATTGAATTCACGATGACGCTGCCGTTGGTTCTCTTTCCGCTTCTGTTGATGAAGCCGGAGATAGCGCAGCCGCTCGGAATTCTTGTCGCTCCCTCTCTTTGTAGCATAATGTTTTCTCCTTTGTTGCTGCCGTGCGAATTTGCATACGGCAAAGTTTCATAATTGGGAAATTATGTAAATGTGATTATTTTGCTTGAATTACATCATCTCCCATTAAGAACAATAATATTATACATCATTTGTCGGTAAATGTCAAGTAGATTTTGCAAGATTTATATTTAAAACTTTCATTTTTGTAATTCAGCCATTTTTTCTATAAAATGTAATTCTTACAAATTCGTAACTATTTTTGTTTTCCGTTGACAAAAGTTCTCACTTGTGATATAATTAAAGTCAATAGGG
>DKXD01000105.1 GCA_002492075.1 Ruminococcaceae bacterium UBA7135
CAACGGTCAATACATTCCTTATCCCGCTAATTGGCTCAACAGCAGGCGCTGGGAGGACGAATTAACGGAAGTAAAGCCGACCTCGAAATTCGACGATAATTACGGTATGCCCAAAACCGAAGCCGAATGGCTGGAGGTCTTTGAATGAGTTGGGATCTCGTAGCGCGGATGGGCTTGCGAACGCTCGTCTGTTCCCAAAAAAGGCCGCCCGAAAGCGACCCTTGTTTAAAGTGCGGCGAATGTCTTATCGCTGCGTGTCCTGCTGCTTTGCGGTGCGCTCCACGCGGCGATAGAGAAATGTGTCGCGGTTCACCCGAAGATCTAAGCTTCCCTTTTTGATGAACTCGCGGGCGCTGTTGTTGGGGCGGACGGTCTTCAGCTTGCTTTTCATCGTCAGAGTGACGATAAGCGCGATGACAACTCCCGCCACAACAGCGATTAGAATGCTTCTTCCGACGTTGAACGGCGCTTTTGACGCGTTCTCGGCTGTGTCCGCAAAGGCGGCAGCCGATGTGGCGCAAAAGCAAAACAGCGCGGTGAATATTGCGGATATGTATTTTTTGAATTTCATATGCCCCTCCTCAAATCAGCCAAAACAAAAAGCACAACAGGAACACCAAAGCGCCTATCCCGAGCGCAAGCCCGAACAGCCATCGGAAAAACGCTCCTTTATCCATTGGCAGGTTGCCGACAAATTTGCCCGTCTGCCCGTTCATTGCGAACGTATAGCGTTCGCCGTTCCAAGTGGTGCTCAGTATCCACAACGGGTAGAGAGCGTACCGCACCTTGCCGTTTTCAAGGCGAATACTCGTGTTTTGCTCGTTTACCGTGTCGTAGCCCGTGACAGTGCTGCGGAATTCCTGCTCGACGCCGCGCTTTATGCGCTCGTTGGCGCGCGGCTCGCTTTGCTCGGAGGTTATATCGTATTTGTCGGCAAGATAGCCCGACAAAAACGCCGTCTGGAACGCCGCCGCTTCCGAAGCGTCAAACGGCTCCACGGATTCCGTGAGGTCGGCGGCAAGCTTTGTGGAACCGTTTACCGAAACGTTCTCGAAGCTCAATTTGCCCGCGCGCACTATGGAATAATAAGAGGTCTCTTTGCAATGATAATTGCCGTCGTCCCAAGTGCGGACTTTTGTCGCCTTGTAGTGAATGTTCGCGTCCGCGTCCGCGTTGAACAGCCAGAACGGAACGTACACTCCCTTTATTTCCTCAATGCGGTTTTGGTCGCGGAACGCTTTCGGCAAGAGCTTCTTGCCCTTGTAATGCTGCTTTAGAGCCGCTTCCGCTGCCGCCTTGTCGAACTTGAACGGAATGACTATATCGGGCTTCAGCTCGCCCGAGAACTGCCCTTTCATAACAACGGGGTTTCCGCAGTACGGGCACTCCGAAGCTCCCGTCGTTTCGTCTGCGATTATCTCTCCGCCGCACGATTGACACACATACGAACGCAGTCCCTCTGCTTGTTCGCCGCCCCAATCGGAGTTGGAAACGCTTTCCCACTCCATACTTTCTTCGGGCGCGCTGTTCAGATCCTCGTCGTAGCTTTGCAGCACGGACATCTCGTACTCCGCGTCGCAATAAGGGCATTTCATCTTTTGCAGCGAGCTGTCGAATTTCACCGCGCCGTTACAGCACGGGCATTTGTATTCTTGCAGATCGGACATAATCGTTCTCCTTTTTGTTAGAGTATCAGAGGTTATCTTATTTCTCTCCCACGCGGGAGCGTGTTTCTGTTATTTCCTCTTTTGATTGAGGACGGGTATCAAGCAAAATTGCACAATTATCCTATTTTATTATACAAAAATACTTACTGTTTGTCAAGTGTTTTGTCGATTTTTGTACTTGCGGGTATTGAAAAATTAGGTAAATTAAGTATTGACATATTATACAAAATATGCTATAATGAACTATAATTGTTTCAATACGTTGAGTAAACGGTGTTTGCCGTGCTTGTTTTCACAGGCGATACGGTGCGATTGGTTATGTGAGGGCAGTTATGTAAAAAAACTTAAGCTGTACACGGGCGGCAAGGTCTCTTTTGAATACGATATCGCGTCGGTTTAATACTAAGGTAGTGCCAATCAACAAAGCGCGGTTTGATCGGCACTTCTTTAATGATCGGTATCAGAGGATAAGCTATGAATATTATAGGATTTGAGCAAGAGGGCGACAAGCAGCTTTGGGAGCAGCAATGTCTGCCGATAGGCAACGGCTATATGGGCGCTTCGATGTTCGGCGGAGTGCGCCGCGAGCGCATTGTCCTGAACGAAAAGAGCCTGTGGGCGGGCGGTCCGTGCGAACGGAGAAAGGACTATCGCGGCGGCAACAAGCGTGGTCGATACAAGTATGTTAAGGAAGTGCGGGAGCGGCTTGCGGCGGGAAATTACCAAGGAGTCACCGAGCTTTTGCCGAAGCTCACGGGCGGCGACGATTTCGGAACGTATCTGCTGCTGTGCGACGCGGTGCTGGAATTCGATCTCCCCGAGGGCGAAGCGCGGGATTATTTAAGGTCACTGGACATCGAACGCTCGCTTTACTGCTGTAAATTTACCGTGGGCGGCGTTCGTTGTGAGCGTCGTGCTTTCGCAAGCTATCCCGACAGAGTTATCGTGTTTGAGTTTGGCGCGGACGGTCTTGACGGGAAGAGCGGCGGGCTGCTGAATTTTTCGCTGCGGCTTGAAAAAACTCACCGTGCCGATATTTACGGCGAGGGCGACACTCTCGTATACAGCGGCGAAGTTGAGGACAACGGATTGCGGTTTGACGCGCGTTTTAAGGTGAGTACGGACGGCGAACTCGTTATTTCGGAAAAAGGGATAAGTGTTCGCAAGGCGAACAGAGCCGTCATCTGTTTCTGCGCCGCGACCGATTATGAGATGAAGTACCCGACCTACAGAAGCGGGACAGCTCCCGAAAAGATAACCGTGCCAATCGTGGAAAACGCCGCTCAAAAAGGGTATGAAGAGCTTTACAAGGCGCATTACGCGGACTATTCCGAGATATATAACAGGGTATCGCTGCGGATAAACGGCGACGCCGCGTTTATGCCCGCCGACCGTCTTTTGGAGGAGTACAAAAAGGGAAACAGAGCGGCTATGGACGCTCTGGAAACGCTGTATTTTCAATACGGGCGGTATCTGCTTATCTCTTCGTCGAGAAAGGGCGCTCTGCCCGCTAATTTGCAGGGAGTGTGGAATGAGAGCAACACACCGCCGTGGTGCTGCGATTATCATACCAACGTCAATCTGCAAATGAATTACTGGGGCGCATACAACACGAATATGCCCGAAACGGCGCTGCCTTTGGTTGAGTTTCTGGACGCTCTGCGAGAGCCGGGGCGCGTCACCGCCAAAGAGTACTGCAACATCGCAAGCGACGGCGAAAACCCCGAAAACGGCTGGGTGGTGCACACGCAGTGTTCGCCGTTCGGGTGGACTGCGCCGGGCTGGGATTTCTATTGGGGCTGGTGTACCGCGGCAGCGGCGTGGCTTATGCAGAACATTTGGGAGTATTACGAGTTCACGGGCGACGGGGAGTATCTGAAAGGGAAGATATTCCCGATAATGCGTGAGAGCGCGAGGTTCTACACGCAATGGCTTATCTATGATAAGAGACAGGACAGATTCGTGTCTTCGCCCACTTACTCGCCCGAGCACGGTCCCGTCTCGATAGGGAACACCTACGAGCAGAGCCTTATCGAACAGTTTTTTATCGATTTTCTGAAAGCCTCCGAAGTCGTAGGTGAACAGGGAGCTTTGCAGTCTAAGGTTCGGGAAATGCTCCCGCTGCTGAAGCCCTATTCCGTGAGCAAAACAGGGCTGCTTCGGGAGTGGTTCGAGGAGGACGGAGAGGACTTCGACCGCTCCAAAATACAGAAAAATCACCGCCACATAAGCCACCTTATGGGCTTGTATCCGGGCAAGCGGATAAATTCCGACACGCCCGAGCTTATGAGAGCCGCAATAGCTTCAATGAACGACCGCGGCGATGAATCCACGGGCTGGGCGATGGCGTACAGGATAAATCTGTGGAGCAGGACCGGCGACGGAAACCGCGCGTACAAGCTGCTGCGCGGTCTGATAGAGAACTGCACCTTTGTGAATATGTGGGACGTTCACCCGCCGTTTCAAATAGACGGAAACTTCGGCGCATCCGCGGGTATCGCGGAAATGCTGCTGCAAAGCCGCGAGGGGGTAATAAGGCTGCTCCCCGCGCTCCCCGATGAATGGAAGAGCGGCGAGTTTACGGGGCTGTGCGCACGCGGCGGGTTTACGGCAGACGCGGTTTGGCACAACGGAGCCGTTACCTCTCTTAAAGTGAGCACCCAAATAGGCGGCGAGTGCGAGATAGTCTATCCGACAGCCGACGGCGAAAAAGCCGTCAAGGTAAAGCTGTCGGCGGGGGAGGAGCGCGTTATTATTCGCTTGTGAAACGTCGATTTAAATTCTTTTTCGCGGATATCTTTTTCCATATAATTATTGCCGCGGCGGCCGTCAATATTTCGGCTATCGGGAACGCCGCCCACAAAAGCCAATTCATTTTCGGATCGTTCCGCGCAATGTCAGCGAACAGCAGTGCGAACGGAAAAACAAATAACAGCTGTCTGCAAATCGAAACGATAAGCGAGCCTATTCCGCTGCCGACAGCCTGAAACACTCCCTGAAACGCAATGTTTGCTCCCGCAAAAACCAGCCCTATTGAAATAATGTGTATAGCGCTTACGCAAAGAGCCTTTGTTTCTCCCGACAGCCCGAACACCTCTGCAAATGGGACGGCGAATATCTCCAACGCGGCGCATCCCGCAAGCATAATAACAGCGGTGAACAAATGCCCTAATTTTACACATTCCTTAATTCGACCGCTGTCGCCCATTCCATAGCTGAACGCGGTTATCGGAGTAATGGCGTCGCGCATACCAAAAGCCGCGAACAGCAAAAATTGCTGTATCTTGTAATACAGGCCGTAAGCTGTCACCATATTCTCGCTTATGCCCTTAAGTATCAGATTCATTCCGTAGGTCATAACGGAGATAAGCGCCTGCGCTATAATCGCGGGAACTCCGACCGAGTATATCGCGCCGATTATTTTAAGCGAGGATTTCAGATGTTTCGCCTTTATGCGTATCGACTTGTTGAATTTAAGGTGAAACAGTATTGCCGAAACAAACGATACGATCTGCCCGATAACGGTAGCGTAAGCCGCGCCCTTAACGCCCATTTCCGGGAAGCCGAGCCAACCGTAGATAAGTATAGGGTCTAAAATGATGTTTGTTACCGCGCCGAGTATCTGCGCTATCGTAGAGCAGAGAGAATGTCCCGCTGCTTGGAGCATTTTTTCAAAGATCGCGAACATCGACATTCCGAACGAGAACACACAGCATATCTTAAGATAATCCGTTCCCATTTCCGAAATGAGCGCCGTGTCGGTTTGCGAATCGATGTAGGGCTTTGCTCCGAACAGACCGAAAATGAGAAATACCACATAAATCGCGGCTCCGAGCAAGACGGCGTTTCCTGCTGTTTTGTTTGTGAGTTCGCTGTTTTTTTGTCCCAGACTTCTGGCGATAAGAACGTTAGTTCCAACGCCTGTGCCGATACTTACCGCCACCATAAGTATTTGCAGCGGGAAAGCGAGCGTCAGCGCGTTGAGAGCGTCCTCGCCGCCCGTTTGCATATTTGATACGAACGCGCTGTCCACTATGTTATAGACCGCTTGCAAGACCATTGAAACGATCATCGGAACGCCCATAGAAAGCATAAGCTTCCCAACGGGCGCGGCTGCCATTTTTTCTTCTTTTAAGTTCATATTTTTTCCTCCAAAACAAAAAAATGCGCAGCTTACAGATCGGAATTACGCAGTAAGCTACACATCTTGTTTTTATTATAATCTGCCCGACGGAAAATGTCAAAGGGCATTTTGCACAAAGTTGAAAGCGTTGGCGTTTCATAAATTTTACGCCGTGTTTGTTCATGTACCTATGGGAGCGGCGGTATTCGCTCACAAAAAGAGCCGCGGCTTGACCT
>DKXD01000046.1:0-1034 GCA_002492075.1 Ruminococcaceae bacterium UBA7135
GCCGAGCCTTTCAGCTCGGCGCCGTTCTTTAAACAATAGTCGTTGCCGGTATTAAAACTCCAATGCCTCGCCGCAGCCGAGATACATAATGCGGTCGCCCAGAATCTCGTCCATAACGTCGAAGCCCCTAAGCCCTGTGCAATGGCATGCGTAAACTTTTTCCGCCCCCGAGGATTTAAGCGCGCGCGCGGTCGAGACCGCGAACTCGTTGGGAACGTTCAGCGCCTTGGGGTTAGCCGCCGAAAGATGAAACCCGCCGATGACCGCGAGTATCGGGATACCGTGCCAGCGCTCCTGCACCGTCTCGAGCATATTCTCCGCGCCGCAGTGGAAACAGCCGCCAATAAGTATCAAGCCGTCCGCCTTGCGCCTTTTCGGAAAAATCACCGCAAAGCTCTCATCAGAAAAATCGAACGGCACCTGCCTTTTGGAGTCCTCATCGAGCGTGAAATAAGTACGGTCGGGGTTGATGTGCTTTCCGTCAAAATTCTCGCAGCTTGCAAGGTAAAAGCCCTCGCAGACCTCCGAAAAGCTGTTGAACAGTATAAGATTGTCCGCATATTTTTTGAAAAACGAACGCCCCGATCCTACCGACTGCTTAAACAGTCCGTTTTTCTTAAACACCTCGGTTTTAGCGCCCGCGCGAATATAAATTTCCGCGTCGGGGTTAAGCTTCATTATCGCGTCGATACCGCCCGTATGCGCGGTATGATTATGCGTCAGAAACACCGCGCTTATGTCGTCTATGGGCAACCGCATACGCCGCGCGTTGTCAACGGCTTTGCCCGAAAGTCCGGTATCGATAAGATAATTTTTTCCGTTATACTCCACAAAAAGCGAAAACCCGTCCTCGGTAAAAAGATTTTCGTCAACCGCCGTGTTTTCCATTATGCTAACGATTTTCATTGCTTGTCCCCCAAAGGTGTATATTTTTATTTTCTCCCCGACCGCGGCGGTATGCCTGTGTAAATGGAGAATGTAGAATGGATAATTTCGGAACGCGCGGCGCAAAGCGCCGCACCTTAATTCTCCAT
>DKXD01000046.1:1336-18052 GCA_002492075.1 Ruminococcaceae bacterium UBA7135
AAGCGCCGCACCTTAATTCTCCATTCTCAATTATACATTATCAATTATTTTACAGCTCGGTAACTTTGCCCATAAATACTATCTGATCGGCAGTCTCATCATAGATAAGGAACGCGAACGGTCGGTTCAGGAATACCTCTTTTTTCTCGCGTTCTTCGGGTTCGACCACAGCGGTTTTATCCTCCATTATCGCCGCCGTCGCCGCCGCGGCTTTCGTGCCGTTTTCGTCCAGCTCCAGCTTGGTTTTCTGTATCACTTCCGAAACGTAAAAATGCTCGTCCGCGCTGCCCTGCATGGGCGTGAAGTCAGCCTTGACTTCATCAAAAATTTCCGAAAGCCCTGCCGCTTTAAGAGCGTCGGTCAGCGGAAAGCTGCTCTCGAAATTCAGCTTGGGCATTTTCGCCGACACGTCGTATTTATAAGAACGGCTTTCCAGCAGCGAGCTTATATCGAGACTTTCCAGCGTAAAATCTCCCTCTTTTTTCGGAAGGATACCGATAAACTTCATACCGTTTTTGTATCCGCACCCAAACGCCGCAGCGTTTTCGTTTTCAAAGTAACAGTCGCCTCCGTTCATCATCAGCTCGATATTAACGGTGGATCCGTCCAAATTCGTAAACCTTTCCTTTTCTCCGGGGACGATCCATTCGTTGTTCCACGCGCTTTCAAAATAGACCGTGTTCACCAGAACGGCAGCGGTATCCGCCGAAACATTATCCGGCGTAAGCAACTTGGGTATCATCTCATGTGTCTTGTCGTTTACCCAACCGTTTATCGTTTCGACCGCTTCTTCGGGCTTGGAAAAGTCAAGGTTGTCAAGCTCCGCGCCGAAGTTTTCCGAGACCTTGTTTATATAATCCTTGTTGAACGGTTTGTTTGTGTTTGCCCAAAAAGAATTCGCCAGCTCGAAAACGTTCTTGTACTTTTCATAGCCGTTTTGCTCATAGTTGAAGTCCTTGGCGTGAGCGAGATAGTCCGCGGCGAACGCGGCGAAATCTCCGTTCCCAAGGTAGCTGTCAAGAGCGATTTTGGAGCTGCCCGCCGCTCCCGCTTCAAGCATACCCAGACACATATTCAGCGACAGCGGGCTGAACATCGCCTGCTTGTTGTCCTCATACATGGTATCGAAAACGCGCACGGAATTCAGAACATTGTCGCCCGTTATCTCGATAGGCACAAAGGTCTTGCGCTCTACCGTGCCCCCGTTTTGCGTTGGCTGCGAGGTTTGTGAGGTGTGAGAAGTTTGAGAGCCCTGCGGACCCGCGTTTTGTGAGCACGCCGTCATTCCCAGAATTGATACAATTGCTAAAATGCTTGCTAAGATTTTTTTCATAATGATTCTCCTTTTTGGTATTATTTTATTTTGTACTCTTTTCCCGCTTCATTTTTCCGATTTTTTCGTATATGGGAAAACACTGTTTTTGCCGCGTTTCTTCAGACATCGGTCACCTTGCCCATAAACACTATTCTGTCCGCCGCGCTGTCATAGATCAAAAACGCGAACGGGCGATCCAGATAAACGTACTTTTTCTCGCGCTCCTCGGGCTGTTGGGGCGCCGCACAATTCGTTATTGTCGCCGCCGTTGCCGCCGCGGCTTTCGTGCCGTTTTCATCAAGCTCCAGTTTGGTTTTCTGTATCACTTCCGAAACATAAAACTTTTCGTCGGCGCTGCCCTGCATGGGAGTGAAGTCCGCCTTGACCTCGTCGAAAATATCCGAAAGTCCCGCCGCCTTAAGAGCGTCGGTAAGCGGAAAGCTGCTCTCGAAATTAAGCCTCGGCATACGCGCGAAAACATCATAATCGTGCGTTTCGGTCTTGAGCAGAGAGGGGATATCCAAGCTTTCAAGCGTGAACTCGCCTGTCTTTTTCGGGAGTATCCCGATAAACTTCATACCGTTTTTGTAGCCTTTTGAGAACGCGGTGGCGCTGTCATTTTCAAAGTAGCTGCCGCCGCCGCTGTGCATAAGTTCGACTTCCTTTTTCGTGCCGTCCGCAAGCGTGAACTCCTGCTTTTCATCGTAAACCGACCAATCACTTGTCCACGCACTTTCAAAATAGACCGTGTTCACGAGGACGGCGGCGGTATCAACTGATACGTTTTCAGGAGAAAGCAGCCTCGGTATCATTTTGTGCGTTTTTTCGTTTACCCAGTCGTTGATAGTCCCGACCGCCTTTTCTGGCTTGGAGAAATCGAGGTTATCGATTTCCGCGCCGAAGCTGTCCGAAACTTTGTCGATATAGTCCTTGTTGAACTTCAAGTTCTTGCTTGCCCAAAATGAGTTCGCCAACTCGAAAACGTTCTTGTACTTCGACGAACCCTCCGACTTGAAGTTGAAATCCTTTGCGTGTTCCAGATACTCGGCGGCGCTTTTCGCGTAGTCGCCGTCGCCGAGGTAGTTATCCAGAGCGGTTTTGGTGCTGCCCGCCGCGCCAGCTTCGAGCATACCAAGGCACATATTCAGAGACAGCGGACTGAACATCGCCTGCGTTTTATCCTCGCACATCGTGTCGAAAACGCGAACGGAATTCAGCACGTTGTCGCTTGTCATTTCAATGGGCGAGAATGTCTTGCGCTCTAGTACTATCACGCTTTCCTCGTGCTCGGTGGCGGCGTTCTGCGAGCACGCCGTCATTCCCAGAATTGATGCGATTGCCAAAATGCTTGCTAAGATTTTTTTCATAATGTTCCTCCTAAAACGTTTGGGGCGCTCCTCACCTATAACGAGAACGATCACTTTTTACCATGCTTTTTGATGTACCTTTTTATAGCGGCAAAGCTTTCCGCGCTAAGGTCGTGTTCTATTCTGCACGCATCGGCGGCGGCTATTTCCTCGGGCACGCCCAAGCCCGTCAGCCACTCGGTAAACAGCACGTGGCGCTCGTAAACGCGTTCTGCCGTCTCCCGCCCGCTTTCCGTAAGAGTGATGTAGCCGTTTTTATCAACGTTTATACAGCCCTCCTCGCGGAGATTTTTCATCGCTATGCTCACCGATGGCTTGGAGAATTCCATTTCCGCGGCAATATCGACCGAACGGACTTCACCGTTTCTGTTAAGAAGTATCAAGATAGTTTCGAGGTAGTTTTCCTTTGATTCAAATATTCTGTCCTTCATAGTTTCCCTGCTTTCCTTAATTGGAGCATTATTTTCGTTTATTTTATTATACTATGTTTTGCCGCGAATGTCAAGCGAGATACTTTGGGAGTGTTCTTGAATGGGTTTTAAATGCCATGCATAAATTCTTCCGGAAAATTTACTTGTTTATATTATAAAACATTACGCTGCGCTTGTCAATAAATCTGACGATATTGTAACCATTTGTAAGGGTTTTGTTACTTTTGGAATTGTTTTATGCGAATGTCTTGCGGAAATATGTGTTCTTGTTCTCTCCTCCTCTTCGCGGTGGGAGAACGCTATTTTTGCGACCCGAAAGATTTTCCGCACCGACAGCGCGGAACTTGCCGACCGCTCAACACCCGCGCCAACGATGTGAGAGCTTGCCGACCGCCCCCGCCCAAACAACACGATTCCCCCGCAGCTTGCGGGGGAACAAAGTCAACTATTCCTTTGTCAAGGGGCTTGTTTTTCTCCGCCGTCACCGTTCAAGACTTAGCATACGCGCTATAACGCTGCCCTCGTAAACTATCGGGTACTCGCGCAGAGAGAATATAACGCCGTCAACGGGGGCTGTGATCTCCTGCTCGACCGTGCCCGTTATGGGCGTTACTATTTCGCCGAGTATCGAACCCTTCGCTATCCAATTGTTATGCTCAACACAGGGTATGAAAATACCGCTGCCATTCGCGTGAATAACATGCACTGCGCCGTCCGCGGAGAGCATGGGGTGAGAAATTCCGTGCTGCTCCTCCGCCCAAACGCCGAGCTTGTTCATAAGATTGAATATCCCCCGCAGAAGCTGTTCGCAGTACTCGAGGTCTATACGTTGACCCACTCCCATTTCCACAACAAGCGTCGGCGTACCCTCGGCGATCAAGGTTTCGGCAAGCGAACCGTCGCCCACCGCGCCGCTTTCGTGCACCCATATCATATCGGTATTCAGCATTTTCGCGTAACGAACAAGGCTTTCATCGTTGGAACGTATCCGCACCTGCGGTATCTCGCGGATAAAAATGTTGCTGGAGTGTATATCGACGCAGATATCCGCGCCGCGAATATCCTCGGCAAGAGTTTTCGCGATGTTTTCCGCAAACGCGCCCGAATCCGACCCCGGGAACACCTTATTCATATCCATACCCGTGATCGGTACGGCGCGAGACGCGGATTCCATTCCCAGAGGATTTACGACCGGGTAAATATCCACCGTGCCGCTGAGGTTCTTCATATTCGCGGTAATATGATTTATCAGACGATAGCAGACATACTGACCGTCAAGCTCGTCGCCGTGTATTCCCGTAACGATAGCGATACGCTTGCTTTCGGGATCCGAGCCGCACAGCGTATTCTTCTTTATCGTCAGCTCCTCATCGACGTTCAAAGCGCAGGTTATCAGATTTTGCAGCATTTCATTCACCCCGTTTTATACAAATTTCTCATTAAAAGCGGACACGTTATCTTGTTTTCTCCGCCTGCGGCGGGGAGAATATGTTTACTCGGCGGCTCTCGGAATTCGCAGTCAGCCATGGGTCACTCGACAGATTTCAGCGACTCTACCATGCTCACCTTTTTCAGAACCTTTGACATTATCAGATTGACAACGAGAGAAAACGCCGCCGTGACAAGAAAAGCCCACAGATAACTCAGCCCGTGGATCGTTCGCCCGAACATCATCTCGTCCAACTCGGCGGTGGTTATGACAAACATACACAGCGCGTAGCCCACCCCCAGCCCCGCAAGGGAGCCGATAAGAGACAGAACGATACTCTCGCGGAAAACGTAGCTTGATACCTCAATATCGTAGAATCCGAGAACTTTCAGCGTGGCTATCTCGCGTATGCGCTCGGTGATATTGACGTTCGTAAGATTATACAGCACCACAAACGCCAGCGCCGCGGCGGACGCGATAAGCACCAGCACCACCAAATCCATTATTTTCAAGGTATCGTAAATGCTCGCAAGAGAGGACGCGTTCATTATTACCGCCAGAACGTTCTTGTTTTCGAGCATATGCGCGGTGAACTCCGCCTGAACGTCTTTATCACGGGAAATATCGTTAAAGAAGTATACCATATTATACTTCGGCGTTTGCCCGAATGTTTCCTTGTAAAGACTTTCGGAAAGATACATATAATGCCCCGCGTATTGCTCTGTTATACCGCTTATCGTTACCTTTTTATTAATGCCCCCGCTCACTTTAACGGTTATCTCGTCACCCGTTTTCGCCCCGAGCAGCTTCGCCGCTTTTTCGGTGATCACCGCGCCGTCGCTCATCGAAAGCTGCCTGCGCGATACTCTTTCGCGCATATCGACAAACGTCCCGAACATCTCGCTGTTTTCCGCCGCCGTAATGTAACACGACACCGTATTTCCGGAATATTCAAGATCATATTGTTTGATAAGAGCACGGGTGTAATCGGTGTCGGCGTTGTAGTCGGTAAGCGACTTGTAAACGCTTTCCAGTTCCGAGAGCTTGATGTCCTCGTTGAAAGCCGCGTAACCGCTGTATCTGTAGATATCGTTGTACTGTAAGTCTACGATGTCGTTTATGGAGTTCTTCAGTCCGAAGCCCGTGAGCGACAGCGCCGTGCAGCCCGCTATGCCCACGATCGTCATTATCATGCGGCGCTTGTATCGGATAAGATTGCGCGCGCTTACCTTCGCGAAAAAGTTCATTCTGCTCCAGATAAACGGTATCTTCTCTAAGAAGATACGCTTGCCCGCCTTGGGAGCTTTTGGTCTCATAAGAGACGCGGGAGTTTCTTTAAGAGCCTTTCCGCACGAAAAGTAAACGGTTGCCGCGATCGCCAGCGTCATCGAGCCGATAGACAGGATAAGATTTCCCGCCGTAAACATAAAATGGATATCGACTATTCTGTACATCATCGAATACGCGTAGACGATAACCCCCGGGAACAAGAAGCAGCCGCCTATCGCGCCAAGTATGCCGCCTATAAGCGCCGCCGTCACCGCATAGGTCATATAGTGGCGCATTATCGCGCCGCGCGAATAGCCCAGCGCTTTAAGCGTTCCTATCTGCGTGCGCTGCTCCTCCACCATACGCGACATCGTGGTTAGGCACACAAGCCCCGCCACCAACAGGAAAAACACCGGGAATATAGTTGATATGCGGTCGATACGCTCCGCGTTGGAATCGTACTCGGAATAGCCCGAATTATCATCGCGCGTAAATATATACCATTGTGCGTTGCCCGCGCTCGATATTTTCTCGCGAGCATCGGCAAGCTCCTTTTCCGCGTCCGATATTTTGATCTCGAACTCGTGCTTGCCATCTTCGTAATCTATAAGCCCCTGCTCATACTGCTTCTTGGCGTCCTCAAGAGCTGTTTTTCCTTCCTCATACTGCTTGACGCCCTCATCGTATTTGGCTTTATTTATCGAAAACTCGGTGTAACCCTTATTGTACTCGCTTTCGCCCTCCACATACTTCTCATAGCCCTCGTTATACTGAGCCATACCGTCCAGATACTTCTCCAGACCGTCCTCGTAGTCGCGCTTGCCGTCCTTCAGCTTCTTCTCGTTTTTCTCAAGCTCCGCAAGACCCTTTTCGTACTCTTCTCTGCCGTCCTTAAGCTGCTGTTCGGCGGCGGCTATCTGAACCTCGCCGTCCGCTATCGTTTTCTCATTATCGGCTATCTGCTTTTCGGCGGCGGCTACCATTGCCTCCGACTGCTCGACCTGCTTTTTCGCCTCGTTCACCGAATCCTCGGCGGCGTTCAGCGCGGACTGCGCCGCTGTAAGCGCCGTGCGGTACATTATAACGACAGGGCTGTCCTCACCGTATCTGTCAATGGCGTTTTGAAGCTCGCCCTGCGCTTTTTCCACCTGCTCCTTTGCGGTATCGTAAGCTTCCAACGCTCTTTTGTAATCCTCGAGATTGGATTCGTTGTAGCCTTTCCACAGCTCAACGGCGGTCTTTGCCGTTTCGATAAGCGTACGCGCCTGCCGAACCTCTTCTTTTTTGGAATTCAGCTCCTGCTCGCCCGAGGTAAGCTCCTTGTCCGCCTTTTCGAGCTGCTTTTTTCCGTCCTCAAGCTGCTCCTCGCCGTCATCAAGCTCCTTTTTCGCTTCATCAAGCTGTTTCTTCGCGTCCTCGAGCGGCGCTTTGCTTTTTTCCAGCTCCGCCTTTGCCGCGTCAAGCTGTGCGCGCGCCTCGGAAAGCTGCTTCTCCGCGTCCTCTATCTGCGGCTTGCCGTCGTCTATTTGCTGCTTTCCGTCCTCAAGCTCCTTTTCGCCGTCCTCTATCTGCTGCTTGGCGTCCTCTAGTTTTTTCAGAGCGTCGTCAAGCTCTTTCTGCCCGTCCGTTTTCGCTTTTTCCAGTTCCGCTTCGCCTTCGGCTATCTGTTGCTGAGCGTCTCCCAGAACCTCGTTATATCGTATTTCACTGCGTTCTTCGCCGAGCGCTTCAAGCTTCTCGGACAGCTTGTCGCGAAGCTTTGCGTACTCGTCCGAGTAGCTTTTTGCGCTTTTCAGCTTATCGGAGCGTATGTATATCTCGGTGTACGGTTCCTGTGTGAACTGATCGCCGGGAACTATCATCAGCGCGTCTATAACGCCGTCTCCTATATTTGTCGAACCGCGCTGCGTTTTTGAAATAAACATCGGCGTATGATACATCCCGACTATCGTATATTCGCGGCGCTTCAGCGGGAACTCGTCCGCCTTGGACGGATCTTCAAGAGTAACTGTATCGCCGATATCCATATCGGCGCCGAACGCTCCGTCCACTATCGCCTCGTTCTCTGCCTGAGGCATTCTGCCCTCATAGATATCCACCTTATTGATAGCGTCGGGCGTTTTGGAATACACGCGCGTTATGTACTCTTTCTCGCCGCAGTGCATGGAAAGGTCGGTGTATTTCGAGGCGTAAGCGCCGTCAACATCGTCCGCTGCTTCAATGGCTTCAAGGTCGCCGTCCGTCAGCCCGAACGTGGAAAGCACCCGCAGATCAAATAAATTATGCGTGTCATAATAATCGTCCGCCGATACTCTCATATCGCCGCCCGCCGCTCGAACGCCGCTAAAAAATCCCACGCCGATAGCGCTGATAAGCAAGATCGACAAAAAACGGCTTTTGGTTTTCGTGATCTCGCGTATCGTGTTTTTATTCGCCGCTTTCATCTCACACCCCCCGCTTGTTCGACAGACAGCGCCGTTATGCGCTTTGCTCGATTTTTAATCGTCACCATTCTATTTCTTCAACGGGCGTTGGAGTCTCGTTGAGTATCGTTTCGCTTACCCTGCTGTTTTTTATCTTAATTACTCTGTCCGCCATCGGCGTTATAGCGGTGTTGTGCGTTACCAGAATGACTGTCATACCGTCCTGTCTGCACGTATCCTGCAATAGCTTCAATATCATCTTGCCCGTGTTGTAATCCAGAGCGCCGGTAGGCTCATCGCAAAGCAGCAGCTTTGGTTTTTTGGAAAGCGCCCTGGCTATCGAAACACGCTGCTGCTCGCCGCCCGAAAGCTGCGCGGGGAAATTGTTCAGACGTTCGCCCAGACCGACCTTTGCAAGTATCTCCTCGGCGGGTATGTAATCGTCCTTTGTCTGCGCGGCGATCTCTACGTTCTCTTTTGCGGTGAGATTGGGGAGAAGATTGTAAAACTGGAAGATAAACCCGATATCGAACCTCCGATACAGCGTTAGCTGCTTTCGTGTGTAACCGTCTACACGCGATCCGTCCACGGAAATCTCTCCCTCGTCGCAGGAATCCATTCCCCCCAGCATATTCAGCACGGTGGTTTTTCCCGAACCGGACGGTCCCACTATAACGCACAGCTCGCCCTTTTCGATATCGAACGTCATGCCGTCGGCGGCGTTTATAGTCACCTCGCCGACATGATAGCGCTTATATACGTCTTTTAGAGTTACAAATGACATTGCTTGCCTCCGCTTGTTTTCACAAATTACTGTCCCGTTTTTCGTCCTGTTTACGCCCATGTGTTTTCGCGATAAATATTACGATAAAGAAGACCGCCACTCCGACAAGAGTAATGATGATGTCCGTCATGGTGTCGGCAATGGGGTTTGTTCCGTTGGCGATTGCCTCCTTGACGCGCTGAGCGTCGCCGTCAAGAATGATGTCGCAGGTGAACTCCCACACCTCCCACAAAGCCGCCGCGCCCGCCGTCGACAGGAATATCAGGAGATAAAAGCCGCCCTTTTTCATTGAGCCGCCGCCCCAGCGCAGCATAAACTCTTTGGCTGCCGCGGCAAACACCAACCCGAAAAATCCGTGCATTATCAGATCCCACGAGGGTATCAGACTGTAAAATCCAAGTGCGCTGCCAAGATCGCTCGCGAGGAAAATGTGTATCGCCGCCAATATTCCGAGATAGATCGGAACTTCTCTTTTCGTCACCGTGCCGATTATCGGAAATACCGCGGGAACGAGCGCCGCCGCGCTCACCTGAAGATATGTCACTGCCGAATACTCGTCATACACCACACTGTATATAACCAGTGTCGCCGCCGCTAGAAGCACCGAAACGATGACCGGCAGCCATTGCGTTATGCGCTTTTTCTTCACGGTCTCACCTCCGTTTTGTATCGTACATTTCTTATTTAATCATATTCTCCCCGCCGTGAGCAGGGAGAATACGGATAAACATTATAATAGATTTCTAATTATACTATTATACGACACTTTACGGAAAAATGCGTGTGTTTGTGTTGAACAACGTGTGAAAGCCCATGTTATTTTTTGGGAACGAGTTTTTCTTTGCCGCCCATATAAGGTCTCAAAACCTCGGGGATCTTCACCGAGCCGTCCGCCTGAAGATTGTTTTCAAGGAACGCTATCAGCATTCTCGGGGGCGCTACTACCGTGTTATTCAGAGTATGCGCGAAGTACTTTTTGCCGTCCTTGCTCTTAACGCGTATCTTTAAGCGGCGAGCCTGCGCGTCGCCAAGGTTCGAGCAGGAACCTACCTCAAAATATTTATTCTGACGCGGCGACCAAGCCTCAACGTCAAAGCTCTTGACTTTAAGGTCTGCGAGGTCTCCCGAGCAGCACTCCAGCGTGCGCACGGGGATATCCATCGAACGGAACAGGTCTACCGTGTTCTGCCACAGCTTATCGAACCACATCGCGGAATCCTCGGGCTTGCAGACGACTATCATCTCCTGCTTCTCAAACTGATGAATACGGTAAACGCCGCGTTCCTCAACGCCATGCGCGCCTTTCTCCTTGCGGAAGCACGGAGAATAGCTGGTAAGCGTCCTCGGAAGCGTTTCTTCATCAATGATAGTGTCAATGAACTTTCCTATCATAGAGTGCTCGGAAGTGCCTATGAGGTAAAGATCCTCGCCCTCTATTTTGTACATCATCGCGTCCATTTCCTCAAACGACATAACGCCCGTCACGACATTTGAGCGTATCATAAACGGCGGCACACAATAAGTAAAGCCGCGGTCTATCATAAAGTCGCGTGCGTAGGATATTACCGCGGAGTGAAGCCGCGCGATATCGCCCATCAGATAATAGAAGCCCTCGCCCGCTACTCTGCCCGCGCTTTCCTTGTCCAAGCCATCGAAGCTCTTCATAATGTCCGCATGGTAAGGTATCTCAAAATCGGGAACGACCGGTTCGCCGTACCGCGTTACTTCAACGTTTTCCGTATCGTTCTTTCCTATCGGAACGGAGGAATCGATAATGTTCGGAATGGTCATCATTATCTTGTTGATCTTTTCGTCAAGAACAGGCTCCTGCGCCTCCAGCTCCGCAAGCTCCTTTGAGAAAGCCGCGACCTGCACCTTTGCCTTTTCCGCCTCGTCCTTCTGACCCTTTGCCATAAATCCGCCTATCTCCTTGGAAATGCGGTTCTTGTCTGCGCGGAGCGTTTCGGCTCTTTGCAGGGTCTCTCGGCGTTTTTTGTCAAGCTCTATTACCTCGTCCACCAGCGGCAATTTCTTGTCCTGAAACTTCTTTTTGATGTTATCCTTTACTGCGTCGGGGTTTTCGCGCAAAAACTTAATGTCTATCATGCTTAATTATCTCCTGTCTTAATTTTTTGTTCCGGTTGACGGAATTGATTTTATACTGTCCTTTTTCCCCACCTCCGCGAAACGGGGATAGGGAAATAGATTTTTGTTAGTTTCCTATTCGTCCTGAAAATGGGAAAGTATCGTTTGCAGCTCGTCCTTATCCTTGAACTTTATTTGCAGAACGTTTTCTTTTTTCCCCTCGTTTATCTTCACCTTTGTGCCGAGTATCTCGCCGAGACTTGCCTCGACCTCGGTATAATAGGTGAGCTTCTGCTTTATCTTCTTCGCCGAACCCGCCGCGCTTTTGTCCTCGCGGCGAGCTATCGCTTCTACCTGCCTTACCGAAAGCTCGCCCTCGGCGGTTCTGTGAGCAAGCTCGATCATCACCGCCTCGTCCTTTATCTTTTTAAGCGCCTTGCAGTGCCCAACCGACAGGCTACCGTTTCGCAGCAGCTCCTGCACCGCGTTCGGCATCGAAAGCAGCCCCAGACTGTTTGTTATCGATGAACGCGCCTTGCCCAGCGCCTTTGCGAGCTTGTCCTGCGTTAAGCCGCAGCGGTCGATAAGCTCCTTGTATCCGAGCGCTTCCTCTATCGGATTAAGATTTTCGCGCTGCAGGTTCTCGATCATCGCGATCTGCATTGCCTGCTCCTCGGTGATGTCGTCGCGTATCACTACGGGTATCTCCGACAAGCCCGCCATTTTCGCGGCTCTCCAGCGGCGCTCTCCCGCTATTATCTGATAGCTTCCGCTTGGCAGAGAGCGAACAATAAGCGGCTGTATCACGCCATGTTCGCCAATGGAATCTGCAAGCTGCTGAAGAGTTTCCTTATCGAAGTGCTTGCGCGGCTGATCCTTGTTCGGCTCTATCTCGCTTATTCGAAGCGTTGAAGCGCCCTCGGAGCTTTCGCTGCCGTTATCGAAGAACAGATCGCTGAAGCTCCCCTCGGTTTTTTTATCACTTTTTCGCGCCATTTGCTTTCTCCATTTCCCTGATTTTTGTTATTATTTCCTTAGACAGCTTCACATATCCGTCCGCGCCCGCGCTTCTTTTATCGTAGTATATTATGGGTTCGCCGTGACTTTGCGCCTCGGATATCTTGACGTTGCGCGGCACCTCGGTCTTAAACACGACCTTTTTATCGAACGCGTTCTTGATATCGTTTTTTATCTCGCTGCCGGAAAGCAAACGCTTATCGACCATTGTAAACACAATGCCCATTATCGTAAGATTGCGGTTATACTTCTGCTTGACGTTCTTTATCGTATACATCAGCTGTGCCAGACCCTCCCGCGCAAAATGCTCGCAGACCATAGGCACGATTATCGTATCACACGCCGCGAGAGCGTTCACGGCAAGCACACCCAAGCTCGGCAGGCTGTCGATTATTATGATGTCGTAGCTGTCGCGCAGCGGCAAAATCGCCTTTCGCAGCTGCAAGTTCTTCTGCTGCATGGCGTTCAACGCGCCCTCCGCGTCGCACAACTTGCTTGTTGAGGGCATTATCGAAACATTCTTATAGCGCGTTTCAATTATCGCTTCCTGCGGGCGGCACTTCGCCGTTACCACATCATAAGATGTGAGGTCAAGCGTCTTTTTCTTGATTCCAAAGCCCGTTGTTGAGTTTCCCTGCGGGTCAAAATCAATAAGTAGTGTCTTTTTTCCGAGAGCGCCCAGTCCCGCCGCGATATTCACAGCAGTCGTTGTCTTTCCAACGCCGCCTTTTTGGTTCACTATTCCGATTATAATTCCCAAATTTCTTCCCCCTTTATTACGGTTTACTTTTTTATTATAACATACCGTTTTGCAAAAGAAAAGTGTTTTTTGTCAAAAAATGTTCCACGTGGAACATTTTTGTAGACTTGTACAAAATGTTCCGCGTGGAACTATAAATATTTTTATTTGGCAATGTTCCACGTGGAACATTATTTCATCTCGGAAATCGGGAAACGTATCGTGTATTCGTAAAACTCCTCCGACTTTTCCGCCGTAAAGTCGCACGGTATCTTATCGTCCTTAATTCTCTTCAAAAGCGCGTTCAACGAGTTCATATAAAGCCGTGACGGTGCCTTTATCTCAAATTGCGCGTGCTTCTTTGCAGTTTTTGCCGAATTTCCCAAGGTCTGCTGAACAAGCGTCTCGGTCTGTTCGAGATTAAGTCCTTTAGAGACTGTGCGCTCAATAATTTTAAGGCGCGTCTGCGGTTCGTCTATTCTGATAATCGCGCGTGCCTGTCGTTCGGAGAGATTTCCCATAAGCAGCATACGGCGCTCCGCGTCGGAAAAGCGCAGTAAACGCAGTTTGTTCGCAACTGTAGACTGCGCTTTTCCAAGCCGACGAGCTGCTTCCTCCTGCGTCAGTCCATAATAAGAAATGAGCTTCTCTATTCCCAACGCTTCCTCAAAGTAGCTCAGGTCCTTGCGCTGTATATTCTCAATAAGCGCGAGCACCGCCGACTGCTCATCGTCCACCGACATCACTATGCACGGCACCTCGTACAATCCCGCAAGCTTTGCGGCACGCGATCTTCGCTCGCCGCTGATTATTTCGTAGACCGCGCCGTTTTTTCGCACGCAGATCGGCTGCAAAATGCCGTTTTCCTTAATACTCTTCGCCAGTGACAGCAGCGCTTCCTCGCTGAACTCTCGGCGCGGCTGTGCTTTGTTGGGTACAAGCTCCGCCGTACTTAGCATAACTATCTGCGATGTGTTTTTTTCTTTTGGTTTAAATAAAGTTCCCATTTGTATTCTCCTTTTCATATACCGATCTTCTCTTTAAAAGCAGATACAATATTGTTATTCTCCCCCGCTCCGCGGGATAGAACTTGATTATGTACTTCATCTATTGAGAATTAGTATTTTTTCTTACAAGTTAATTGTAACATACAATAGGGAATATTTCCACGGGAAATTATCGCGGTTTAACGACACATCGCACATTTTAGTGACAAAAAAAACCGCTTTACAGCGGTTTTTTCGTTATATTTGCGTAACTTCGGGGGTATTTTGTCGGAGTTTGCGATATTTTTTTGACAACCGCAAGCCGCCTGTCGTCGCCGTTCGGGAGCTTGTAATCCACAACCTTGAACAGCTTGCCGCCCAAAGCCTTGAAAGCGCCGTCAGCGGCGTGAACGTTCTCATTTACGGACTTCAGCGCAACGAAATACCCGCCCACCGCCACAAACGGCAAGCAGAACTCCGTCAGCACTGGCATCGGCGCGACAGCTCTCGCTGTCGCTATATCAAAGCTCTCGCGCATCATAGTCTCCCGCCCGAGAACCTCTCCTCTTTCGTGTATCACACATGCCTCAACGCCTATCTCCTCACAAGCCTTTTCCAAGTAAACGCAGCGTTTTTGAAGACTGTCGCATAAAGTTCCCCGAAGATCGGGACGATAGATAAGAAGCGGCAGAGCCGGAAAGCCTGCGCCTGTACCAACGTCGATAAAGCTTTGCCCTTTCGGGATATCAAGATGCGCGAACGGCAAAACGCTGTCGATATAATGCTTCATTACAGCGTCCTCGAAATCGGTTATAGCGGTCAGATTGACGTTTTTGTTATATTCAGTCATAAATTCGTAAAGCGTAAGAAATTGCTTTCCTTGTTTATGTGAGATAGGCAGACCCGCCGCCGCGAACGTCTCGATAATATGCGATAACCTGTCCGTCAATTGCTCTCCCCCTTTCCAGCAAGCCAAATAAGCAGCACCGAAACATCCGCGGGATTTACCCCCGAAATGCGCCCCGCTTGACCGACATTCAACGGCTTGTGCTTATTCAGCTTCTCCTGCGCTTCAAGCCGCAAGCCCTTTATCGTCTTGTAATCAACGTCAGTTGGCAGCTTTTTTTCTTCAAGCTTGCGCATTTTTTCAATCTGCTCCATTTGTATCTTAATGTAGCCGGAATACTTCATCTCTGTTTCAAGTCGATTTATCAGTGCTACTTTAAGCGGCGGACGTTCCGTATCGATTGACGCAAAATCAGCGTATGAAAGCTGCGGGCGCTTTAAAAGTTCGAACAAACGGATTCCGGACGTTATCGGAGTTGTACCCTTTTCGATAAGCATTTTGTTTACTTCCTCTGTCGGGTGTATAGTCACGGTTTTTATTCGTTCGATCTCCCTGTTCAGCGCGGCTTGATCCTCTTCAAACTTCAGAAAACGCTCGTCCGAAACAAGCCCTATCTCATGTCCGATTGATAACAATCTCTCGGGCGCGTTATCCTGCCGCAGTATCAAGCGATATTCGCTTCGCGAAGTCATCATGCGGTATGGCTCGCTGCACCCTTTCGTTACAAGATCGTCGATAAGCGTTCCAATGTAAGAGCTTGCGCGATCCAATATCAGCGGACTTTTTTTCTCAATTTTTCTTGCAGCGTTTATTCCCGCAACAAGCCCTTGACAAGCCGCTTCTTCATAGCCGCTTGTGCAGTTGAACTGCCCCGCGCCGTATAATCCCGAAATATTCTTAAATTCAAGCGTCGGCGAAAGCTCCAAGGGGTCACAGCAATCGTATTCGATAGCGTAAGCGGGACGCATTATCTCAACGTTTTCCAAGCCCTTTATTGTCCGAAGAAACTTCACCTGAACGTCCTCGGGCAGCGACGAACTCATACCCTGCAAATAATACTCGTCGGTGTCAAGACCGATAGGCTCCACGAACAGTTGGTGCCGCTCCTTATCCTTAAAACGGACTATCTTGTCCTCTATCGACGGACAATAGCGCGGTCCTATTCCCTCTATTCTTCCCGAATACAGCGGCGAACGGTCAAGGTTCGCGAGAATCACTCGGTGAGTTTCGGCGTTCGTATAGGTGACATAGCACTCAGCCGAGTTTTTCAGTTCCATTTCATTGTCGAACGAAAACGGCATTATCTCGCTGTCGCCGTCCTGCCGCTCCATAACCGAAAAGTCTATCGAACGCTTGTGTACCCGCGCGGGAGTTCCCGTCTTAAAGCGCCGCATAGAGATCCCGAGCTTTTTCAGACACTCGGTAAGCTCAGTCGAGGGAAGCACATTGTCGGGTCCCGCCGAGTAGTTCAACTCACCGATATGTATTTTGCCGTTGAGATAGGTTCCCGTCGTGATTATCGCCGCCTTGCACGGATAAATCGCGCCCAGCTTTGTCCGCACGGCTTTAACCTCGCCGTCCTCGACGTCGATTGCCGTCACCTCGCCTTGCTTTATGTATACGTTCGGAGTTTTTTCAAGCGCCTGTTTCATATAGATATGGTACTTCACTCGGTCGCTTTGAACGCGCAAAGAGTGAACAGCAGGACCTTTTCCCTTGTTAAGCACGCGCGACTGGATAAATGTCGCGTCGGCGGCTTTTCCCATTTCGCCGCCAAGCGCGTCTATCTCGCAGACTATCTGTCCCTTTGCCGAGCCGCCTATGCAAGGATTGCACGGCATATTCGCGATACAGTCGAGCGACAGTGTGAATATCGCGGTTTTCATTCCAAGCCGAGCAGCAGCTAAAGCCGCTTCGCAGCCCGCGTGACCCGCACCGATAACGCAGACGTCATATTCCTCAAGAGTATAATCTATGCTCATTAAAACAGTTCCTTTCCTGAATGTTCCACGTGGAACATTGAT
>DKXD01000046.1:18353-20948 GCA_002492075.1 Ruminococcaceae bacterium UBA7135
ACATATATCTGCTTAACAGCTTCTTTATTTCGGAGCAATCAAACTCGCAGCGGCACTGATGACTGCCGTCCTCTTCAAGATCTTTTAAATGCTCAAATTGATTAAAATGCTTCGGTAAATTCGGATTTGCTCCGTTTTTTAAAAGATATTCAATAAAATCAACCGTTTCGGGAATGGGTTTCTTGACACTCCGACCGTCAATGTTATGCTCGATAGTAATATTAAGGCACATCTCAACCGCATTGTCCAAAACCATATAGCTGTACTTACCCTCAAACTCACCCTTATTTGCTTCAAGCAGCCTGCGCGCGGTATCGTAATCGTTCGCCATAAGCACTTTCGCCATAACTCGGAATTGAAACGGAATATTCGGGTCGTATGTGCCATATCGTTTCGCGTCCTCAAGAAATTCCTCAGACAACCCGCAGAAATCCATATAACTACCCCTTTCCATAAAACACACAAACAGAAGCAGGAATAAAATTTTCCCGAACACTGTTCGGGAAAACTATAAAAACCAAATTATTCCTCCGAATCGTCGGATATCTCCTCGCCGCTGTCCTCGGTATCGTCCTCATCCACAGGCTCGTCAACGATGACCTCCTCGGCGTCCTCTTTAAGAGAAGCCTCGACCTCCTCCTCGGAAACCGTTTCAACCTCATCGGTCTTTTCTTCATCATCGTGCGGAGTGCGCGAGAAAGTAACAACGCGGTCGTTTTCGCCAAGCCGCATTACGCGAACGCCCGAAGCCGTGCGCCCCATAACGCGCAAATCATTGGCGCGTATTCTGATGATAACACCGTCCGCCGAAATAAGAATAACATCGTCATCTGGACCAAGAGTACGGATACCGATAACAGCGCCTTTCTCCTCGGAAACGGGGTAGTTCTTAAGACCCAGACCGCCCCTGTGCTGCAACCGATAACTCCCGACCGCGCACCGTCTGCCCATACCCTTATCGGTAACGGTAAGTATGGTGGCACTGTCATCAAATATCTTAGTAACGCCTACAATATAATCATCCCCGCGGAATTTTATTGCGCGAACACCGCGAGCCGTTCTTCCCATAACGCGGATATCGTTCTCGTCAAAACGAATAGCCGCGCCGTTTTTTGTAGCGACCATAACAGTGCAGTCGCCCTCGGTAAGGAACCCGCCCGCTATCTCGTCGTTTTCGTTTAGCGTTATCGCGCGTAAACCGCCCTTGCGGATATTCTTGAACTCGGAAAGCCGAGTGCGCTTACACAGACCGTTTTTCGTAAGACACACAAAATATTTATTATCCGCAAAATCGATAGTTGTCATCATCGCGGCGACCTCTTCACCCTCCGAGAGCTGAAGAATATTTACAATATTTGTGCCGCGCGACTGCTTACTGCCCTCGGGTATCTGATAGCACTTCAGGCGGAACATATTGCCCTTGTTGGTGATAAACAGAATATTTTCGTGAGAAGACGCGATAAACATACTGTCAACGAAATCCTCGTCACGCTGCTTCATTCCGGAAACACCGCGTCCGCCACGTTTTTGAATATTGTAGACCTCGGCGGGCTGGCGCTTGATGTAGCCCATCTTGGTAAATGTAACGACACATTCCTCCTCGGGGATAAGATCTTCGATATCGACTTCTCCGCTGACAGGCTCAATAGCTGTGCGGCGTTCGTCGCCGTACTTTTTCTTGATAACGGAAAGCTCCTCGCCGATAAGATGTTCCAACTTGCTTTTGTCGCCGAGCAGCTCCTCCATGGACTTGATAAGCTCACGCTTTTCAAGAAGCTCGTCTTGTACCTTGCTCTTTTCCATTCCAGTAAGAGCGCCCAAGGTCATCTTAACAATAGCGTCCGCCTGAACCTCGGTAAGCGAGTAAGTAGTGGTCGAAAACAGTCCCGTACTTGAAACGTCAACGTCCTTGAAGCGCTCTATCAAACGCTCCTTGCCCTCGGGAATGTTTTTGCTTGAACGGAGTATCGCGATAACCTCGTCAATGAAGTCGATCGCGATCATCAAGCCCTCGAGAATATACTCGCGCTCCTTTGCCTTGTCAAGGTCAAACTTCGTGCGCCGCGTTACCACGTCGATCTGATGATCAAGGTAGCACTGCAGCATCTCCATAAGCGTGAGAGTTTTCGGCTGACCATCCACAAGCGCTATCATAATAACGCCTACGGTATCCTGCAATTGCGTATAAGAAAACAGCTTGTTTAAAACAACATTAGCGTTTGCGTCCTTTTTAAGCTCCACAACTATGCGCATACCGTTTCTGTCCGACTCGTCGCGGCAAAATGAAATGCCGTCTATGCGCTTATCACGCATAAGATCGCCGATATTAGTAAGCAGACGCGCCTTATTCACCATATACGGAAGTTCCGAAATAATTATGCGGGTGTGGTTGTTTTCCTCGACTATTTCGGTCTTGCCGCGCAGAATAATCTTGCCGCGCCCCGTGTAGTACGCCGAGCGAATTCCGCTGTAGCCCATAATAACGCCGCCCGTTGGGAAATCGGGACCCTTTATGCAGCCCATAACGTCCTCGATAGTCGCTTCGGGATTGTCTATCATCAACAGCAGAGCGTCAATGACCTCGGTAAGGTTGTG
>DKXD01000046.1:21257-21490 GCA_002492075.1 Ruminococcaceae bacterium UBA7135
GTCAATGACCTCGGTAAGGTTGTGCGGCGGCACGTTTGTAGCCATTCCGACGGCGATACCATTAGAGCCGTTCACAAGAAGATTGGGAAAGCGCGACGGCAAAACGACAGGCTCCAGCAGCTTATCGTCATAGTTCGTCTGGAAATCAACGACCTTTTTGTTTATATCGGAGGTCATTTCGTTGGCGATTTTAGACAGCCTAGCCTCTGTATAACGATAAGCCGCGGGCGGGG